>DATCPK010000065.1:0-6965 GCA_036570125.1 Candidatus Limnocylindria bacterium
GGCACCAGGTACACGTTGTCGTTGCCGGAAATGCTGGTCGCCAGCGCCTCGCTCTCTGCGGCCGTCGCGATGATGCCGAGTCCGTCGCGCAACCACTGCACCGCTGCTCCGGTGGTGAACGCGCTTCCCTCGAGTGCGTAGCGGACGCCGGCGCCGATGTCCCACGCGATCGTCGTGAGGAGCCCGCCGCTCGCCGAAGCAGCACGGTCGCCGGTGTTCACGAGGAGGAAGCAGCCGGTCCCGTACGTGTTCTTTGCCTCGCCCGGCGCGAAGCACGTCTGACCGAATAGCGCGGCCTGCTGGTCTCCTGCGATCCCCGCGATCGGTACCGGCGCGCCGAAGTGCTTCGGATCGGTCTCCGCGACGACGCCGCTCGACCGCACCGGCGCGGCCATCATCGAGCGCGGGATGCCGAGCAACGCGAGGAGGTCGTCGTCCCAGGCCTGGCGATGGATGTCGAACACCATCGTTCGGGATGCGTTCGAGACGTCGGTCGCGTGTGTGCGGCCGCCGGTGAGGTTCGAGACGAGCCACGTGTCGACCGTTCCGCACACGAGCTCGCCGGCCTCGGCCCGCTTCTGCGCGCCTGGGACCTGATCGAGGATCCATCGGATCTTCGTGCCGGAGAAGTAGGCGTCGATCACGAGCCCGGTCCGCTCGCGGACCAGCTTCTCGTGACCAGCGGCGCGAAGTCGTTCGCAGATCGCGGCGCTTGCCCGGCTCTGCCAGACGACGGCGGGGTGGATCGGACGGCCTGTCGCGCGTTCCCAGACGACAGTCGTCTCGCGCTGGTTGGTGATGCCGATGGCGGCGAGCTCTTTCGCCGCGATGCCGGCGCGCGCGAGCGCATCGCGTCCGACCGCGACCGTCGTCGCGAAGATCTCATCCGGATCGTGTTCGACGTGCGCTGACGCGGGGTACGACTGCCTGATCTCGCGATCGGCGCTTCCCCGGATCGCGCCCGCCTCGTCGAAGACGATGGCGCTCGAGCCGGTCGTCCCCTGATCGAGCGCGAGGACCGCGGTCACTCCGTGCTGAAGCGGCGCATCGGCTCGACTTCCAGCCGGTACGCCTCGATCTCCTTCTGTCGCCGGGCCTGGTCCCATCCCAACACCGCCCCGACGCGATCGGCGACGCGATCCACGCAGTCGAGGGCCTGGCACGCCGACAGACCGAGGGCGTTGCGACGCAGGAGAACGTCGCCCAGGCTCAAGGCCCATTCGCTCTGCACCGCGTGAACGACCTCCGCCTCGATCCCGTGGTGGTGTGGGCAGAGAGGCGATGCAAGCGTCGGATCGGCCCGCGCGAGATCCAGGACCTCGCGGGCGCGGACACCGTAGATCGAGGTGAGGTGCGCGCGCGTCGCTGCGTCGAGCGTGAGGTCGCCGGGCCGCGCGGCAAGGTCGGCACGACGCGCGCCGGGAAGCGGCTCCTCCGCAGTTCGCGACTGCGCGTCGCGAGCGAGAGTGCGGTTGACTGCGTCGACGACTTCTTCCGCGATCGCCCGGTACGCGGTGATCTTCCCGCCAACGACCGAGAGAACGCCCTCCACGCCTTCACGCTTTGCGTGATCGAAGAGCGCGTGTTTGCGCGAGACCTGGCCTTCGCTGACGCCTTCCTCGCGTACCAGCGCGCGGACACCGGCCCAGGTGAAGTGGATGTCGTCGAATGGCGCGCTGGGAAACGCGCGGCGCGCCTCGTCCTGCAGGTACCGAACTTCCTCCTCGCTCGGCGTGACGTTCCCCGGATCGCCCGTGTAGTCGGTGTCGGTCGTGCCGACGATCGTCGCGTCGAGCCAGGGGACGACGAAGAAGAGCCGCCCATCACTCTTCGCGAACAGGACATGCGCCTGCTGGACGGCGCGGCGCGTGACGATGTGAACGCCTTTCGTGAGGCGCAGGAGCGGGTCCGAGCGCTTGCGGAGCGGCGCGATGGTGCGGTCGAGCCACGGTCCGGTCGCGACGACCGTGAATCGAGCGCGGATCTCGACGTTGCGCCCCGCCACAGCGTCGTGCACGCGCGCTCCCATGATCCGATCGCCATCGCGCAGAAAGTCGACGACCCGCGCGTGATTCAAGACGAATGCACCGCGTTCCGACGCGTCGACGAGGTTCTCCACGACGAGCCGCTCGACGAGCGGGACCTGCGCGTCGTAGAAACGCCATGCACCGGCGAGCCCGTCGGGCTCGAGCGTCGGCTCGGCGGCTAGCGTCGCGGCCCGGTCAAGGTGCTGCCGCCTCGGCAGGCTCTTGTCGAGGGACAGAGCGTCGTAGAGCTGCATGCCGATTCGCAGCTTCAGCTGGTAGAAGAGGCTCGGCCGGTAGAGCGGCAGGAGAAACGCGAGCGGGAAGACCAGGTGCGGCGCGATCCGAAGAAGGATCTCGCGCTCGCGCATGTCGCTTCGGACGAGCGCGAAGTCGAACAGCTCGAGGTAGCGGAGTCCGCCGTGGATCAGTCGGGTGGGTCGCGAGGTGGTGCCGGAACCGAAGTCGGCCTGCTCGACGATGGCTACCTCGAGCCCGCGAAGTGCCGCGTCGCGAGCGATGCCCGCCCCGATGATCCCGCCGCCGATGACCAGGAGATCGACGGTGCGGTCGCCGAGCGACCGCACCGTCTCATCTCGTGTGGTTACGGATTCGCCTTGTTGTATTTGTCGATGGCTGCGTTGATTTCCGTGACCGCGGCCTCGAGGGCCGCCTGACTCGTAGCCTGCCCCAGCAGGACCGACTCGATCATCTTCTGGGTGCGCTGGCGTGCCTGCGGCATGACGCCGAGGACCGCGCCATTCGTCGCGCGGTTCTGCGGCGAGTCGCGAATTTCATTGATCGCGGTGAGGAATTGCGGGTACTTCGTCGCCCAGTCCTTGCTCGGCCCTTCGTTGTACGCAGCCTTGACGATCGGGTAGTAGCCGGTGTCCGACTGCCACTGGGCTTGCACTTTGGCTGTCATCGCGTACTTGACGAATTCCCACGCCGCCTGCTGCTCTTCCGGGGGACGGCTCTTCATGATGTAGAGCGAGGCTCCGCCGATGATGTTGCCGCCATCCTTCGGCTTGCTGTCCGGCCGCGGGTAGAGACCCGTCCCGATCTGGAACCGTCCGGCGACCGCGTTGATGGTACCGCGGAGCGTCGCCGTGCTTTCGATGTACATCGCGGTCTTCCCCGCGTTGAAGGCGTTCGTCGACCCGGCGTTGTCGATCCCCGGGTTGTAGAAGTAGCCGCCGTCGACCCCGGCCTTCCACCAGTCGAGGATCGCCTTGGCCTCGGCGCTGTTCCACAGGACCTTAGTGGCGCGGTTGTCGCGTCCGTTGCCGTTATCGGCGTACGGCGCCGCAGACGTCGCCATCATTTGTTCGAAGAGCCAGCCGTAGATCGACGGGCCGAAGCCGAAGCGCACGGTCTGCCCGCTCGCGTCCTTCTTGGTCAGCTTTTTCGCCGCGTCGGCAATCTCGCTGAATGTGACCGGGGCCTTTTCCGGGTCGAGCCCGACCTCTTTGAATGCGTCCTTGTTGTAGTAGAGGATCGCCGATGAGGCATTGAACGGCATGCTCTGCAGCTTGTCCTGGTACTTGTAGTAGTTGATTACCGCGGGCTCGAAGTCCACCGTCGAGAATTTGTCGCGATCGATGAACGCCTGCATCGGGACGACCTGGCCGCTGTCGTACATGTAGCGCTGGCCGATGTCGTACACCTGCACGAGGGCCGGCGCGGCGTTCGAAGCGATGGCCGTGTTGAGCTTGGCCAGGAGGTCGTCGTAGCTTCCCTGGAAGACGGCCTCGACCTTGATGTCGGTCTGGCTGCTGTTGAATCCGGCGACGATCTTATTGATCGCGTCGCCGTTAACGCCGGTCATCGCGTGCCACCAGGTGATCTTCGCGGCCGGTTTGACGTCCTTGCCTGGCGCGAGCGAGCTCTGGTCGCCCGTGCCGCCGCCGCTGCCCGGGGCGCTACCGCCACATGCCGCCGCGACGACCGAGAACGCGAGCGCAAGAACCGCAAGCTTCCTCATAGTTCCTCCATTACCCCTTGACCGCACCGGCGGTCAGGCCTCGGACCAGCTGACGCTGCCCCAGCACGAGCAGGGCGAGCGTCGGGACAGCGACCATGATGACACCTGCCATTATCACGCCCCAGCGCATCGACTCTTCGAAGCGCAGCTGGGCGATCCCGACCTGTGTCGTGCGCATGAGGGTTTCGTTCGTGATGAGAAGCGGCCAGAAGTACTGGTTGTAGGTGGACAGGAACCCGTAGATCGCGACCGTGCCAAGAGCGGGCCGTGACAGCGGGATCACGACTTCGCGAAGGAATCGGAACGAGGTTGCCCCATCGATGCGCGCCGCATCCCAGAGCTCCCGGGGGATCTGGAGGAAGGCCTGCCGCAGGAGGAAGGTACCGAAGGCCGTCGCCATGAATGGGACGGCGAGGCCCTGGTACGTGTCGAGCCACCCGAGGCTCCGGATCGTCATGTAGTTCGGGATGATCGTTGCCTCCCACGGGATCATGAGCGTGCTCAAGAAGACGAAGAAGAGGAGCTGACGACCGCGAAAGATGAGGAACGAGAACGCGTAGGCGGCGAGGCTGGCGGTGATGAGCTGCCCGGCCAGAACCGCGAGCGACACGATGAAGCTGTTCAGGAGGTAGCGGCCGATCGGGATGGTCGCCAGCACCGTTTGGTAGTTGGCGAGGGATGGATGTGCTGGTAGCACCGGCGGCGGGAACGTCGCGACGTCCGCTTCGCTCATGAAGGAGTAGGAGAGCGCGAGAAGCAGTGGGAACGCGACGAGGATCGCGAGCGCTGCGAGAATCACATAGCTGCCTGCGGCTCGTACCGCGAATGGGCGCCGACGCGAGACGTCCATGGCGCTCATTGATAGTGAACTCGTCGCTCCACGAAGCGGAACTGGACGATCGTGAGGGCCAAGACGAGCAGGAAGAGCACCACCGACTCGGCGCTCGCGAAGCCAAACTGGAAATTCTGGAAGGCGTCGAGGTAGATGCCGTATACGAGTGTGCGCGTCGCGTCGACCGGGCCCCCTCGCGTCAGAAGGTGGATCTGCGTGAATGCCTGCAAAACAGCCACCGTGTCGACCACAAGGAGAAAGAAGAGCGAAGGCGAGACCATCGGAACGGTGATCCGCGCGAACATCCGAACCCCGCGCGCGCCGTCGAGGCGCGCCGCCTCGTAGATCTCCTCCGGAATACCTTGAAGGCCGGCAAGCAGCACGATGATGTTGGTTCCAAGGGTGAGCCAGATCGTTGTGATCGAGACGGCGATGATGGCAACAGCCGGCTGTATGAGCCATTCGGGTCCGCGTATGCCAATAAGCGAAAGCACGTAATTCAGGAGCCCCAGACTCGGGTTGAAGAGAAGAAGCCAGATGAGCGCACCGACCGCGGCCGAGATGGCGATCGTACTCGCCATCATCGTTCGAAACACGTTGATCCCGCGAAGTCGCTGGTTGAGCAGCACGGCCAATATGAGACCGATCGCTATCCCGACGGGAACCGTGTAGATCGCGAAGAGCCCGGTCGCCACCAGGCCCGAGCGGAAGGTCTCCGCGGTGAACAGCTCCACGTAATGGTCGAGGCCATTGAAGGTCGTGACAACGCCGGTCGCCCGCGTGTTGTACAGGCTCAAGTAGAAAGTCCGGCCAAGCGGGATGAACACGAAGACGACGAAGATGAAAAGCGCCGGCGCGAGGTAGGCAAGGCCGACTCCGAGCGAGCGAACGTCTCGCGCCGACCATCGCATCACGTCGCGGCATCGTAAGGCTATCTTCCTGTGGAAGCGTGGCTCACGCGATCGAGACGCACGGACTGACCCGCAGGTTCGACGGCCGCGTCGCCGTCGACGGCCTGTCGCTGACCATCGAAGCAGGCACCGTGTTCGGCTTCCTCGGGCCCAACGGGGCGGGGAAGACCACGACGGTCCGAATGCTCGCCGCCCTCATCGCGCCGACCGATGGCGATGCCATCGTCGCGGGCCACACGCTGGGGTTGGACGACACGGCTTTGCGCCGCTCCGTCGGGATTCTGACCGAACAGCCCGGCCTCTACGACCGGCTTTCGGCGCGGCAGAACCTCCGGTACTTCGCGCGCCTTTACGACCTCGACCCTGCGCAAGCCGATGCCCAGGTCGAGCGGTACCTGCATCTCCTCGAGCTCTGGGATCGCCGGGACGAGCCGGTGGGAACGTTCTCCAAGGGCATGCGGCAGAAGCTCGCGATCGCGCGGGCGCTCCTCCACGAGCCGACGGTCGTCTTCCTGGACGAGCCGACCGCCGCACTCGACCCTGAGGCGGCCCGGACCGTGCGCGATTTCGTGAAGGGTCTCAAAGCGGAAGGCCGCACGATCTTTCTGACCACGCACAACCTGCCGGAAGCCGACGAGCTCTGCGACAGCATCGGTATCTTCCACCGCCGACTCCTTCGCATGGGATCGCCTGCTGAATTGCGCGCGAGCCTGTTCGGCGCAGGAACGGTCGTTCGCGTCGTCGGAAACGCCGCTCAGTACGTGCCGACGATGCGCTCACTCCCGTTCGTGCGCGAGGTTCGCGCCGATGGGGACACGCTCACGGTGCAGCTAGACGATCCGGACTCACGCAACCCCGACCTGGTCGACGCGCTTCGGGAAGCCGGCGCGCGCATCCGCTATGTCGAGCGTCTCCAGCACTCGCTCGAAGATGTGTATCTGCGTCTCGTCGGAGGTCACGAGTGAAGAACGCGCTGGTCGTCCTCGAGAAGGAGTGGCTCGAGCTTCGTCTTCAGCCAACGCTGCTTTTGGCCACGCTTATCCTGCCGCCGCTCATCACTGCGTTCGCCGTCGCCGCCTTCTTTGTCGTAGGCAAGATCTCGAGTGGCATGAGCCTTCCCTCGACGCCGCTCCCGCCTGAAGTCGCCGGGCTCTCGCTCCTCGAGCTCGGGCAGGCGATCGTCGGGAAGCAGTTCTCGACCCTCTTCCTGCTCC
>DATCPK010000066.1:0-22452 GCA_036570125.1 Candidatus Limnocylindria bacterium
CGGTCGCGGCCGCCATGCGGGCCGGCTCGTCCGACGTCGAGATCGTGAACGCGAGCTTCTGCCCGCCCTTGTCACGGATGCTGTCTCCGTCGTGGTCCTTCCAGTCCGCTTGATCGAGAAGGACGGTCGCGTCCTCGGTCGAGAACGTGTACTTGGTGACGTCCTTCACATATGCCCACGAGCTCGACGGAACGAACTCATCGGCGACCGTTCCGCGTCCATCCGCGGCAAGCCGCAGAACGCGACCCCTGTCGATCGCCGACGCGATCGCCTGTCGGACCGCGCGGTCACGGAAGACGACCTTGTCGGGACGGACGTTCAGGAAGAGGGATACGAAGTTGTCGGTCGGAAGGCTGTAGAGAACGGCGCTCTTGAGCGATCGCGCGCGCTCGGCATCCTGGCTCGAGAGGCCGCCGACGCCGTCGATCTCGCCGCGAGAGAGTGCGAGCAGAGCTTCGGTCGGGTCCGGGTAGAACCGGAGGATGACCTTGTCGAGGTACGGCCTACTCCGTGCGGGGCGCGTGCGATAGAAGTCGTCGTTCCGCAACAGGACGATCTGCCGCGCGTCGACCTCGGTGACACGGAAGGGGCCGGTGCCGATGGGACTTGCGTTGAACGGCTGACGCGGGAGCTCCGCGTACGGAACGTTCCCCAGGAGATGAAACGGGAGGAGCGGCACGGTCGTGCTGTCGGCGAACGGCCCGTACACGTCGGGCAGGGTGAAGCGCACGGTGCGCGGCGCGATGCGATCCACGGTCACACCGCGGAACGCGTCGCTGTAGGGGCCGACGTACCCGCGGTCCTGGAGGAGCTTGACCGTGTAGACGACGTCATCAGCCGTGACCGGCTGGCCGTCATGCCACGTTGCGTCCTCGCGGATGTCGAACGTCCAAATGCGTCCATCGCTCTCGGTGTGAAAGGCGGACGCGAGATCCGGAACGATCGCCCCGGTCTGGTCGTACCGCGTCAACCCGCTGAAGGTGAGGCGTGAGACATCCTCATCGACATCGGTCGCGGCTATGACCGGATTCAGATATTGGGGAACGCCGGCGACGCCCTCGACGTAGGTGCCGCCATAGGCCGGATCGCCTCCGGCTGGGTTCTGGTCCGCGAGGATCGCCACCACGCTCGCAACGACCATCAGGCCGATGAGAGCGACAACGATGAACTTGTCGCGCCCGGTCACCTAGCCGGTGGTCGCCTGCCGAGCGCCCCAAAGCGATATGGCGACGAAGAAGACGATCAGGACGACCGTCAAGCGAAAGAGAGTTCGCTCGAGCCCTCGGCGGCTGCGATACGCGGTCGACTCACCACCGAACGTGGACGAGAGTCCTGTACCGCGCGCCTGCAGCAGGATCGAGGTCGCGACAGCGATGGCGATGACGATCTGACTTATCTGGAGGGCGTCCATGGATTACTGGAGTGTAAGTGCTCAGCGCGGCACGTAGATCCAGAGCGGGCCCTCGTGGCGATCGAGGCGGTAACGGGCGATGACCGCGTTCGCGAGCGAGGGGATCCATCGCTGCCTCTCGAATCCTGGGGCCGCATCGAGATGCTCGAGGTCGGCCTCGCTCACGACGGCGCGGAAGCGGCCGCTCGCGACCTGCGTCAGGACGGGCGCGGCGTCGATCGTGCCCCGCTCCACCAACCTCGACCACAGGAAGAGATCGTCAACTGCCGGTGCCGCCCCGCGGGCGACCACGAGACCGGAGTCCTCGACGAGGAGAGGCTGGCCGCTCGCGATCTCGGGCGCCATGATCGCGGCGCGTGACGCATCGCCCCAGGCGCCAGTCAGGGGCACGCGCCCCGGCACGACGCGAAGTGGATCGATGATCGCGGTGGCCAGCACGAGCTGCGCGAGTGCAAGCACTGGAAATACGGCGCGGGCCCGCAGACGCGGTGCGACCGCGGAGAGCGAGAGCGCCGTCGCGACCGTGAGGTCGAGCAGGTAGTTGATCGTCGCGCCCTCGCGTCCGCCGAGAACGACGATCGCGAGCGCGCCGGCGAGGTATGCGGTCCGGGCTCCAGCGACACCCCCAGTCATCGCCGCGATTCCCAGCGGCACGCCAATGACGAGGACGCCGATGACGGCGACGGACACCGCCTGGTCCAGCGACCACGACAGCGCGTTCCAGGTGACGACGTGGCGCCACACGTCGGGGACCGAATCGAGATACACGGTCACCGCCGCCGCGACGACGGCGACGGCCGCGCCGAACCCCAAGCGAACGAGGGTCGCCCGGTCCGACCACGCGAGCCACGCGATGAGCGCACCCGCGGGCAGCATCGCGGTCGGTTTTGCGAGCGCCGCGAACACCAGCGCGAATCCCGCGATCGCCGCGAGGTCGCGCCGGCGGTCGAGCAGCACCACGGCAAGGGCCGTCAGCGCGAGCGCGACGAGGTCCGGTTTGAGCGCCGGGCCCCAGATCATCACCGGCGCGAGCGCGAGCCATCCCGTCGCGAGAGTCGCCGCGGCCAGGAGACCGGCGGGGCGAGCGGTCACGAACACCATGCACGCGACCGCGAGCGTCGCCGCGATGCTCGCGACGCGCCCGGTGATGAACGGATCGACGATCGACGCGAGGTGGAAGTACAGCGGCGGGTAGTTGGCCGCGACGAACCGCGATGGATCCGGGTCGAGATACGCGGTGCCGTCGCGCGCGAGGCGCGCCGCGTTCGCCACGGCGCCTTCGCCGTACAGCACGGGGATCCGTTGAACGAGCGCGGTCAGCCACTGCGCGAGCGCGTAGAGCGCGAGCCCCGCAGCGGGGATGAGATACGTGGCCCACGCGACCGTCGCGCGCGAGCGCATCAGCTCGCCGGCCGATCCAGAAGGCTTCGCCCGGTCATGCGGGCGGGTACGGGAAGGTCGAGCAGACCGAGGAGCGTCGGAGCGACGTCGACGAGCCCCCCGTCATGCAGTGAGAAGCGACCGGCGTCCTTGGCGATGAACACCACCGGCACCGGATTCTTGCTGTGCTGCGTGTTCGGTTCCCCATTCGGAAACGCCATCTCTTCCGCGTTGCCGTGATCGGCGGTGAGCAGCATGCAGCCACCGGCCGCAAGCGTTGCATCGACGATCTGACCGACTGCCGCGTCCGTCGCCGCCATCGCCTTGAGCGCCGCCTCGAAGTCTCCGGTGTGACCGACCATGTCCGGGTTCGCGAGATTCACGATCGCGAAGTCATACGAGCCTCCGCGGATCGCCTTGACCAAACCCGCGGCGACGCCTGCCGCGCTCATCTCCGGTTTCTGGTCGTACGTCGCGACCTTCGCCGATGGCACGAGCTCCCGGTCCTCTCCTTCGAACGGCCGCTCGCGGCCACCGTTGAAGAAGTAGGTCACGTGCGCGTATTTCTCGGTCTCGGCGGTGTGGAATTGCTTCATGCCTTTGTCGGCCAGGATCTGCGCCATCGGCGTGACCTCCTGCGACGGGAAGGCGACGCGAACGTCGGGCAGGTTCACCTTGTAGTCGGTCAACGTCACAAAGGTGAGGTCCTTCACGACGCGGGTTCGCTTGAATCCGTCGAAGTCGGGCTGCATCAGCGCCCATGTCAGCTCTCGCGCGCGGTCGGGCCGGAAATTGAAGAAGATCGCGGCGTCGCCGTCACGCATCGGCGCGCCTTCGCCGACGATGTGCGGCTCGAGCAGCTCGTCGCGGCAGTCCGGCTTGGCATAGCACGCGCGCAGAGCATCTTCCGCGGTGGCCACGCGGGGGCCGTCGGCATCGACGATCGCGCGGTACGAACGCTCGACACGGTCCCACCGCTTGTCGCGATCCATCGCGTAGTAGCGGCCGTGCACCGTGGCGATGCGAGCCGGGACGCGCGGTATGAGCTCGAGCGCGCTTCGCGGGGCCATGTCGCGGCCGTCGAGGAACGCGTGCACGACGACGTTCTCGACGTTCTCTCGTCGCGCGAGCTCGGCGAGCGCGGCGAGGTGCTTCATATCGGCGTGCACGCCGCCGGTGGAGATGAGGCCCATGAGGTGAAGGGTCCCCTTGCCGCGCACCGCCGCGCACGCCTCGCGCAGCGCGGCGTTCTCGAAGAACGATCCGTTCGCGATGGCGTCGTTGATCCGGACGAGCTCCTGGTACTGCACGTAGCCGGCGCCCATCGTGAGATGCCCGACCTCGCTGTTCCCCATGACGCCCTCGGGGAGGCCGACGTCGCGTCCGCTCGCGCGCAGGGTCGCGTGCGGGAATGTCTCGACGAGCGCGCGCAGGCGCGGCGTCTTGGCCCTCGTGACGGCGTTCGACGGCGAGTCCGGCGCGAGGCCCCATCCGTCGAGCACGCAGAGGACGACCGGGCGATACGGCGCCTTGCGTGCCTCGCTCAAGAGAAGGCGCGGACGACGGCCGCGAACTCCTCTGCGTCGAGCGACGCCCCACCCACGAGCGCGCCGTCGATCCCTTCGGCGTTCGCGAATTCGCCGGCTGACCGCGCGCTCACGCTTCCGCCGTAGAGCACCGGGATCGCCTCGGCGTCGAGGCCCGCACGTTTCAGCGCCACGCGGATCGCGCGCGCCGCCGCGGTCGCGTGCTCGGCCGTCGCCGGATTTCCTGTGCCGATCGCCCACACCGGCTCGTACGCGACGACGAGACGCGCCAGGCCTCGGCGCTCGGCCTGCGCTACGTCGGCTGCGATCTGTCGCGCCACGACCAGGGTCGCATCGCCCGCGGCGTGCTCCGCGGCGCTTTCGCCCACGCACAGGACGGGCCGCAGGCCGCCTTCAACTGCGCGCGCGAGCTTCTTCGCGACGCGATCGTCGGTGTCACCGAGATCGCGGCGGACCTCCGAGTGCCCGACGATCGTTCCGACCGCGAGGCCGCGGATCATCGAGACCGAGATCTGGCCGGTGAATGCGCCGCGCTCCTCCCAGTGCACGTCCTGTGAGTAGACGTCGAGGTTCGCGTCGCGGAGCGCATCGGCGACCGCCGGCAGCGCGACCGCAGCGGGCGCAATGCCGACGGAGACGCCGCCGGGCATCCGCTCGGCGACGTTGCGGGCGAGCTCGACCGCGTCGGCGACGGTCGGCGGATTCATCTTCCAGTTGCCGATCACGATCCGCTCGCGCATCAGGTGCGCACCTCGGGCCGATCGACGTCGCGATGCTCGACCTCGATCTCGCCGGGCCAGAACCCGCGCGCGGCGCGCGCGACCTCCTCGGCGATCACGACGGAGCGATGTCGGCCGCCCGTGCAGCCGAACGCGAGGCCGAGACGCGCCTTTTTCTCGCTCTCGTAGCGGGGCAGCGCGAAACGCAGGAACGGGTTGACGTGCTCGAGGAACTCCTTCGTCGCGGGATGCCCGAGAACGAAGTCGCGTACCGCCTGGTCGCGCCCGGTCAGGTCGCGCAGCTCGGGGATGTAGAAGGGGTTCTCCATGAAGCGCACGTCGAACACGAGATCGGCGGCGGGTGGCAGCCCGTACTTGTAGCCAAAGCTCTCGACGTGCACGAGCATCCCGGTCTTCCCCGACCCGTAAAGGGAATGCAGCGTGTCACGCAGGTCCTTTACCGAAAGGTGCGTCGTGTCGATGACCTTGTCGGCGCGCGCCCGAACGTCGACGAGCATGCGGCGCTCCTCGTCGATCGACGGCTGGACGCCGCCGGGCGCGTCGACCGGATGACGGTGGCGCGTCTCGCTGTAACGGCGAAGGAGCACGTCGTCGGATGCATCGAAGAACAGCACGTGAGCCGGCGTTCCCGCCTTGTCTAAGGACTCGAGATCCTTCTTCGCGTCGGCGAAGAGCGAACCGCTCCGCGCGTCGATCACGAACGCGACCTTCTGCTTGCCGCCCTTGCGCGACACCTCGATGGCCGACGCCATGAGCGCGGGCGGGAGGTTGTCGAGGGTGTAGTAGCCGAGGTCCTCGAGGACCTTCACCGCCTGCGACTTGCCCGAGCCGGAAAGCCCTGTGACGACGACGAAGTCCGGCTGACCCGTGGAGGTCAGTCGGGCAGGATCCACGACAGGACGAGACCGACGATCGCGATGATGATCGCGCCGAGGAAGGCCGCGATGATCCCGTTCACCTGGAAGCCAAGCCCGGGGATCGCGGAGACGAGCAGCAACATGAGCGCGCCGATCACGAAGTGAAATAACCCCAACGTTAGACACGTGATGGGCATCGAGATGAGCTCGATGATCGGCCTGATGAACGCGTTGACCACGCCGAGCACGAGGCCGGTGAGAAGGAGCGACACGTACTTATCGGCTTCGCCCAAGCCGTAGCTCGCACCGCCCCAGGTGATGCCGGGAACGAAGTACGCGGCAATGGCGATGGCGACTGCGTTGATGAGCGCGCGCCAGATGATCTTCATCGGCTAGAGACTAGTTCAATACTGGGCGAGGATCCCGCGGCGGCGCACCGCTTCCTCGGCGCGACCGAACACCCACCGGCCGAGCGGGTACGACACAACGGTGAGCGCGATCAGCACGAGATATTCGAGGCCGGGATCGAACAGTGGCCGGGCGCCGAGTGCCTGCACGCGCAGGATGTCGATCGCGTACGTGGTCGGCAGGGCGAACGCGATCGGCTGCAGCACCCCAGGCAGAAGCGTCACCGGAAACGCCGTCCCCGATAGCACTCCGAAGAGAAAGTTCGCGGTGTCGACGAAGAAGTTCGCCTCACCGATGAGCAACACGATCCCCGCCAGCAGGTACGCGACGCCGACCATCGCAAGGATCGCGCAGAGAACCGCCGGTAGGGCGAGGAGCATTTCGAGACGGAGCCGCAGTCCGAGAAACCAGACACCGAATGCGAAGAGCGCGACCTGCGAGATCAGGAACCAGAACAGGATTCCAAGAGCCCGTCCCACCACAAGGGTTTCGTGGTGTGTCGGCGTGAGCCAGGTTGGCTCGAGGGTGCCCGTGTCCATCTCGGTGCGCAGGGAGAACGCATCCGCTGCCAGACGGTCCGCCTGCCGCGCTCGAAGGTCTTAACGAGGTCCTTCGTCTCGACGGCAGGGACACTCACTCCACGAAGATCTCTACCCGGTCCTCGTTGTCAGCGATATCGACGATCTTGCCGGGAAAGTCGACGGTGCGGAGCAGCTCGTCGAGGTCGATCCCGAATTTCCCCAAGTGTCCGCGAACCAGACCGCTCGATGCGAGCTTCATCTTCCCCACCCGCGCGATCGCGAGAGGGATCGCGACGTTCACCTTCTGCTCGCCGTCCTCGGTCACGCGGATCCGCAGGATGCGTCCCCGTCCACCGGGAGCTGCGGGTGGCGTCGGCGGGATCGGCGGCGTAGGAGGGAACGGCGCGAATGGAGCCCGCGGAGGGCGCGGCGCGCCTTCCTCGACATCGCCGAGAGCGCGGAGGAGCCGGTAGGCCTGCTCGACGTCGATCTTTCCGTCCGCGAGAAGCTGAAGGACCTGTTTGCCTTCTTCGCTCGGCACTTAGAAGTCCTTACGCGTCTCGTCGAGCTTCGCCGCCACGTCGTCCACGCTCACCTCGCCCCGGGCCAGACGCTCGAGGAGATCGCGCACCTTCGCCGTCGTCGGCGGCGCCATCGGCGCCGTCCGCTCGGGGTCCTGATCCACTTCGGTTTCCGCCTCCGCCGCGGACTCCGTCGAGTCCTGTGCGGAGACCGGCTCCTCGGTCACCGAAGACGAGGCGGGCCTGATGGTGAGGTCGCCGCTCACCGTTCTGACCGAGAGGTGACTGCGGCCATCACCGATGATGACCGTTCGGTCCTTACGTCCCTCGCGCATGATCCGCGCGGGCGCTTCGCATTCGAGATCGCCGCTCGCGGTGTGGTACTCGCACAGGCACGATGACGTCAGAAGTCCGACGTCGACGTCGCCACTGATCGTCTTGAGCCGGCTCTCGCGGCCTCCGGCGTCGGGCTCCAGGTCGATCGAGATGTCGCCGCTCACCGTGTGCAGCTCGCATGAGTGAACGCGCCCGCGAATGTCGACGTCGCCGCTCACGGAGCTGCCTTCGACGGATCCAACGTAGTCCGTGCACTGCACGTCGCCGCTGACGCTCTTGATGCGCATCGGGCCCTGCACGTCTTCGATGTTCACGTCGCCCGACACGCTCTCCAGCCGCGCCGGGCCTCGGGTTCCGTGCAGATCGAGGTCGCCGCTGACCGTCTGCGCGTTGACGGCAGTCTCACGCGGGACGGTGATCTCGAAATCCACGCGAAAGCGCTTGCCGCGGAACAAATCGAGCCAGCTGCGTTCCTGCTCGTACAAGTGCGGCTCGACGAAAATGTCGTTGCCCTTCTGTTCGATGCGGACCTCGACGTTCTCGAGGAGCCGCTTGGCGCGGTCGGCGCTTCCGCCCTTGACGCGCTTGCGCGCGACGACTCGTACCTGACCGGACTCGCCGACACGGATGGCGGTCTCGCCGGACACGTTCTGCACGCGGAGCCGCGGCATGCCGTCAACCGTGAACGTCTTCTCGATGGTCTGGTCGTGCGACTCGCCGCCGTCGTCGTCCATTCCGACGAACGCCGCGCTCACCGAGCGCGCGATCTCATCGGGGTCGATGTCCACGTTGACGTCAAAGCCACGAGACCCGAACTGGAACTCGTGCCTCGCCTCGTGACGAGCGCGCCGTTCCTCGCGCCGGTGCTCGCGTTCGCGTTCGCGCTCGGCCCGGTCGCGCCCGCGCTCGGTTTCGCGCTGGATGCGGTCGCGCTCGCGCTGCTCAGCGTCGCGCACTCGCTGTTCGGCTTCGCGTCGGCGCTGATCGTCCATCGGATCGAACGTCATGTCGCCGGCTCTTTCTCGAGCAGCTGCGCGGCATCGTCGGGCGCAATGCGCCCGTCGGCGAGCTCGCGGAGGATCTCCTTGCGTCGTTCCGCCTCACGGTCGGGCTCAGCTTGCGATGGGAACCCGAGCGCGCGGATCATCGCGTCGAGACGCGAACGAACGGTTGGGTAGCTGATCCCAAGCTCGCGCTCGACGTCCTTGAAGTTGCCGCGCGCCTTGATGAATGTCTCGAGGAACTCGAGCTGGTCCGGCGTGAGCCGGTGGAACCGACCAAGTGCGAAGGAGCCCTCGAGGCGTGTCCCACATGACGCGCACTCGAGGCGCGCCACGCTCAATGTTTCGGCGCAGATAGGGCATCGCGCGATCACCGGATTCGGCATGACCTCAAGGTGCGCGTCGGACTCATCGAAAGTCAAGACAAACTGCGTGATATGTAGCCGAGGATGCGAAAGCTTAAGGTCGGGTCTATCGCGGGTTGGGATGTTGCTAGCCGACCGGACCATCTCCAGTCTCGCCGGCCGTGCCTAGACCACTAGGTCCGAACCTTTAGGTCCGAACCCTCCGCGCTGTCCTTGAGCACGCCGGCTCGCGCGTGTGGCGTCACGTGGACGTACGGGACACGAGCCCGCGGGGGCGGCGCCGGACGCAGTCTGGTTCCGCGACGAAAGGGGTATCCATGTGAGTACAGCCCGCGGCGCCCGGCAATTGTCGAGAGTCAGCCCTCCGCGTGGCCCAGAACCCAGACCTGCTCGCGGCCGTAGGCGGGTGGCCCGCCCTTGAAGTCGCCATAGTCGGCAACCACCTCGAAGCCGACCAGCTCGAAGAGCAACCGCATCTCGCTCCGCAGGGACCAGCGCAGGGTGAGCTGCTCGGTCGCGGTCCGAAGCACCTCGCCAGATGTGTCGATCTCGCTGAATGTCCAGTCGTCGACGATGAGTTGGCGGGCCGGATCGGGCCTCCGCCCCGTGATCGCCCACGTGACGCGGTTTCCGGTCGTTGGATGAATGAGCTCGCCGCCTCGCGTGGTGGCCTCGGCGCTCGGGACGACGAGGTCGAGCCGAGGATCGAACAGGTCGAGGACGAGCCGACCGTTCGGCCGGAGATGGGTCCGAAGTGCCGCCAGCGCCTCCCTTTGTGCGGCGGACGTGAGCATGAATTGGAAGACCCGGGCGGGCGTCACGATGAGCGCGAAGTCGCGTCCGAGATCGAGGGTCCTCATGTCCGCTCGATGGAACGAGAGGCGCGCCGCTACATCGGCGGACAACGCCTCTCGCCGCTGTTCTGCGAAACGCAGCATTGGCCCAGAGAGGTCGACGCCCACCACGTCGTGACCATCCCCCGCGAGGGCCGCGGCCACCCGACCAGTGCCGCACCCGACCTCAAGGATGGGTCCGCCTGTCTCCCTCGCCAGTCGCCGGTAAAAGTCGGTGTCGTCCTCCACGGGACTGCCCATGACGAGGCTCGGGCCCAGGGCGTCATAGATCTCGGTGTGCAAGCTGTCGGCCTCGTAAAAGGCACGGAGCTTCGGCTTCTCGCTCATAAGTCGAGCGTGGCTTCCAACCACTAGAGCGTCAAGGCGTTCCGCCAGTCCCGGCCTTGCTCGTAGACCACACTAGAACCCGCGGTAGGGTCGGGTTAGCTCTCGATCGCCTGCTTGATGCGCTCCGCGAGTGCGTTGCCCACCCCGGCGACCGCCGCGAGGTCGGAAACGGGCGCCTCCCGCATCGCCCGAACGCTCCCGAACTTGCGGAGCAGGGCGCGCTTTTTCGTCGGACCCACGCCGTCGACGTCGTCGAGGACGCTCCGCACGGCGCGCTTGGCGCGCACCTTCTGGTGGTAGGTGACCGCGAAGCGGTGCGCCTCGTCCCGGATCCGCTGCACGAGATAGAGGCTCTGCGAGGTGCGCGGAAGGACGATCGGGTCGGGCCGCGCAGGCACGAACAGCTCCTCGCGCTCCTTGGCGAGCGCGGCGATCGGAATCTGGAGCAGGCCGGCGTCGGAGAGCGCGGCCTGGCCGGCCGAGAGCTGGCCTTTGCCGCCGTCGAGGATGACCAGGTCGGGCACGGGCCAGCCCTCGGTGCCCGACGCCGATCGCTGGAACCGGCGCCGTAGCGTTTCGCGCATGTTGGCGAAGTCGTCGTTCCGGTCGACGATCTTCGCTCGGAACCGGCGGTACGCGTGCTTCGCCGGTCGCCCGTCCTCGAACACGACCATCGAGCTGACGACGCTCGTGCCTTGCATGTGGCTCACGTCGTAGCACTCGATCCTGCGGGGCGGCCCCTCGAGCCCGAGGGCGTCGGCCAGCTCGCGCAGCGCCGTGTCTGTCTTCCCGCGATCGGCGAGCCACCGCACGCGCTCCTGCTCGAGCGCGTCGTGCGCGTTCCGCTCGGCGAGCTCCGCGAGGTGACGCTTCTTGCCGCGCTGTGGCACGAGGATCCGCACCGGGCCGCCGCGTCGCTCGCTGGCGAACGCCTCGAATGCCTCCGTTTCCGGTATCGGCACGGGTACGACGATCTCAGGCGGCAGAGCCGCCGCGACCGTGTAGTGCTGTCGAAGGAATGACGCGAGCACGTCCGGCGCGAGCGCGCCCTCCGACCCCTCGAGCGAGAAGTGATCGCGGCTGGTGATCGTTCCGTCGCGCACGCGGAAGACCTGCACGACCGCGTCGCCCTCGGCGACCGCGGCGGCGTGGACGTCGAAGTCATCGCCCTTGTACGAATGCACCTCCTGCCGGTCGAGAGTCCGTTCGATCGCGACGAACCGATCGCGCAGGGTCGCGGCCCGTTCGAACGCGAGCGCGTCGGATGCTTGCTGCATCTCCTTCTTCGTGTCGCGCGCCAGCGCTTCGTAACGCCCCTCGAGGAAGAGCACGCTCTTGTCGACCGTCTCGCGGTACTCGTCGCGCGTCGTGTTCCCGACACATGGCGCGGTGCAGCGCTTGAGGTGGAAGAGAAGGCACGGACGGCCTCCGGGAAGCGCGGATGGCGGCACGGTCCTGCCTTTGCCGTCCTCGTCGGCGACGATGTTCAGCTTGCAGGTGCGATACGGGAAGAGCTTCTGCAATAGGTCGAGAGACTGATCGACCGATTTCGCGTTCGCGAACGGACCGAAGTAGCGCGCGCTCCGATCGCCGAGCGTTCGGGTCCGCAGGATCCGCGGGAAGTCCTCGCCGAGCGTGACCTTCACGTATGGATACGACTTGTCGTCCTTGAGTCGGATGTTGTAGCGAGGGTGGTGCTGCTTGATGAGGTTCGACTCGAGGAGATACGCCTCCGAGATGCTGTCGGTCAGCACGTATTCGAGCCGCTCCGCGCGCTCGACCATGCGGATGTGCCGCACCTCGAGGCTCGGCCCGAAGTACGCGCGCACACGGTCCCGTAGGACGTCCGCCTTTCCGACATAGAGCACTCGGCCCTTGGCGTCCTTGAATAGGTAGACGCCGGGTTTTGCCGGAAAGGAGGCGACCTGGGCCTCCAGGGATTCCCGCCGCGATGCCTTGTCCACCCATCGAGTATCGCTATGCGGTACGCGGGTATGCTTCCGCAACGCAGATGGGGGGTTCCGCTCGGTGAAAGAGACGACTGTCACTGTCAAGCGCGCGCGCCGGTCAGTTCAGTCGGTCGACCGGGCGCTCGACCTGCTCGAGGCTCTTGTGGCCGCGGAAGGCGAGGTCGCGATCACGGCACTCGCAACTCGAACCGGCCTTCACGTCAGCACCGTCCACCGGCTGCTCGCAACGCTCCTGCGCCGCGGCTACGTGCGCCAGAACCCGGAGACCAGCCGGTACTACGCCGGAGCGAAGCTGGCCACGCTCTCCGAGGGCCGTTCCCGGTTCGGCGAGCTCCGGCTCCGCGCGCGGCCGCTCCTTCGTTCGCTGACCGAGGCGACCCGCGAGACGGCGAACCTGGTGGTCCTGGACGACCTGCAGGCCGTCTACATCGAGACGATGCCCTCGCCGCAAGTCGTGCGCCTGTTCACCGCCGTGGGAAACCGCACGCCGCTTCACGCCACCGGGGCGGGCAAGGCGCTGCTCGCGAACCTGCCCGCCGCTCGCCGCGACGCCCTGCTCGAGCGGCTCGACCTGCGCGGCTACACCGCGCGGACGATCGTCGATCGCGCGGTTTTGCGGCGCACGCTCGACGAGGTCCGTGAGAAGGGCTATGCGCTCGACGACGAGGAGTACGACGAGGGCGTGCGCTGCGTCGCCGTCGCCGTCGTCGGGGCGCCCGGGAAAGAGGCGGCCGCAGGGTCGCCGATCGCCGCGCTCTCGATCTCGGCCCCGGCCAGCCGCATGACGCGGCAGCGCTGCGCCGAGCTCGCACCGGTCCTGCGCCGCGCCGCGGCGGAGCTCGCGAACGCGCTCCGCGATCAGGCCGGAGCGGCCTCCTGACGACGGTCGCGACCGTTCGCGCGGGGCTGCGCGGGGCGCCGCTCGTGCGTGGCCTGGTCGCGCTGCTCGGTCCGGCCAAGGTGCTCGGCGCCCACGAGGACCTGCTGCTGTACGAGTACGACGGGGCCGTCGACACGGCGACACCCGATGCGGTCGTCCTTCCGGACACCACCGCCGACGTCGCGGCGCTCGCGCGCTTCTGTCACGAGCACAGCGTGCCGATCGTTCCGCGCGGTGCGGGCACGGGCCTCTCCGGCGGCGCGATCGCGGTCGAAGGCGGCGTGGTCGTGTCCTTCGCGCGGATGGCGCGCATCCTCGAAATCGACGTTCCGAATCTCCGCGCGGTCCTTCAGCCGGGCGTGATCAACCTCCATCTTTCGACGGCGGTCGCGCCGCACGGCCTGTACTTCGTACCGGACCCGTCGAGTCAGAAGGCCTGCACTCTGGGCGGCAACGTCGCCGAGAACTCCGGCGGCCCGCACACGCTCGCGTACGGCGTCACGACGAATCACGTCACCGGGATCGAGATCGTGCTCTCGGACGGGACCGTCGTGCGGCTGGGCGGTAAAGCGGTGGAGGACGAGGGCTACGACCTCGTCGGCGCGTTCGTCGGATCCGAGGGCACGCTCGGCCTCGTCACCGAGATCACCGTGAAGCTGACGCCGCTGCCTGAAGACAAACGAACGCTCATGGCCGCGTTCCCGACGATGGACGAAGCGTCCGAGACCGTCTCGGCGATCATCGCCGCCGGCATCGTACCGAGCGCGATGGAGATGATGGACCAGCTCGCGATCCAAGCG
The DNA here is from genome assembly GCA_036570125.1 of Candidatus Limnocylindria bacterium. Classification (GTDB taxonomy): domain Bacteria; phylum Chloroflexota; class Limnocylindria; order P2-11E; family P2-11E; genus 3-1-20CM-2-70-9. The sequence goes on from DATCPK010000066.1 coordinate 13,919, forward strand.
GTCGAGGCCGCGGTGCACGCCGGCTATCCGCTCGACGCCGGCGGCATCCTCCTCCTCGAGGTCGACGGCGCCCGCGACGGCCTCGATGACGCGCGGGCGCGCATCGAGGAGATCTGCCACGCGCACCTGGCCAGCGAGGTTCGCGTGGCGAGCAGCGCTCTGGAGCGCGAGCGGCTCTGGGCGGGGCGCAAGGGCGCGTTCGCCGCGATGGGTCGCCTATCTCCCGACTACTACGTGCAGGACGGCGTCATCCCGCGCACGCGCCTGCCCGACATCCTGAGGCTCGTGAAGGAAGCGGGAGTGCGGCATCGACTGCGCGTCGCCAATGTGTTCCACGCGGGAGACGGCAACCTGCACCCACTGATCCTCTTCGACTCGCGCCTCGGCCCGGACGAGCTCGAGCGCGCGAAGGCCGCGGGCCTCGAGATCCTCACCGCTTGCGTCGAGGCCGGCGGTTCGATCACCGGAGAGCACGGCGTCGGCATGGAGAAAAACTGCTATATGCCGCTGCAGTTCGGATCGTCCGACCTCGCGGCGATGCGCCGGGTCAAGGATGCGTTCGATCCCGACGGGCTCATGAATCCCGGGAAGATCTTCCCCACGCCCAGCCGCTGCCGCGAGTTCGCGTTCGCCGCGACCGCACGGTGAGCGCGACGGTGACGCGCGTGATTCCCGCAGACGCCGCCGAATGCGCGCGGGTCCTGGCGGGGGCCGCGCGCGAACGGCGCACGGTGCGCATCGTCGGATCGGGCACGAAGTCGTACGTCGGCGATGTGGCGCCGACGGATGTCGAGGTCGGCACGTCGCGGCTCGCGGGCGTGATCGATCACGAGCCCGCGGATCTCACGGTGACGGTGGGCGCGGGCATGCGCGTGGCGGACGTGGCCGCGATGCTCGAGCGCGCGGGCCAATTCCTTCCGCTGGATCCGCCGCACGCCGACGCGGCGACCATCGGTGGCGTGATCGCCGCGAACTCCAACGGGTTCTGGCGTGCGCGCTACGGCGGGGTGCGCGATCTGCTCATCGGGACGCGCGTCGCCCTCGCCGATGGCACCGTCGCGCGCGCCGGCGGGCGCGTCGTGAAGAACGTTGCCGGGTACGACCTCGACAAGCTCCTCGTCGGTTCGTTCGGCACGCTCGGGGTGATCGTCGAGGCGACGATCAAGGTCCTGCCAGTCCCGGTGGCGAGCGACGGCGTCGTCGCGCGGTTCGCCCGTTCGTCCGACGCGTTCGCGGCGGCCGACGCGATCGTCCGCGGGCCGTCCCGGGTCGAGGCCTGCGTCGTCGAGCGCAGCGAGGGGACCGCCTGGCGAATCGCCGTGCGGGCCCGCGGCAGCGCAGCCACCGTGAAGCGCGCTATCGACGACGCACGTCGCGAGGTCGCGGTGCGCCAGGGCGACGCGCGCGAGCTCGGCGACGCCTTCGGGCCGTTGCGCGAGCTTCCGGCGCGCGCGATTGAAGGCGCGCTCGTTCGCGTCGCGCTCCCGATCGCGGCAGCGCCCGCTTATGCCGAGACGGCCGCGCTGCTCGCGAGCCTCGAGGCTCTCGTCGCCGACGCCGCGAGCGGAATCGTTCGAGTGCACCTCCTGGGCGAGGATGACGCCGTGGTCCGCGACGCGGAGGCGCTGCTCGTCGCCGCACGCGTCGTCGGCGGGGCCGGCCGCGTCGAGCGCCGCTCAGAGCAGCTCCGATCGCGCCTTTCGACATGGCCGACCCGACCCAACGGCGATTTCCTCATGCGCCGCATCAAGGACGCGTTCGATCCCGCGGGCATCCTCGAACCCGGCCGCGCGGCCTTCGTATGACCGGGCCGATGCCGCTCCCCTACCCGAACGCCGACGCGCCGTCCGAAGAGCTGATCTCCGCGTGCGTGCACTGCGGCTTCTGCCTGCCAACGTGCCCGACGTTCGCGGTGCTCGGCGTGGAGATGGACTCGCCGCGCGGACGAATCCGGCTCATGAAGACCGTGTGGGAGCACCGGCTCGGCGCCGACTCGCCCGGGCTCGAGGACCACATCTCGAAGTGCCTCGATTGCCGCGCGTGCGAGACCGCCTGCCCGTCGGGCGTCGAGTACGGAAAGCTCGTGGAGGGGGCGCGTTCGCAGATCGTCGTCGCACGCCCGCGGAGCCCGATCGAGCGACTCATTCGCACAGCCGCATTCGAGTGGCTCCTCCCCCATCGACGTGCGCTCGGCGCGTTCGCGACGTTGTCCATCGCGGCGAAGCGCCTGGGCATGGGTTCGCTGATGCGTGCGACGCGCCTCGGTGTCGCGCGCCGCATGGCCGACCTTCTCGACCTCCTACCCGACCGCGCGACCGCGACGGCGCGGTCAGCAGCGACGGCGGGTGACAAGCCGCGCGCGCGCGTCGCGATGCTCGAAGGCTGCGTCATGGGGAGCGTCTTCGGCGACACGAACGGGGCGACTGCGCGCGTTCTCGCGCGCAATGGCGTCGAGGTCGTCCCGACCGTCGGTCAGACCTGCTGCGGCGCGCTTCACGCTCACGCCGGCGAACGCGAGCGTGCCCGCGACCTCGCGCGCCGCAACATCGCGGCGTTCGAACACGTCGCCGCCGACGCGGTGATCGTGAACGCGGCCGGCTGCGGCGCGGCGATGAAGGAATACGGCTGGCTCCTGAAGGACGATGCGAAATGGTCGGCCCGCGCTTCTGCATTCGCCGCCAAGGTCAAGGATGCGACCGAGTATCTCGGTGACCTCGGCATGAGCGAAGCGCCGGGGATGCTCCACGGGCGCGTCACGTGGGACGATCCGTGCCACCTGCTGCATGGCCAGAAGATCCGCGCGCAGCCTCGAGCGCTCCTCGCGGCCATACCCGGCCTCGAGGTCGTGCCGCTCGAGGAAGCGGACTGGTGCTGTGGGAGCGCGGGTACCTACAACGTCACGCAGCCGGACCTCGCCCGCTCGATCCTGGAGCGGAAGATCGCGAACATCGTGCGCACGGGCGCGGACACGGTCGTGACCGCGAACCCGGGCTGTCTCATGCAGATCCAAAGCGGCCTGCGCCAGGCCGGCTCGGGCGTGCGCGTCGTGCACCTGCTCGACCTGCTCGATGAGGCGTACCGCACAGGCTGATCAGCTCGCACCCTAGACTTCGCGCGCGCGCTGGAGTGCCGGGAAGTCTGGTCGGCAGGGAGTTTCGCTTGGCCGATCCGATCCTGCTCGTCCGCGCCGCAGTGGCGCTCCTCGCGGTGGCGATCCTCGTCGCCGCGCTCGCCCGACGCGTCTCTGTGCCGGAGTCCGTCGTGCTGGTCGTCGTCGGCCTGTGCGGCGCGATCCTTCTTCCTGATCTCCTCGTGGCCGTCACGCCGGGACTCGTTCTGGGCGTGTTCGTCCCGGGCCTTGTATTCGCTGCGGCGTACTCGATCGATTGGACCGACCTGCGCCCGGTCCTCGGTCCGATCCTCGCGCTTGCGATCCCGGGCGTGGTCGCATCCGCGCTCATCGTCGCCTTCGCCCTGCACGTCGGGGTCGGACTGCCGCTCGAGCTCGCGTTCGTCGTCGGTGCGATCACGGCGGCGACCGATCCGGTCGCTGTCGTCGCCACGATGCGACGGCTCGACGTGCCGCGCGGTCTGCGCACGATCGTCGACGGCGAGAGTCTCCTGAACGACGGCACCGGCCTCGTGCTCTTCGCGCTCGCGGTACGAGCGGTCGAGGCAGGCGTTGGCGCGAGCGAGGCGGTCGTCCTGTTCGTCGGCACGATCGCGGTGAGCGGAGTCGTCGGCGTCGCCGGCGGGTTGGTCGCGGCACGACTCATCCAGGCGACGAACGAGCGCACGATCCAGCTCGCGGTGTCGCTCATCACGGCATACGGGACATACCAGCTGGCCGATGCGGTCGGACTGTCCGGGATCCTCGCGACGGTGATCGCAGGCATCGCGCTCGGAAGCCGCATGCGGCGAATCGAGGGTTCAGACGCCCTTGTACACGAGATCGAGGATCTCTGGGACGTCGTCGCGTTCGCGCTTACCTCGCTCGTCTTCCTGTTGATCGGATTCGCGATTCGCCTTCCGGCGCTGCTCTCGGCCGGGGCGGGCGTGGTCGTCGGGACGGCGGCCGTGGTCGCGGCACGTGCGTTGATCGTCTACGCGCCAGCGGCCGCGGTCCGCCTCATGGCCCCCGCGCGGGCCGTCCCGCGCGGCTGGGGACATGTGATCTTCTGGTCAGGGCTGCGCGGCGCGGTCGCCCTCGCTGCGGCGCTGTCCCTTCCGGCCGATTTTCCACAGCGGGAGCTCATTCAACAGATCAGCTTCGGCGTCGTGCTGGTGACCCTCCTCGTCCAGGGCGCCGGCGCGCCGCTCGTCGTTCGGCTGGCGTTGCGCGGCGTGCGCGGCTCGACTGCGCTACGGTCTGCCGGGGGAGGCTGAGGCCGCACTGACCGCATCAAAGACCGAGTTCAAACGGCGCCTGGATCGCGCCCTCGGATCCGATCGACTTCGCACCGCGCTCGGCCGCGCGCTCCCGGAGCTGAAGGAGCGCCGCGACGCGCGGATGCGCGAGATCGACTGGGTCGGCCTGCGCGCGGACCTCACCGTTCGCAAGTCGAAGGCGATCGATGACCTGCCGGAGCTCGTCGAGCGCTTCACCCGCGAGGCCGAGGCGGTCGGCGCGAAGGTGTATCGCGCGGTCGACGCCGATGAAGCGCGCCGCATCGTGACGGCGATCTGCCGCGCGAAGAAAGCGAAGCTCGTCGTCAAGTCGAAGTCGATGGCGACGGAGGAGATCGGGCTCACCGATCACCTCGAGTCGCAGGGCATCCACGCGATAGAGACGGACCTGGGCGAGTGGATCATCCAGCTCGCGGGCGAGCGGCCATCGCACCTCATCGCGCCGGCGATCCACAAGACGCGCGAAGAGGTCGCGGTGCTCTTCAGCAAAGTCGTCGGACATCCCGTCTCCGATGACATCGCCTCGCTCGTCGCGGTCGCGCGCAAGGAGCTGCGGCAGAGCTTCATCGACGCAGATGTCGGGATCAGCGGCGGCAACGCGCTCATCGCGGACACGGGCACGCTCATGCTCGTGACGAACGAAGGCAACGCCGACCTCGCGACGACGCTGCCCGCCGTGCACATCGCGGTCGTCGGCATCGAGAAGCTCGTCCCATCGATCGACGACGCGATCGCGATCGTGAAGCTCCTCGCCCGCAGCGGGACGGGCCAGAAGATCACGTCGTACACGCAGTTCATCACGGGGCCGTCGCGATCGGCGGACATCGAGCTCAAAGCGCAGATAGGCGTGCACGGCCCGAAGGAGCTCCACTTCGTGCTCCTCGACAACGGCCGCACCGCGATGCGCGACGACCCATTCGCGCGTGACGCACTCCGCTGCATCCGTTGCGGCGCGTGCAGCAACGTGTGCCCGAGCTATCAGGAAGTTGGTGGGCACGTGTTCGGCCACATCTACACGGGACCCATCGGCCTGGTCGTGTCGCCCTGGCATCACGGAATCGACAGCGTCGCCCACGAGCAGGCGCTCTGCATGGGCTGCAACGCGTGCGACACGGTCTGCCCGGTGAGCATCCCGCTCGCGTCGCTCATCACCGACGTGCGCGCGAAGGCCGTCGAGCGGACCGGGATGTCGTGGGCGAAGCGCCTTTTCATGCGCCAGTGGTCGACCCCGGACCGTATCGACCGGCTCACCGGGTGGCTCGCGACGTTCCAGAACCCGCTGCGGCGCAATGGGAACGTGCGCCTGCCGTTCGGCTCGCTCGCGCAGGAGAAGAGCCTGCCCGCGGTCGCGGACAACCCGCTCCACTACCGAGCGCGCGAGATCACGCAGACCAACCCGACTTCGCCGACGCTCCGCGTCGCGATGTTCCCGTCATGCATCGTCGACCACTTCCTGCCGGGCGCAGGGTTCGCGGCCGCGCGCGTCCTTCAATCGATGGGCGCGGAGGTGCACGTCGTCGAGGGGCGTCGGTGCTGCGGGCTGCCGCAGCTGAACAGCGGCGACCGACCGACCGCGATCGCGATGGCGAAGGCCGCGATCGAGGCGCTCGAACGCGTCAGCGCGGACCGCATCGTGATCCCGTCGTCGTCATGTGCGATCACGATCGCGCAGGACTACGCGCGGATCCTCTCGGACGATCCCGAGTGGTCGGAGCGGGCATCAAAGCTTGCCGCTCGCGTGACCGCGTTCACGCCGTTCGTCGCGTCGGTCCTCCGAGAGCGACCCCTTCGTGGGAAGCGCCTTGGACTGCGCGCGACGTATCACGATGCCTGTCAGTCCGCGAACGTCCTGGGCGTACACCAGGATCCGCGGACGCTGCTGCGTGAGGTCGCGGGCGTCGAGGTCATCGAGATGGCGGAATCGGCGGTGTGCTGCGGGTTCGGCGGCTCGTTCAGCTTCGAGTACCCCGAGGTCGCGAACCGCGTCCTCGAGCGCAAGCTCTCGAACATCGACGCGACGGGCGTGGACTGCGTCATCGCGGACAACCCCGGTTGCCTCACGCATCTCCGCGGCGCGATGGACGCGCGCGAGAAGACCACTCGGGTCCGGCATATCGCGGAAGTGCTGTGGGAGTCGCTCTCTAGCGGGAGTTAGCTAGCCGCCGCAGGCGCAGCCGCCGCCGAGCGACGCGTTGCGCACCATGAAGCCGGTGCCCTCGGGGCCGTCGACCCACTCGACCTTCGCGCCATCGCAATAGGGAAGGCTTTGCGGGTCGATCGCGACCTTGAGCCCGGCCGCGTTCGTGACGGCGTCGGTCTCATCCGCGTCCTCGTCGAACGCGAGCCCGTACATATAGGAGCAGCAGGAGCGGCCCGAGACGTAGAGGCGGAGGAAGGCGCGCTTGGGGTCGTCCGCGCGCAGCTCGAGGAGCTTTGTCGCAGCTTCCGGCGTCACCTCGATCGTCGTCGCGCTCCCGTCGATGGCCATCGCTTGAAGTCTACCGGTCCTGCTTCAGCTGTGGAACGCGCGCGACGATCGCGGCGAGCCCGGCGAAGACGACCGCGGCCGCCCCGGCCACGGCGACGGGCGCGCCGAAGAGGATCGCCGCGCCGCCGAGGAGCGGTCCGTTCAGAACGCGCATTCCCTGCGTGCCGAACGTGTAGGCGCCCATGACCCGGCCGCGGATGTCGTTCGGCGCCGAGAGCTGGATCTTCGTGTTCGTGAGCGATTGCGTCAGGACCGCGGCGCCGCCGACGGCGATGAGCAGCAGGAACGACAGCGCGTAGCTGGTGGAGAAGGCGAAGACGAGGATCGCGAGCATCTCGGCCATCGCGGCGCCGACGATGAAGCGCCCGCTGTGACGGCGGTCGCGCGCGTACGCGAGATAGATGGCCGCGGCGACGGCGCCGATGCCGCTTCCGACAAGGAGGAATGAGTACCCGAGCGCGTCGACGTGCAGGACGTCATACGCGAAGAGCACCAGGAACGAGTTGAAGGTGTGGCCGAGGAAAATGACGCCGAGCATCTCGACGCCGATCAGCGCCGCGAGGAACGGGCGCCCGCGAACGAAACGGAGGCCGTCGCGGAGCGCGGTCCCGATCGGCGTCGTCGACCGTGCGCTGAGCGCAGTCACGCGCACGAACGCCAGGAACACGAGAAGTGGGACGAACGTGAACGCGTTGATGAGGAATCCCCAGCCCGGTCCGAAAGCGACGACGATGAAGCCCGCGATCGCAGGTCCGATCACTGACGAGAACTGGCGCGCGGTCGAATTGAGGCTGACGGCGGACAACAGCTTGGACGGCCCGACCATCGAGTGGATAAGGGTCTGCTGCGCAGGTCCGCCGATCGCGCCAGCGAAGCCGTGGAGCAGGAGCAGGCCGAAAAGCCACCAGGTCGTGACGACGCCGCCGATCGTCACGATCGCGATCCCGATCGCGGCCGCCATCAGCAGAAGCTGGGCGACGATCTGGACCTTCCGATTGTCGTACCGGTCCGCGAGCACGCCTCCGTACAGCGAGAAGAACGTGAACGGCACCCAGTGCGCGAAGACCATCATCCCGAGCCAGAACGGAGCCGTCGCGCCAGCCAGCTGAACGACCAGGACATTGCGAATCACGTTCTCCATCCCGTCACCCGTCGAGCTGATCCAGCTGAAGATCCAGTACCACCGAAACGTTGGAACCGAGAGCGCCTCGAATCGGACTGAGGTTGGCGCGGCAGCGCCGGCGCCAGGTTCGACCTCCAGGGCATCAACTTTTCTCTCGCTCACACGCGAGAGATTACGGGAGTTGGCGCTATGGTCGCGCGGGTCCTGGATGCCGCGGGTCCTGTCCCGGGGTCGGGGCCGCGCGCTCGCCTACCGGTTCGCTCCTTTCGCGCGAACCCGGTTCGCTTTTGACGCGCCCGGATCAACGGCTCGCGCACAACCCGCTCCCCCGTGCCACCCGCGCGCCCGCAGACGCATCCCCTCAGAGCGTGAGAAAGAGTTGAGTGATCATTCGCCCATAGATTCCGGCGGTGATCACGCCAATCCCGATTCGAGAGAACTCGGGTCTCAATATGTTTTCTCTGTGTCCTGGTGAGTCCATCAATGCTCGGTGGGCGATCGCGATCGATTGCGCAT
>DATCPK010000067.1:0-20987 GCA_036570125.1 Candidatus Limnocylindria bacterium
CCCGTGTCGACCAACGTGAATTCGCGGCCGCGCCACTCGACGGTCGCGTAGAGACGGTCACGCGTCGTGCCAGGCTCGTCCTCGACGATGGCGATGCGGTCGCCCACAAGTCGGTTGAAGAGCGTTGACTTACCGACGTTCGGCCGTCCGACGACGGCCACCAGACCGCGGCTCACGGGTGCAAGCCTAGGCCGCGAGCTGCTCTGCCCGCTCCTTCACTTCGAGAAGCGTGTCCATCGGGGTCGAGCAGCCACCGATCAGACCGACGCGGGCTTCGCCGCGGATCCACTCCGACTGAAGCTCGTCCGCGTTCTCGATGTGATAGGCGTTGCGGCCCTGCATCTTCGCGAGATTGACGAGCTCGCGCGTGTTCGCCGAGTTCTTGCCGCCAACGACGATGATCGTGTTCACCTGACCGGCGAGCTCGCTCGCGGCGTGCTGCCGCTTCACGGTGACCGGGCAGACGGTGTTGAAGACCTTCGTCTCCTGCGAGATCTCGGAGACGTGCGAGACGAGGTCCTTGAAGGCCCAGGGCGGCTGCGTCGATTGCGAGACCACGCCCGCCTTCTTCATGCGCGGGAGCTTCTCCCACTCTTCCTTCGTCTCGACGACCGTCGCTCCTGGCGCGAAACCGAGCAGGCCGATGACCTCGGGATGCTCGGGCGTGCCGAGGATGATCACCTTGTAGCCTTCGTCCGCGAGCTGCTTGGTGAAGCGCTGCGCGCGGAGCACGAGCGAGCACGTCGCGTCGATGCACTCCAGGCCCTGCGCTTCGATCTTCGCGCGCATCTCCGGCGGTACGCCGTGCGCGCGAATGACCACGATGCCCTCCGCGGCCTCGGACGGGTCCTTGATGACTTTGACGCCGAGCGCGCCGAGGCGTTCGCTGATCTTCGGGTTATGGACGACCTGCCCGAGGTTGTGGACCGGGCGGCCGGTCTCGGCCGCGGCCTCGGTCAGCTCGACCGCTTTCTTGACCCCGAAACAGAACCCGTTCTCGCGCGCGAGGAGCACTTCCACAACATCAAGTGTACGGGCCGTCTAGCGGTACACACCCCGTTGCTCGGGAGGCATTAGTACCGCTACGCGACGCATGATCGCGTCGACGAGCGCTTGCTGATCGTCGCCGGTCACATCGAGATCCGCGACGCCAAACGGCTTACCCACGCGGATGACGATGTCTCGACGCCAGAACCTTCCAAGGCGCGCCGCGCGCGTACCGCTGATCGCGAGCGGAATGATCGGAGCGCCCGAACGTTGCGCGATATAACCAACACCAGGACGTGCCCGGATGAGCTGCCCGGATTCGCTGCGATGTCCCTCGACGAACAGGCCGAGCGGGTGGCCGGCCGCTAACACCGCAAGCGCCACCTGCAATGCGCGCCGATCCGCCTCGCCACGCCGGACCGGGAATGCGCCGATCGCGCGCAACAAGAAACCGATGATCGGTGTCTCGAAGAGCTCGCGCTTGCCCATGTAGCGGATCGCGCGGCCAAGCGCGAACTCGATCCACGGCGGGTCTTTCCAGTTGATGTGATTGGCGACGAGGATGTAGCCACCACTCTTCGGGATGTTCTCTGCGCCCTCGAGACGCCACGGCGCGAGGAATCTCGCGAGAGCGCGAACTGGCGGAAACCCGATGCGCCAGATCCAGAGCTTCTTCTCTGGGAGCACCGGTTTTCCGGCGAAGACCGTCACGAGCGTGTGACTTGGAGCACCCGATCCAGCGCTTCGCCTACCGAAAGGCCGTCGGTCTCGACGAGGATCGCATCGCTCGCGGCTTTAAGCGGCGCGACGGTGCGCTTGCTGTCGAGCTCGTCGCGGCGAAGGATCTCGGTGAGAAGATCCTGGCGCGATCGTTTCTCACCGCGTGCGGCGAGCTCCTCCTCTCGACGACGCGCCCGCTCCGCAGCGGATGCGGTGAGGAACACCTTCCGCTCCGCGTCCGGCAGCACGACCGTGCCGATGTCCCGGCCGACCATGACGATCCGCCCGCGCTTCGCTATCTCGCGCTGCTGCTCGACCATCGCATCGCGGACCTGCGGGATGCGCGCGATCTGCGAGACGATCCGATCCACGTCGTCACCACGAAGCGCCCACGTCACGTCGGCGCCGTCGAGCAGCACCGTGTACGCGCGTCCGTCGCGGACGGTCGGTGGGCCGATCGCGATGCGGATCTCGCGAGCGAGCTTCGCGAGCCGCTCGGCGTCGTTTGAGTCGACGCCACGTCGTAGCGCGGCAAGCGCGATCGCGCGGTACATCGCGCCGGTGTCGAGGAAGGTGTAGCCGAGGCGCTCAGCGACGAGCGCGCCGATCGTGCTCTTCCCCGCCCCGGCCGGGCCGTCGATCGCCACCGTGCGCGGGGTCGCCATCTAGGAGCCTCCGAGCGCGCGGATCTCGCGTGAGGTGAGATCGCGCCACGCGCCGGGCTGAAGGCGTCCGAGCTCGAGCGGTCCGAGGCGCACGCGCCGCAGACGAAGGACCCGCAGTCCCACCGCGGCACACATGCGGCGCACCTGTCGCTTCCACCCGGTGTTGAGGACCATGCGCACCGTGGAGCCGCGCGCGCCACCCGCCACGGACACGCGCGCAGCGCGGGCCACTCCCTCTTCGAGCGCGATCCCGCGGCGGAGCGCAGCGACCGATGCGGGCGGAACGGGACCCGCGACGCTCACCTCGTACTCGCGCTCGTGCCCGTATCGCGGATGCAGCACGCGCTCCGCCCACTCGCCGTCATTCGTGAGGAGCACGAGGCCCTCGGAATCTTCGTCGAGACGACCGACTGGATAAAGACGTTCGCGCGCGCCGATGAGCTCGACGACCGTGGACCGGCCGCGCTCGTCGCGCGCCGTCGACACGATCCCGCGCGGCTTGTTGAGAAGGACATAGCGATGCGGCGCGGGTGGCGCGACCTTGCGGCCATCGACCTCGATGCGCGCGTCGGGGGGAACCTTGCTGCCCATCTCGCGAACGACTTCGCCGCCGACGCGCACGCGGCCCTCGCGCATGAGCTCCTCCGCCGCGCGCCGGGACGCGACGCCCCGGTCGGCGAGCACCTTCTGCAGCCGGATCATCCCGGCTCGCTCGCCCTCGCCTCCGCTCCCTCGAGGACGAGCGCGCCCTCGGGACTCAGCGCGCGCGGCAGGTCGTCGAGGCTTTGCAGGCCGAAGCATTCGAGGAACTCCCATGTCGTCCCGTACAGAATGGGGCGACCGGGGGCCTCTTTGCGACCCCGCTCTTCGATGAGCCGCCGGGACGCCAGCGTGTAGAAGGTCTGGTCGCAGTTCACGCCGCGGATCGCCTCGACCTCTGCGCGGGTCACCGGCTGCCGGTAGGCGACCACCGAAAGGGTCTCGAGGGACGCCGGCGAGAGCCGCAGCCGGTCGGCGCCGAGGTACGCCGCGACCTGCGGGGCGTGCTGCGGCGCCGTCACGATCTGCCACTCGTCGCCCGAGCGCTGGAGCCGGAGGCCAGTGCCCTCATACCCCGCGGCGAGCTCGGCCAGTGCGTTCTCGACCGCGCGGGGAGTCCCGCCGGCGATGCGCCCGAGCTCGTTCCTCGTCACCGGCTTCTCGGCGACGAACAGGATCGCCTCGATGGCGTTGGCTAGATCTGAGCGGATGTGGCTTCCCTCCTCGTGATCGCGATGTCCGCGAAGAGCTCGTCCTGCGCCAGATCGATGACGCCGCGCCGGTAGAGGTCGAGGAGCGCGATGAAGGTGACGACCGCGAAGCCGATCGTGGGCGCGTCGCCGAGGAGCGTAGCGAAGCTCACCCGCTCCTGCGCCGCGACGAGCGCTTCGATCTCAGCGGTCCGTTGGTCGACGGAGTAGCGCTCGCCGGGCGCCAGCAGCTCCTCTTCGCGTGGTCTGGTCGCGAGCGCGAGCACGCGCGACCACGCTGAAGCCAGCGCGTCGACCTCGCCGCCGCGCGGAGGCAGCTCGACGGTGCCGCCCTCGCGGTGGAACGCGCGCTCGCCGGCGCGGAGGCGCGCGCCGAGCTGGCCCGCGCGCTCGCGGACGAGGGCGTATTCGACGAGCCGGAGGCGCAGCTCCTCTTCCGATTCGCTTTCCTCGTCCGGGAGCGGCTCCAGGCTCGGCAGGAGGCTCCGCGCTTTCAGAAGGACGAGGCGCGACGCGAGCGCGAGGAACGCAGAGACCTCGTCGGCGGGCAAAGCATCCATCGCGCGAACGCGAGCGAGATAGGCGTCGGCGAGATCGCCGAGCCGCACGGTGAGGATGTCGAGCTTCTTCTCCTCGACGAGCTCGAGAAGGAGATCGAGCGGGCCGTCGAAGCCCTCGACGGTGACGCGGGGTGCCTGCGATTCCATCACGGCAGCGCCTCGCGATCCGCGCGCGCGAGAAGCCGCTCGTCCTCGGTCACCGGTCGGCGGTGATGCCGCGCGATCAGACGCACGACGCGCTCGGAGGCGCCGTCGTTGCGCGCGAGCTCCGCGCCGCGGCGCGCGTGATCGAGATAGCGCGCGAACGTCGAATCGCCGGCCGCGAGCCGTTCGCGGACGTGTGGTGTGAATTCGAGAAGAACGCCAGCAACGCGGTGCCAGAGCAGGGTGTTCGGCGGTTTCGCGTTGTCATGGAGGATTCCGGCGACGACGAGCTCCTCGTCGGCACCGAGATGTCGCAGGATGCGCGCGGTCTCCGCGGCATGGCGATCGTCGGCACCCGTCGAGCCGAGGTAGCGGACGGTCTGCTGCACCCGGTGCAGCACGCTAGAAGTTCAACCCCGTAAACAGGCGGAACAGGAAAAGCGCCGGCGCGAACACGATGACGCGTAAGAACTGCGCGCCGAAGAATAGAAGCGCGAGCAAGATCATCGGGCCGTACTGCTGGTAGCTGCGCCACGTGAACTTTTGCTGCGGCGGAAGAAGTCCGTACACGACATTCGACCCGTCAAGGGGCGGGATCGGGACTAGGTTGAAGATGGCTAGGACACAGTTGTAGTAAACGATCGACTCGAGGACGACGCCGTAAGCGCCGTCGAGCATTTCCGCATCGCCGAAACGGAGCGGGATCGCGCATACGAAAGCCAGCACCAGGTTCGCGAGCGGCCCCGCAAGCGCAACCGCACTGACCCCCAGTGCGGACCGAAGCCGCGACTCGTTGAACGGCACTGGCTTTCCGTACCCGAATCCCGCGAGAACGATCAGAAGCGTGCCGAAGGGATCGAGGTGGGCCATCGGGTTCAGGCTCAACCGGCCGAGCAGGCGCGCGGTGTCGTCGCCGAGGCGCGTAGCGGTGTACGCATGCATGAACTCGTGGACCGTGATGCCAAGCAGAATCGCGATCACGAAACCCACGAAGCCGATCGGGTCATCGGCAGCCCGCTGTACCGGAGACACGAGGGTGCGGCTTATGAACGCGAACAGCAGGAGAAGAAGTCCGATCACGAGCAGCGGGTTGATCGACGATCCGGGTCCTGGCCCGCGCAGACCTCGTGCGATCACTCGCTGTCGAGTCTAGGTGTTGGCGCTGCGATTGCTGAGAGAATCAGGCCAGACGCTTCGCGATCGGAGCGTGGGGGCAGCCAGATGAGTCAGGCCGTATGGACGGGCAGCATCAGCTTCGGGCTCGTGAACATCCCGGTGAAGCTCTATCCCGCGACCGATCCGAAGGACGTTCGCTTCCATCTCTACGACCGCCGGACCGGCAAGCGCGTCCATTACGAGCGCGTGACCAGAGATCTCGAACCCGCCGCCTTCGAGCCCGAACCGGCCGACGACCTCACGCCGCCCGAGGATCGGTACGAGCCACAAACGGAGGAGGACAGCGAACCTGCAGCGTTCGCGGCGACGCCCGGCGCGCGTCCTGTCGAACGCGCCGACATGGTCCGTGGTTTCGAGCTCCCGACAGGCGACTTCGTGACCGTCACCGACGACGAGCTCGTGTCGATCGCACCCGAGCGGAGCAGGACGATCGAGATCGAGGAGTTCGTGAACCTGGCCGACATCGACCCCGTCTTCTACGAGAAGAGCTACCACGTCGCGCCGGTCCGAGGGATGGGCGCGGAGAAACCCTACGCGCTGCTTCTTCGCGCGATGCAGGGCGCGGGGATGGTCGGGATCGGCCGGTTCGTGCTGCGAACGAAGCCGCATGTCGTCGCGATCCGGCCGTTGAAGGACGCGCTCGCGCTCGAGACGCTGTTCTTCGCCGATGAAGTGCGAAGTCCGGCCGAACTCACTTCGGGGCTCGCGGAGCTCTCCGTGTCCGAGCGCGAGGTGAAGACGGCGCGGCAGCTCATCACTGCGATGGCGACGGAGTGGATCCCCGAAAAGCACGCCAACGTGTACCGCGAGGAGCTGCTCGAGCTCCTGCGCAGCAAGCCCGCCACCGCGCCCGCTCAGCCCACGGAGAGCGCCGCCCAGACGCCGGTGGGCGATCTGATGGCCGCACTCCGCGCGAGCGTCGACGCCGCGAAGGCCAGAGGAGCGAAGAAGACCGCCGGGTCGAAGCGCGCAGGCTAACTGGGTATCACGTTCCACTGACCTAAACCTTCACACTGGGCGCAGCGGCTGGCCATTCCGTCCAGGAGATTCGCATCGGGACATTGACTTGATGAAAGACTCGGCCCTGAAAGGCCGCGTAGCGCTTGTGACGGGCGCGAACCACGGCATTGGTGCAGCCATCGCACGTGCCCTCGCAGGGGCCGGCTGCGTCGTCTTCATCCATTTCCTGCGCGTGCGCCCGGTTGACGCGCCTGGCGCGACCCAACGGATGCAGGACGCGACGCAGTTGGTCAATGAGATCCGCGGCGCAGGCGGCCGCGCCGAGAGTTGGGAGGCTGACCTTGCCGTGCCCGCGTCTGTTCCAGCGCTATTTGATCGAGCTGAAGGCGCTTTCGGGCGCGTCGAGATCGTCGTGAACAACGCGGCTGTCTCGGAACATGACACGTTCAACCCGCTTCCGGACGCGCGCGATTGGGCCGGTCGGCTGACGGCGCCGTTCACGGCCGAGAGCCACGACCGTCACTTCGCCGTAAACACGCGCGCCGTGGCGCTGATGATGGCCGAACAAGCACGCAGACACGTCGCTCGTGGCGCGACCTGGGGTCGAATCATCAACATAAGTACCGATGGGTCGGCCTCGTTTCCTGGTGAGGTCTCCTACGGCGCGAGCAAGTATGCGATGGAGTCTTATGCAAGAGCAGCTGCGTGGGAGCTTGGACGGTTCGGGATCACCGTCAACATCGTTTCCCCTGGCCCCACCGACACTGGCTGGATCACCCCGGAGATGGTTGAGGAGATGCGGCGCGCTTCACCACTTGCTCGTGTGGGAACGCCGGAGGATATCGCCGACGTAGTTGTCTTCCTCGCGTCCGAGCAGGCTCGTTGGGTTACGGGCCAACTGCACTTTGTCGGGGGCGGACACCGAATGATCTAGCGAAGACCGTCGCCGCTCCGCCTTCAGTTTGAGCGAATTAGGTCAACCCAACGCCTTTTCCTATCTAGCGGCTCGCGATCCGGCCGAGAAGCAGTCGCCGTCGCGGCACGCGCCGCGCGCTCCAACTGAACGCGCCGCGGATCATCGCAATGGCGTCCGCGTCCGCAGGCTTCCCCGCGACGTGGACGTCCGCGTAGGGCTCCCCGCGCTCGACGCGATCGCCAACCTTCGCGTGGAGCACGATCCCGGTGCGGTGGTCGATGGGCTCGCCCTTCTTCTCGCGCCCGGCGCCGAGGCGCACCGACGCAATGCCGACCTGGTCCGCGGCGATCGCCGACACATACGCGGTACGGGCGGCCCGCAGCGTCTCCACCCTGGGCGCGCGCGGGAGAGTCGACGGATCGTCGACCTGCGTGACGTCGCCGCCCTGCGCGGCGACGAGCTCGCGAAACTTCGCGAAACCGCTGCCATCCGCGAGCGCGCGATCGATGCGTGCGAGCGCGGACTTCGTGTCGCGCGCTTTCCGGCCGCGCACGAGCATCTCAGCGCCCGCCGCGCGCGTCAGCTGCACCAGATCCGCCGGGCCGTTGCCGCGCAGCGTCGCGATCGCCTCGGCGATCTCGAGGCTGTTCCCGACGGCGTTGCCGAGCGGCTGCTCCATATCGGTGAGCTCGCACGTGACCGCGAGGCCGTGCGCGACGCCGATCGACACCATCGCGCGCGCGAGCTGGCGCGCCGAGGCGAGGTCCTTCATGAACGCGCCGCTCCCGACCTTCACGTCGAGCACGACGGCGTTCGCGCCCGCCGCGATCTTTTTCGACATGACGCTCGATGCGATGAGCGGTATCGCCGGGACGGTGCCTGTGGTATCGCGCAGCGCGTACATCTTTCCGTCCGCCGGGGCGAGGTCCGCGGTCTGCCCGGTCACCACGATCCCGATTTGCTCGAGCTGCGCGAGGAACTCCGCGGTTGAGAGGTCGACGCGATACCCGCGGATCGACTCGAGCTTGTCGAGCGTCCCGCCTGAGAAGCCGAGGCCGCGCCCGCTCATCTTCGCGACCGGGACGCCGCACGCCGCGACGAGCGGCGCGACGACGAGCGTTGTCTTGTCGCCGACGCCGCCGGTCGAATGCTTGTCGACGACGCGCCCGAAACGCGAGAGATCCAGCCGCTCGCCCGAGCGGACCATCGACGCGGTCAGCGCCGCCGTCTCCTTGGCGTCCATGCCGCGCCAGACGACCGCCATGCAGAACGCCGACATCTGGTAATCGGGAACGTCGCCCTTCGTGTAGCCCTGCACGAGCGCGTCGATCTCGCCGGCGGTCAGCTTGCCGCCGTCGCGCTTCCTCTCGATGAGCTCGACGACGCGCATCAGATGCGGGCGATCACTCCTTTGATCACCTCGGCGAGACGGTTGCCGGCCCGGTTTGCCGCCTCGAGGACAGCTTCATGCGTCACGTGTTCGATCTGCCCCGGGATGCCCGTCGCCATGTCGGTCACCGTGCTGATCGCGAGGATGTCCATCGCCATGTGCCTTGCGACGAGGACCTCGGGCACCGTGCTCATGCCGACCGCGTCCGCCCCGAAGCCGCGCAGCATGCGGAGCTCTGCGGGCGTTTCGAAGTTCGGCCCCGCGACCGCGACGTAGATCCCCTCGCGCAGGTCGCCGTCGACCGAGTGCGCGATCTTGCGCAGGCCCTCGGTGTACGTGCCGACCATGTCCACAAAGCGCGGACCGAGACTGTCGTCGTTCGGACCGCGCAGCGGATTGGTGCCCATGAAGTTGATGTGGTCGTTCAGCACCATCAGATCGCCGGTCTTGAACGCGGGGTTCAGTCCGCCGCAGGCGTTCGTGATGATCATCGTGCGCACGCCCCACGCGCGGAAGACGCGGACCGGGAACCCGATCTCCGCGATGTCGTAGCCCTCGTAGAAATGCATGCGCCCGTTCATCACGGCGACGTCCTTGCCGGAGAGCGTCCCGACGACGAGCTCGCCGGCGTGGCCTGGCGCGGTGCTGCGCCGAAAGCCGGGGATGTCCGCATACGGGATCCGCGTGGCCTCCTGGACGTCCTTCGCGAGACCGCCCAGGCCGCTCCCTAGGATCACCGCGATCTTCGGCTTCCGCCTCGTCTTCGCTGAGATCGCGTTCACGGCCGCCGTCGTATCGAGAGTCATGTTCCGGGCTCCTTGAGGATCTTTTCGCGCAACAGCTCGACGAATGGTCGCGCGTGTGCGGTCCGAGCGAATCGCGCGACCGTCGCGGCGCGCCGCACCGTGATGCGATCGCCAGCGCGAAGATCGTGCTCCTCCTGCCCATCGAGCGAAAGGACCGACGGCTCGTCCTGTGTCTCGAGCTCCAGGACCTGGTCGGGGTCGAACACGACGGCGTTGCCGAACGAAAGGTGCGGCGCGATCGGGACCATCGTGATGGCCTTCGACGCGGGAAGGATGAGTGGACCGCCGACCGAGAAGCCGTACGCGGTGCTGCCGGTCGCCGTCGCGACGATGAGTCCGTCCGCCCAGTAGACGATGAGCGGCTCACCGTCGACCCGAACCGCGACGTTGATCGAGCGGACCTGCTTGCCGCGCGCGACGACGACGTCGTTCAGCGCGAGCGCGCGCACGATCTCCTTACCCTCGCGGACCAGGCGCGCATCGAGCAGCGCGCGCTCCTCGATCGTGAAGCGGCCCGCGAGCACGTCGCCCATCGCCGCGTCGAACTGGTCGATCGTGGTCGCCGTCAGGAAACCGAGCCGTCCGAGGTTCACGCCGAGGATCGGGATATCGAAGGGCGAGAGCGCTCGCGCCGCTCGCAGGACCGTGCCGTCGCCGCCGAAGACGAATGCGATCTCGGCTTTCTCGATCTCCTTCGTCAGCGCGCGGGAGTCGAGCGCGAGATCCATCGGCTCGTGGCCGGCTTTGCGGAGCTTGTCGCCGACCATCTTCGCGGCCTCGAGCGATGCCGGCCAGTCGGGACGCGAGCCGATGACGATCCTCATGCGGCCGCCTCGCGCGCGGCCGCCGCGACCGCAGCTTCGTCCATACCCGGCGCGCCCTTCCGCGCGTGGATGAAGATCTCACGGTTGCCTTCGCGCCCCGCGATCGGCGACGGCGTGATCGCGATGACACCCATGTCGCGTTTCGCCAGATCGCTCGCGACCGCGACCACGGCGGCCGCACGTGCCTCGGCCTCGCGCACGATGCCGCCCTTCCCGACCGCATCCCGTCCGGCCTCGAACTGCGGCTTGACGAGGGCGACGAGGTCGCCGTCCTCGCGAAGCTTCTCGAGCGACGGCGGGAGCGCGAGGCGCAGGGAGATGAAGGAGACGTCGGCGACCACGAGGTCAACCTGCTCTTCCACCGGAACGGCGTCGCGAGCGTTCACGCCTTCGTGGACGACGACGCGCGGATCCTGCCGGAGGCCCCAATCGAGCTGGCCCTTCCCCACGTCGATCGCGTGGACGCGAACCGCGCCGCGCTGGAGCAGCACGTCGGTGAACCCGCCCGTCGAGGAGCCCACATCGATCGCGACCTTTCCCGCGACATCAAGGCCGAGCGCGTCGAGCGCGCCGACCAGCTTGTCGCCGCCACGCGAGACGTACCTGGGACCGCCGTCCACGGCCAGCTCCGCATCCTCGGCGACGGGCGCCGCGGCGCGGTCCGCACGGCCGCCATCCACACGCACGACACCGGCGAGGATCAGGGCTTGGGCGCGCTCGCGGCTCGGCGCGAGCTCGCGCTGCACCAGGAGCTGGTCAAGCCGGACTCGTTTTGTCAATGCGCGGATTCTCGCGCACATTCGCGATACTGCGCGGCAATGCCCCCTGCTTCGTACGCTCGCACGGCCGGATTCGCCTCGATCCTGGGAGCGACCTTCGCCCTCCTCGGGATCGGCATCTCCGGCGTCGTCACGCCGAACTACGACGCGACACGGGATCTCATCAGCGCCGCGCAGCTCGGCCCGTACGGATCGCTCGTGACGCTCGGGCTCGCCGGTGGCGGCGCACTGACCGTGGTGTTCGCGTCGCTGCTCCAGCGCACGCTCCCGCCGGGCAGCCCGGTCGGGCCTGCTCTTCTCGTCGTCCGCGGTTTCGGGACGCTCCTCGCGGCGGCGTTCCTGGCCGACGTCGGCCCCGTACGCACGGCAAGCGGTTTCCTTCACGTCGCCGGATTCGTCGGCGGAACGATCGCGTTCGGTATCGGGCTCTTCTTCCTCGCCGGTCGGATGAACCAGGAGGAGACCTGGCAGCGGCTCGCGCCGTACACCGTGGCGACGGCGCTCGCGACACTGGCCGTCCTCGGGCTCTTCGTGGGAGTGGGACCGCGCTACGTCGGCGACACGAGCGCGCCACTCAGCTCGGTCGGCGGCCTGATCCAGCGTTTCGTGACGGTCATCGCGTGGACGTGGAACCTCGTGATCGGCGCGTGGCTTCTGATGCGGCCGGCGCCATCGCCGGTGCAGTCTTAGCGCTTGCCGAAGCGTCTCCCCCGCGCACGCACCCTCAAGGGCGATCCGAAGCTCGCTCACTACGACTTCGGAGGCGGCGCTGCGGGCGAGCCGCCGATCCTGCTGCTGCACCAGAGCCTCGGACGGTCCGAAGACTGGGAGAACATCTTTCCGCGCCTCGCCACCCGCTATCGCACGGTCGCGTACGACGCGCGCGGGCATGGCAAGAGCGGCCGCACGCCGGACTACTCGCTCCGCGCTTTTGCTGATGACGTGCTGCGCATGCTTCGCGAGATCGTGAAAGAGCCGGCCGTCCTGGTCGGCCACTCGCTCGGCGCGCTCGCGGCGCTCGTTGCCGCAGGCGACGCGCCCGATCTCGTTCGAGGCCTCGTCCTCGAAGACCCTGCCCTCGGATATGCGAAGGCGTGGGACCCGGCGCATTACGCGGCGCTTCGTGAGGGGATCGCATCGACCGAGCCGGGGGTCCTCGCGAAGGCTGTGAGCAAGTTCCCACTCCCGTCGCCCGGGCCGCACGGCGAACGCACCTACGGTGAGATTCGCGGCTTCTACGCGGCCGAGCGCGTGATCACGTATTTCCGCGACGTCGACCCCGCTTTCATTGACGCTCGCACCGCCGGCGATGCTCCCGCTGCCGCGCTCATCACCGACGCGATCGCAAAGGTGCGCACGCCCGTGCTCGTGCTCGCCGGCGAGCCGCGCCTCGGCGGCGCCGTCGACGACTCCGCTGAATGGAAGCTGAAGAAGCTGCCGGATGTCACCGTGAAGCGCTTCCCCGGATCAGGTCATCTGCTCCACGGGTTCCGACCGGAGCAGTTCATCGAGAACATCGAGCCCTTCCTCAGGAAGCTGCGAGAGAGCTAAGCGCGTTCGCCCGCCGAGACCCGACCAGCGCACCACTCCTCGACTCTGTCCAGCCATTCGTCGAGGAGCGCCGACCACAGTTGGGGCTTCTCGCCCGCGAGCAGATGGCCGGCTCGATCGAAAACGACGAAGGTGGCTCGGGGGTAGTTCTCCATGATGGCCAGCGCGTCGCGATAGCCGACCACGTGGTCCTGCCGGCCCATCATGAACAGCGCGGGAGCGGGAAAGGGGCTGGAGAGTTTGTCGACGTCGAACGTGAAAGGACTCTTGATCTTCTCGAGGAACTCCATGTCCACCGTGCAGCGCTCAAGAGCGCGGGCGTAATCGAGTACCGAACGTTCCTGCGCGACCGCGAGCTCCAGAAGCCACTCCATGTTCTCCGACCTCGCGTCAGACGCGACGCTTTCATCTCGGACCAGGACCGTCTGCGCGGGGACCGTTCTCTTGCTGGAGTCCACGATGATCGCCGGCACGTTCACAAAGATTCCATCGATCGAGGCTGACCTTCGATAGACCAGGCCCCTCGCGATATAGCCGCCATAGGAAGTCCCCGCAACGACGAACCGGTCGGACCCGACGACGGCGTCGATGAATTCCTCGACGACTTTGAGCACATCGTCCCTACCCGCCATCCAGGCTCGGCCGGCTGTCCCGCCATGTCCGGGCATATCCAGATAGATCCGACGCCATCCCTTTCGTTTGGCGAGTGTCGGCTCGAGCTCGTAGATCATCTCGGTGTGATCGAGTGGAGAGCCGTGCAACACGACGATCGGTCGGCCTTCGCCGAACTCCTCGTAGGAGACCGTCGCATCGGGGAGTTCGCACAGCATCAGCCGGTTCCGCGCTCCCGAGCCTGTTTCGCCAGCGCGTCCGCGAGCTGCGTGATCCGGAGATCCGCCGCGTCCAGGCGCTTCGCACACTCCGCGTACAGGCGCATGCCTTCCTCGTAAAGGCGTACGGCCTCGTCGAGATCGAGCGCGGGGTCCTCGAGCTTGTCGGCGATCGCCTCCAGACGCTCGAGCGCCTTGTCGAGAGAGACCTCGGGCTCAGCCATTGCGCTCGACAGTCTCCACCAACGCGCCCGCGCGCCCGTCGCGCATGCGGACCCGTACGTGTTCTCCGGGCTTGAGCGCCGTGACTGACGCGCGGATATGTCCGTCCGTTCCCTCGACGATGGCGTAGCCGCGCCCGAGCACCGCGAGCGGCGAGAGCGCGGCGAGCCGGCGCTGCGCCGACACCGCGCGCTGCCGGCGGAGCGGGACGGCCCGCGCGATGGCGCGGTCCAGCGTGCGGCGCGCTTCGTCGATCCGTTGCCGCCGCACAGCGAGTCGCATCGCGGGAGCGCGGCGGTCGAGCATCCGCCGCGCCATCTCGAGCCGGCGGCGCCGTTCGTCGATACGCTCACGGACGCGCGCGGCGACGCGGCGCCACGCACGCACCGCGCGCATTTGGTCGGCGCTCGAGTCGGGCACCACGAGCTCCGCCGCCGCGGACGGCGTGGGCGCGCGCACGTCCGCCGCGAGGTCGGCCAGCGTCACGTCGGTCTCGTGTCCCACGCCGGAACAGACCGGTCGCGGGAATCGCGCGAGCGCGCGCACCAGGGCCTCGTCGTTGAACGGTGCGAGATCCTCCGCCGCACCGCCGCCGCGCGCGAGGATGACAACATCGAGATCGCGGATCTGCGCGAGACCGTCGAGAGCCGCGATGAGCGACTCGACCGCGCCGACGCCCTGCACCTGGGCGGGCGCGAGGATGAGCTCCATGCGCGGATCGCGCCGCGCGATGATCTGCTGGATGTCATGCCAGACGGCGCCAATCGGGCTCGTGACCACGCCGATGCGTCGCGGAGCGGGTGGCAGCGGACGCTTTCGCTCGACCGCGAAGAGTCCCTCGGCGGTGAGGCGGCGCTTGAGCGCCTCGAATCGCAGGTACGCCTCGCCCGCGCCGGCGGGCCGCAGATCGTCCACCTGCAGCTGGCAGCGCCCGTCCTTCGTGTAGAGCTCGATGTAGCCGTGCGCGAGCACCTTGCTCCCGTCGCGGGGCGTGAGGGCGATCTGCGCTGCCTTCATCGCGAAGAGCACGCACTGCAGCTGGCCGACGTTGTCGCGCAGCGTGAAGTACACGTGACCGACCGGCGAGCTTCGCGCCTGAACGACCTCGCCTTCGATCCACAGATCTTTGAACTCGTCGCCCGATTGGATGTGCGCGGCCAGCCGCGTCACGAGCTGGCCGACGCGCAGGATCTGGCTAGGCGCGCTCGAGGTAGTCACCGGTCCGTGTGTCGACCTTGATCTTGTCGCCGCGCTCCACGAAGAGCGGCACGTTCACGCGCAACCCCGTCTCGAGCGTCGCCGGTTTGGTCGCGCCGGTCGCGGTGTCGCCCTTGAGGCCGAGATCGGTGTCGGTCACCGTGAGGACGACCGAGGCTGGCATCTCGACGCCGATCGGCGAGCCCTCGTACTCGCTCAGGACCACGACCATTCCGTCGGTGAGGTAGCTCGTGGCATCGCCGAGCTGGTCGTCGCTGAGCGCTACCTGGTCGTAGGTGGCCGTGTCCATGAAGTGGTAGAAGGTGCCGTCCTTGTACTGGAATTGCACGTTGCGGTGGTCGAGGCGTGCCCGCTGGTAGCGGTCGTTGGCCTGGAATGTCTTCTCGACGAGGTCGCCCTTGCGGACGTTGCGCAGCTTCATGCGCATCTGCGCGCTGCCGCGCCCGAGCTTGATGTGCTGGAACTCGACGATCTGATAGAGGACTCCGTCGACCTCGATCGTCATCCCGCGCTTGATCTCCCCTGCACTGATCACGGTTTCTTCGTCTCCTCGATGAGCCAGCCTAGGGCCAGCTCGTATCCCGCCACGCCTTTGCCGATGAACTGCGCTTCGGTCACTTCGGTCAGGTAGCTCTTGCGCCGGAACTCCTCGCGCGCGGCGATCTCGCTGATGTGAACCTCGACCACCGGGAACGGGGAGTCCGCCACGGCGTCGCGCAGCACGATCGAGGTGTGCGCGAGCCCGCCAGGATTGATGATGGCACCTCGCGCGTCGCGGTGCTGCTGCAGGAAGTCGATGATCGCGCCCTCGTGATTCGATTGGAACGCGACCAGATCGCACCCGGCCTCGCGCGCGATCTCCCGGCACCGCGCCTCCACCTCTTTCAGCGTCGTTCGCCCGTAGATCTCGGGGTCGCGGGTGCCGAGCAGGTTCAGGTTCGGACCGTTCATGAACAGGAGCTTCAAGCCGCGCGCTCCACGACCCGCGCCGCGGCGCGAAGGGCGGGCTCGCCGACGTCGATCACCTCGCTGAACCGTCCGATGCGGCGCGGCAGGATCCAGCGGAGCTTGCCGGCGCGCGCCTTCTTGTCGCGGAGGATGTAGCTCCACACAGCTTTCGGAAGGCGTGCGCGCTTCGGCAGGGCAGCGCGGTCGAGCAGGTTCTCGAGCTCGGGGCGGAGCGTCGGGGCGGTCAGCTCGAGCTTCTCTGCGAGCGCGGTCGCGTACACCATGCCGATCGCGACTGCCTCGCCGTGCGTCACGCGATAGCCCGATGCGGCCTCATACGCGTGCCCCATGGTGTGTCCGAAGTTGAGAAGCTCGCGAAGTCCGGACTCGCGCGGATCCTGACTCACGATGCCGCCCTTCACTTCCGCGGCGATCGTGACCGCCGCGAGGATCGCGCCGAGGTCGCCCGCGCGGACGTTCTCGAGAGACCGATCCAGCTGAGCGACCGACTCACGGTCGGCGAGGAACGCGCACTTCGTGACCTCAGCGAGACCGGACGAGAGCTGGCGCGCCGGCAGGGTCGCGAGGACCGTGAGATCGGCGAATACCGCATCCGGCGAATAGAACGCGCCGACGAGGTTCTTGCCCGCGGAGATGTCGATCGCGGTCTTCCCACCGATCGATGCGTCGGCCATTCCGAGCAGGGTCGTGGGGATCTGCGCGACGCGAATGCCGCGCAGGTACGTCGCCGCCACGAAGCCCGCGACATCGCCGACGCTGCCGCCTCCGAGCGCGAGGACGCCGCCGTCGCGACCGATCCCCTCGCGCGCGAGTGAATCCCAGAGCCGGGCCGCGACGGATAGACGCTTGCCCCTCTCGCCACCGGGCACAAGGATGGCGACGGACTCCAGTCCGACGGACTCGAGCGAGCGATGCACGGCTGGCTCGTAGCGCGTCGCCGTCGCGCGATCGCTGACGACCGCGACGCGTCCGCGCCAGCCGAGGTCAGCGAGATGCGGTCCCACGTGATCGAGGAGGCCGGCGCGGATGAGCACCCGGCAAGGGCGCTCCGGACCGGCGACGTCGATCCGAACGCCGCGCGCCGAGACGAGCCAGGCAGCGATCGCGCGCGCGGTCCCTTCGACGCTCGCACCGTCGACGTCGAAGGTCACGTCGGTGTCGGCGTACGCCACCATGCGCTCGCGAAGCACCGCGCGGGCGCGTTCTCCAGGCGAGACGTTCTGGTTCGGCCGCTTCGCCATCGTCGCGGCGATCCCGGAGGTCACGCGCTCCAGCGAGCCGCGCAGACCGATGATCAGCCCAAGCCGTCGCATGACCGCGCGGTTGTCGTCCCGGATCGGCGCGCCGCCGCCGGTGTCCACGACGACCCACGACGGTGTGGCCGCGAGCTTCAGCAAAGCGCTCGATTCGATCTCGCGAAACCGCGCCATCCCGTCCTGCTCGATGACGTCCTTGCAGCTCTTGCCGGCACGCCGCTCGATCTCGCGATCGAGCTCGACGACGGATGCGCCGAAATGCCGCGCAAGCGCAGGTGCCACCGAGGACTTGCCGATGCCCGGCGGGCCGACCAGAAAGAGATGCATTACCGAGCGTCGATTGGGCGGAGCCGCTGGCGGTAACGCTCGACCGCGGCGCAGATGTCGTCGACGCTGTCATTGCCGAACTTCTCGCAGAGCGCGTCCGCGAGGACCAGCGCGAGCATCGCCTCGGCGACTACTCCCGCGGCCGGGACCACGCAGACGTCGCTGCGCTCGACGTGCGCCGGCGAGGGCGCGCCCGTGCGCAGGTCCGCCGACGGCAGCGGTTTCATCAGGGTGGAGATCGGCTTGAATGCCACCTCGAGGACGATGTCCTCGCCGTTCGTCACTCCACCTTCGAGACCGCCCGCGCGATTGCGAGTTCGAACGAACGCGCCGTCGCGGACGGTGATCGGGTCGTGCACCGCGCTGCCGCGCTCGCGCGACGCCGTGAACGCGTCGGCGAACTGCACGCCCTTCGCGCTCTGGATCGACATGAGCGCCTGCGCGAGCCGACCGTCCAGGCGCCGGTCCCACTCCGCGAAGGAGCCCAGGCCCGGAACCACGCCGCTGGCGCGCACCGCGACGACGCCGCCGAGCGTGTCCCCCGCCTCGCGCGCCGACGCGATGGCGGCGATCATCGCCGCGCTCGCTTTTGGATCCGAGCTTCGCACCTCGCTCGCCTCGATCCGGTCGCGGTCGAACGTCGGATCGCTCGAGACATCGCCGATCGATCGCGTCTCGCTGAGCACGTCCGTACCGATCACGCGCAGGAGCGCCTTCGCGACCGCGCCCGCGGCCACGCGCGCGGCGGTCTCGCGCGCGCTCGCGCGCTCAATGACATCGCGGACGTCTTCGTGGCCGAACTTCAACGCGCCCGCGAGATCGGCGTGACCCGGGCGTAGCCGTGTGACCGGATCTGGGGGCTCAGCAACAGGCTCGACGCTCATGACGCGCTCCCAGTTCACGGCGTCGCGATTCAGGATCTGGAGCGCGATCGGCGCGCCGGTGGTGCGCCCCTGTCGGATCCCGCCGGTGATGCGCACCTCGTCGCGCTCGATCTTCTGCCGGCCGCCGCGTCCGTAGCCGAGCTGGCGGCGGCGCAGGTCCGCGTCGATCTCGGCCGGCGACACCGTCAGGCCGGCCGGGACGCCGTCGATGACGGCGATCACGCCGGGCCCGTGCGATTCGCCCGCGGTAAGGAACCTCATACGTCGCGCGGCAGGGCGGCGCGCATGGCCTCGAGAGGCGCGGCCACGCCGGTCCACAGCTCGAACGAGCGCGCGGCTTGATGCAGAAGCATGCTGAGGCCGTCCACGACGGTCACATTGTCAGTTGCTTTCGCTCGCTTGACGAGCGGCGTCTCTTCCGCGGTCGGTACGAGATCGATCACCCACGCCGGCAGTTGCACGTCCTCGAGGGCCTCCTCGCCTTTCAGTCCGAGTGGCGTGGCGTTGACGATCGCGTCGGCGGGCTCGCGTCCCTTCGGCCAGGCGACGACCTGGGGATGTCGGCCGTCGACTTCGATGGAGCGCGCGAGCGCTTCCGCTCGCGCGGGATCGCGGTTCGCGATGTCGACATTGTTCCCGTGTTCCAAGAGCGACAGAGCGCAGGCGCGCGCGGCGCCACCTGCGCCGAGGATGAGGATTCGGGCATCAAGAAAGGGAAATCCCTCGGGCCCTGGGCCGCGCCGCGGCTGCGTCTCGAGAGCCTTCTCGAATCCGTACTTGTCCGTGTTGTAGCCGATGAGCCGCGCTCCGCGCGAGACGATCGTGTTGACCGCGCCGATCCGGCGCGCTTCCGGGTCGACCTCGTCCAGGAAACGTAAGACCGCCTCCTTGTGCGGGATGGTCACGTTCGCGCCGAGGACCTCGTTGTCGCGGCGCATCCGGTCGAGCGTCGCCGCGAGCTCCGCGTCCGCGGTCTCCTTCACCTCATAGCGATGCGGAAGGCCGAGCTTCGCGAATGCGGCGTTGTGCATCGCGGGCGAGAGCGAATGCGCCACGGGACGCCCAATGAGCCAGACCTGACTCACGAGCTACTTGTTCCCGTACTTGACCCGGTTTGCCTCGTGCTCCTCGAGCGTCTTCGCGAAGGCATGGTCGCCGGTCCCGTCGTTCTTCGCGACGAAGTAGAAGTACGGATTCTTCTCCGGCTTGGCCGCACCCTCGAGCGCCGCCTGACCCGGGCTGCAAATTGGCGTTGGCGGCAGGCCCGCGACCCGGTACGTGTTGTACGGCGAGTCGGTCTCGAGGTCGGCGAGGCTCAGCTCCTTCCAATCGCCGAGTGCGTACTGCACCGTTGGGTCGGCGTCGAGCTTCATCCCGATGTCCAGCCGGTTCGTATAGACGCCCGCGATCGTCGCGCTCTCGCCGCGGTCACGTGCTTCGCGCTCGACGATCGACCCGAGCTTCACGATGTCGTAGATCGTCGTCTTCCGATCGACGGCGGCCTGACGCAGGGTCTGCCCGACCCGCAGCTCGAACTGGTCGAGCAACGCATCGACGATCTGGGTCGCGGTCGCTGAGGGCTTGAAGAAATAGGTGTCGGGGAACAGGAACCCTTCGAGCGAGGTGTCGGCCGGAAGGCCCGCGAGCACCGTGTTCTGGCGCTGCCCGACCACCGCCGCTTTTGCGAAGTCATCCGCAGAGATGGAAGGGAACGCCTTATTCACGGCGGCCGCGGTCTCGCTGAGGCGCCAGCCTTCGATGATCCGCAGCACCGCCTGCTCGCTGGGGGCCTTCTCGAAGACGCGCGCGAGCTCGCGCGGGGTGAGCCCCGCGGAGATCGTGTAGGTACCGGACTGCAGAGACGTCTCGCGGCCGGTGTCGTACAGAAGAAACGAGAACGCGAGCGCGGAACGGATGAAGCCGGCTTCCTCGAGGCGCTGCGCGATCGACCCCGCCGTCTCGCCGCGAGAGATCACGAACGTACGCGACTCGGCGTTCGGATCCTTGGCCAGATCAGGCTCCGACCCGACGCGGTCGGCGATGAGCCCGCGGATGATCGATTGCCGGAGGAGCGTGTCGTGCTCCTTGACCTGCGCGACGATGGCGTCCTCGGCGATCGGACGTCCGAACACGAAGCCGCCGACGATCAGACCGACGATGAGCAGCACGAAGATGAATGGCCCCGCCGCGGAGCGTTGCTGCGCCGGACGCGGCGCGCGTATTCCCATCAGCGTGCACGCTGCGCGAGGAAGTCTTCGAGGAGGATCGTCGCCGCGCCTGCGTCGATGTCGGCCGCGCCGCGGATCTCCGCTTCGGTTGAAGTATGCCGCTCGTCATAGAGCCGCACGGGAAGGCCCAGCTTCTCGGACGCGGTCGCGAAGCGACGCACGCGTTCGGCTTGGTAGCCCTCATCGCCGGACAGGGTCAACGGCAGCCCGATGAGCAATGCGTCGACCGCCTCTTCGCGAGCGACTCGCTCGATCTCGGCGAGATCCTTCACGACGCTTCGCCGGACGAGCGTCCGAAGCGGTCGCGAGAGTCCGTGCGCGTCAT
>DATCPK010000068.1:0-62468 GCA_036570125.1 Candidatus Limnocylindria bacterium
GGCCGGAGCCGCTCGCGCTCACGCCGGCGACGAAGTAGCGGCTGCTTACCGCGACCGTCGTCGCAGCGCTCGACGAGCTATCCAGCGCAGCGCCGCCGACGATGAGCAAGGTGCCGTCGCCGTAGGTCGAGTTGTCGAACCCGACGATCGTCCGCGTGCCGAAGCCCGCGATGGTCACCTGCTGGCCGGCGGCGAAGCCGAGGCTCTGCCACGGCTGGCCGTCCTTACGCGCGATCCTGTTGCTCGAGATGTCGAAGGTCGCGCTCACGGAGAGCCAGTCGCTGACGCCGACCGTTGCGGCCGCTCCGCTCGAGGTGTCGAGCGCCGGGCCTGCCGTTTGAACGACCTGCAGCGTGCTGTCGGGCGCGCTCGAGGGTCCGGTGAAGCCGACGATCGTGAACGAGCGAGTGACGACGCCGGCGCTGGTCGTCGTGAGCATCGTGATCTGCTGGCCGACCGCGAATCCACCGGTCCGCCAGTCGACGCCATCGGTCCGGGTGATCAGGCCTGCGGTGGTGGTGTCGAAGGTGCCCGCGATCTGGAGCGGTGAGTTGCCGCCGCCGTGCACGGTCGTGAGACCGCCGTGCGAAGCGACGCGCATCGCGCCGTTGTTCGCGAGCTCCGCACCCGGCACGAGCGTGCTAATGATCGTGAAGGTGTCGTTGCCCGAGCCGAGCAGAAGGTTCAGGACCTCGATCGTTGACGTGTTGCCGTCGGTCTTGAAGTTCTTGTTCGCGTCGAGCGTGATCGTTCCGTAGCTCACGCCGCCCGGGTACTTGCCCGGCTCGCCGAACGGGAACTTGAACCCGGTCGGGAACGACTTCGTGAAGTCGAGGTCGTCCGCCATGTTCAGGCCCGTGATCGCGGTCGAGGTCATCTGACCGACGTTGTCCTGCGTGCTGCCGTCGGCGAAGACATTGAGCGTGTCGATCTGCTGCCATTCGGGCGGCTGCGCCGCGATCTGGAAGAGCGGTCCGTTCGACTCGCCCGGCAGCAGGACGGCCTGGTGCAGCGAGCGGTCCGCGCCGGTCGTCCCGCCCTCGACGGCGAGCGGCCCGCGGATGCCGGAGAGCAGGTGCGCGCGCTTCGGGAACGTCTTCAGGTTCTCGCGACCGGCCGGCAGGCTGAAGGTCGGATCCGCGAGGAGCGGAACGGTGACCTGCTGGTACCAGTTGCTCGACGTGAACGTGATGACCGGCGCGCACTGCGTGATCGCCGTGACGGTCCCGCACGACGCGGCGTTCGCGACCGCGAGCGTCGCCAGATCGAGCTTGCCCGAGTTCGGCGTCGCGTCGGTGATCGACACGATCTTGAAGGTGCCCGTGACGCCCACCAGCTGGATGAGCTGACCCTCGAGGAAGCCGCTGTCGAGCCAGCTCTTGCCGTCGGTGCGAACGAGCGTCTTCGTGGTGCTGTTGTAGGTGGACGTGCCCGCGTAGATGCCGCGGTCGACAAGCTGGCTGATCGTCGCGAACCCTGGGCTAACGGCGCCGCTCAGCGTCATGGACTTCCCGTCTCCCGAGATCGAGAGGATGTCGAGGTCGGTGCTCGTCGTGCCGACGGTCACGCGGACGTGCATGCCCGTGGTGAAGCCGTCGTCTAGGAAGCTGCCGAGGTCGGCGCCGATGTAACGCGTGACCACGGCGCCGCTCGCGGTGATGTTGCCGGTGAAGAGCTGCTGCGGGCGCGCCCCGCCGACGAGCTTGAGGCTCACGCCGCCGCCCAGCGTCACGTCGGTCTGGCCGTCGGTCACGATCGCGATGTCGACCGGTGCCGTCGGCGCCTTCGTGAGACGGATGCTGTAGCTGTCGCCCGTGCCGGGGGTCGTGCAGTCCGCGCCGCAGGCGACGACAAGCGTGCGCCCGTTGCTCTCAAGGATGAACACGCCGGGCGTCTCGTCGTCGATCGAGAGCGCGTTGACCCGAGCCGAGATGGCCGCCTTCGCCGCGTTGTAGTCCGCGTCGTTCGTGGTCGTGACGGTGTGCAGGAGCGTGGTGCTCTGCGGGTCCTGCGCGACGAAGTCGTTGCGCGCGCGGACGGTGATGCGCACCGGGATGTTCCAGTCCGCCTGGGTGAACACGATCGTGTAGGTCGTCCCGAGCACCGGGCAGGTGCCGTCCGCGGCGGCGAAGCGGCTGTCGGCGCTCGACAGGCAGAGGCGGTTGTTGCTCGGCGCGACCAGGACGGTCACCGATCCGGTGCTGTCGACGGGCGCCTTCGCCAGCTGCACGTCGTAGATGTCGGTGACCTGCGTCGTCGTGTTGCCTTCGAGCACGATCGTGTTGCTGTCGGGCTGGGTCGTGTTCGGGTCGAGCTCGGTCACGATCACGTCGGCCTTGTCGTTGTCGACGACGTCGACCTCGACATTGCGCACCGTCGCGTGGTCGAACCGCGCGTCCTGGCTGATCACGGACTGCGCCGAGATCGCGACGCGCTCGCCCTCCGGACGCGTGTCGTCGTAAGCGAACACGTAGACCGCCTGCGGCGTGTTCCAGTTGGTCTCGTCGAAGACGAGGACGATCGCACGCTGGCGGATGGTCTTCGGGTCGCCGTTGAGCGTGATGGTCCGGTTGAACGCGGCCTCCGACGACGGATCCGTCGACACGAGGAACGTCTCGCCGTTGGACTGCTCTTCCTGGCCGGTCATCGTGCCCGACACCGTCACGTAGACCTTCTTCGTCGGCGCGACGGCGAGGCGGATGTTGTACTGGTCGATCGACTGGATGCAGCTCACCGGAGTCAGGCTGAAGCAGCCGCCCTCGGCGATCCGCGTGGCGGTGCCGACCTCTTCGACGATGACCTGACCCTGGTTCGTGCGCGCGACCGCGAGGTCGATGCCGTCCGCGAGGATGCCCGCGTACATCGAGTCGGCCGAGCGCACGAAGTGGTTGATCGTGCCGCTCGTGCCTTCGATGTTCCGCGAGACCACGTCGCCCGCGACGTCGCCGGCGACGTTGATGGTGTCGCTGCCGAGGCCGCCGATGACGCGGGTGAGGACGCCGGGCTGCGTGCTCAGGACGTCGATCGTGTCGTCGCCCTCGAGCGCGTCGACCTCGAGCACCTCGACGTTCGCGTAGGTGACCGATAGGCCGGCCCCGAAGATGCCCTTCGCCGTGATCACGATGTGGTCGGCGAACTCGGTGCCGAGGATGTCGACCTTGTCGAAGCCGTTGCCGCCGTCGATCGAGACGGGCGCGTTGATGTTGTAGACGACCTGGTTGTTCCCACCGCCGGTCCGGATGTCGGACTCGGCCGCGGTCGAGAAGCCGTTCGTGAGGCGCGGCATCGCGATCTGGTCCTGGAGGTTCAGCCAGACGATGTCGCAGTGCAGTGAGGCGGCGGTCGTGCTCGGATCGCAGTCGGCGCCGGTGCCGTAGTTCGTCCTGGTCTGCGCGAGCGCGAATGCGCGCACCGTGAACAGGTCGTTGTCGTCCTCACCCTCGAGCCGCAGCGTCGCCTGGTTCGAGTAGACGGTGAACGTGTCGTCGCCCGTGCCGCCCTTCGCGATGAGCGGCTGACTCGAGCCGGCGGACAGCCACCCACGGGTCGTCGCGACCGTGCCGAAGACGTCCTGCGGCGTGAGCGTGCCGCCGGTGGTGTTGCCGGCCGGCGTCGCGGAGTGCGCGGTCGTGTCGCGCTGCAGGCCGTAGATCTGGCCGATCTGGAAGGTGTCGTTGCCGGCGCCGCCGTCCAGCGTGGTGATCGAGCTGTTGTCGTCGACCGCGAAGTAGTCGTTCCCGCCGAGGCCGTAGACGATGAGGCGCCCGTTGATGGCGGTGTCGTAGTTGATGCGCTCGACCTTGAACGCGCTCGCGCCGAGCTGCGCGAAGCCGTTGGGTGACGCCTGCGCCACCGTCGAGTGGAGCAGTGCGACGAACGCCGGCCGGTCGGCGAACTCGTTGGCCGTGCCTGTGTTCGTCGGCGAGGCGAGGTAGGTCACACGACGGAGCAGGAACAGGTCGTCGGTCGGGTACGAGTTCGTCGCGGCCGTTGAGTCGTAGCCGCTCTGCGCGGAGTCGTACCCGCTGATCGCGAGGACATCCACGCCGTCGTCCGGACGACCTGTGTCGAGCACGTTGATCACGTACTGCCGGCACGGCGCCGCACCGATCGCGAGGCACGGCTGGCTGCCGGTCGTGTTGATGACATACGTGTCCGAGGCCGACTGACCGTCGAGGGTCAGCGTGATGCCGTTCGCGGTGTCCATGGTCTGCAGGTAGTTGACGGTGAGCGTGTCCTCGTCCGGCCGACCGAAGGCGTCGGTCGTGACCGCCGCGGTCCCGTCGTACGGCGTGGCCGCGCTCTCGCCGTAGGCGCGCGTCTTGTTGCGCAGGTACGTCTCGTCGAACGTGATCGTGTCGACGTCGTTGTTTCCGAAGACGCGCGTGAAGTTGCAGGTCTGCGCGTTGGGCCGCAGGTCGGCCGCGCAGCTGTTGACGAGGGTGCCGCCGAAGTCCGTCGCGCCGTTCCAACCGGACCAGATCTCGCCGTGCAGACGCATGGTCGTGCCCCAGCCGTCGTCGGCGTTGCCGTCGTCGCCGTAGAGCTCGATCCACTGCGTCGCGCGGATCGTCGCGACGCGCGTGGCGCCTTCGTCAGCGACGACCACGCCGTTCGCGCCGTCCGTCGTGATGTTGTCGCCCGCGCGCAGCAGCACGTAGCCGCTCGAGGCCTGGATCAGGCCGCGGACGATCCCGCTGTTCGCGGTCGTCTGCGGCTGGTTCTCGATGAAGAGGTAGGCGCAGGCCGAGCGGCCGGCGAATGTGCCGCAGGGCAGGAGGTTGAGGTCCTCGCCCTGCGCCGACGTCTCGGCGACGGTGAGCCGGACGTTGCCGTTCAGGGCGCGCGCGAGGATCACGTTGAGCGCGCCCGGTGCCCCACCAGCGGAGTCGGGTGTCTCGGTCACGAAGATGGCCGCCGTCGCCTGGAGCGCCACGTCCGCCGTGCTCCAGCGCGATGAGTCGATCTCGAGGTCGTTGCCGCCGGCCGCGTCGCCGATCGACCCGCCGACCGCGTTCAGGTCGACGTTGTTGCCGATGACGTCGGCCGCCGCGTCGTTGTTCGCGTCGACGATCGAGCCGCCCGTCGTGGCGAGCGAGACGTCGCCCTTCGTCTTGACGTTGCCGACGCGCAGATCGCCGGTGATCTCGGTGACGAACACGCCCAGGGTGTTGGCCGACGCGGTGTCGGTCACGGTGAGCGCGCCGGTCGCGTTGTCGGTCCGGGCCACGTTGATCTCGAGGAAGTCGCTCGGTGTGCCGACCCCGCCCTGCGTGGTGCCGGTGCCCGCGGTCATCGTGATGTTCACGCCGGTCACGTCGATCGTCGGCTGACCGTCGGCGTCGGTGATGCGGCGCGGTGCGAAGAGCGTCACGTCGCCCGCGGTCGAGTTGATGTGCCCGACCTGCAGATCGCCCGACAGCTCCGTGTCGGTGATGAAGCCGTTCGTCTGCATATCGATCCGCGCGACGTCCGACGTGCAGCAGTCGTCGTTTTCGACCGGGGCGACCATCGCGACACCGGTGTCGAGGTCGTTCATCACGGCGGCGACGTCTGTGAACGCGGTGAACGTGAGCGTGGTCCCGGTCTCGGTGTGGTTGACGATGATGTCGTCGCCCGCGCGCAGGTCGCCGTACTGCGTGCCCGCGTCACCGAAGGTGTAGTCGCTGTTCACGAGGTTGCGGTCGGTCCCGTAGGCGCGGCGGATGCGTGCGAGGCCCGGCGGATCGACGTTCGGCCGGAAGTGACCGCTGTAATCGCCGCTCTGGTCGGTGCCTGTGATCTCCGTGGTGCTCGGCGGGTTGAAGAGCGAGATGTGGACGTTCCCGCCCGCGCCCGCGTTCGTGCCCTGAACGCTGTCGTGGACAAGGACGTCGACGTCGTTGCCCGCGCGCAGGTAATCGATCTGGACGGCGATGCTCGTCGCGGCGGTCTCGAGCGAACGCTCGTTCGCGGTCAGGTCGAGGACGAGGTCGCCCTTCGCCTCGGCCTGGACGACGATGTCGAACAGGGTGTCGGCCTCGTCGCGGAAGCGGATGAGCTCGGCGGCGATCGGCACGCGCGGTCCGGCCTGCTGCCCGATGGATCCGTTGTCGGCGTCGAGCTCGAGCTTGTTGGTGCGGATCAGCTCGGCGTCCGTATCCGTCGTGCAGCAGCTGAAGTTCGCCACGAACGTCGTCGAGTTGACGCCGTTGCTCTCGATCCCGTGCAGGTCAAGCGCGTTGTCGGACAGGATGTTGCCGCGCACGTTCTTGATGAGCGTGTGGCCGATGACGTTCTCGATGCCGCCGTCGAGGACGATGTCCGACGGCGTGGTCGTGCCGCTCAGGTTCTGGATCTGCACCTCGGTCTTCGCG
The DNA here is from genome assembly GCA_036570125.1 of Candidatus Limnocylindria bacterium. Classification (GTDB taxonomy): domain Bacteria; phylum Chloroflexota; class Limnocylindria; order P2-11E; family P2-11E; genus 3-1-20CM-2-70-9. The sequence goes on from DATCPK010000068.1 coordinate 6,357, forward strand.
AAGACGTGCGTGACCTTGAACTCGAACGTCGGGAAGCTCGTCGTGCTCTCAGCAAGATGCAGGTCGTCGGCCGGCGAGCTGACCGGGCCGGGAATCGTGTCGAGTGAGACCTCGATCTTCGGCGGGTTCGCCGTGGTCACGACGACGATGTCGTTCACGACGAGCTTGCGGTCCGAGTAATTCGTGATCGTGACGGAGTCCCACGTGTCTTTCACCTGGAACTCGCCCGCGTTCCCGTAGATGACGCTCGCCGGCGAGCGGTCGTTCGCCTCGAACCGGACGTTGCCACCCTCGTCGTAGATGAGGTCGCCGACCACGATCCACGCGCCGGCCGGAACGACGTCACCAACGTTGAGCAGGCCTGTCGAGTACGTGTTCGTGCTCGGGTCGAACCACTTCACGTAGACGTTCTTCGTCTTCGCGGTGATCGTCCCGCTCGCGTCGATCGTCAGCACCGGGTTCGGCTCGCCAAGCAGGATGACCGTGGACTCCCAGTAAATGCGACGGGTGGCCGAGCTCGCGCCGTGTGAGCCGCCGTTGTGATCGACGAACACGCCGCCGTGGGCGTTCTGCGGCCGCGACGGATCCGATCCGAACGCGTTGGTCGAGACGGTCAGCGACGCCGTCTTCAGGAACGAGTCGTTCTCGCCGAACACGAGAGCCGTGGCGGTCAGGTCACCGGTGCTGTTCGCTGTCGCGTTGCCCGCGAAGCAGTGACACGCCGCGTCCGAGTCCGCGCTCATGTCGATCCCGCGGAACTCGCTCGTGATCGTGATCGTGTCGTTCCCGACGAGCTGCTCGCCCGAGCCGCCCGTGCGTGTCTTGATCCGAACCTCGTTCGTGCTCGGTAGCGAGACCACCGCGGTCGCGTCGCCGTTGCCGCCGCCGGCCCACGTGTCGGCGCTCGCGGCGGCGTGCAGGAAGGCCTTCGAGCCGATGGCGTTGACCTGGAGGTCGTTCGCGCTCACACGCGCGCCGCCCCAGATCTCGGTCCTCGTGACGGAGCCGTCCGCGACGTCCACGCGCGCGTCGGCGTTCGTGTCCGCGCCGAGCCCGGCGCTGTCGCTCTCGGCGTTCGCGGTGCCCGTGAGGCTCGTGTTCGATTCGATGCGCGCCGTGCCACCCGACGCGATCGTGCCCTTCACGATCGTCTGCGTCGTGTGACCAAGCGTCGAGATCGCGTGCGAGTGCACGCCGGCGATGAGGCCGCCACCGGCGCCCTCGGAGTCGACGCTCGAGACGATGGTCGCGCCCGCGACGACCGTGACATTCCCGGTCGCGATGAGCTGCGCGCCCGTCTCGATCGTGACCGTCGTGTTGGTCGTCGCCGCGGTCGCCGCGTCGGCGCTGCCGATCGAGACGAGGCCGCCGCCGCCGCTCGTGGTGTTCGCACCGACGAGGCCGCGGTTATCGGTGGTCACGTTGATCGTGCCCGCGCGGATGACCGCGCCCGCGCCGATCGTGTTGGTGATCGTGGGCTCGACGGTCGCGCTCGCGGTCGCGCCCTTCACGTCGATGACACCGCCGCTCGAGCCGGACGACGAGGCCGTGGCGACCTGATCGCCCGTCGGCGCGCCGGCGAGCGTGCTGCTGCCGCCGACGCCGAGGAGCTTCTGCATGCCGCTGCCGCCGGAGGCGAGGTCGATGATCAGGTACTGCGGACCCGTGCCGGGGGCGGTGATGTTCACGCCCTCAGCTGCGAAGGAGTGCGTGCCGATGCCGCCTGTCCGGCCGCCGTTGCTGAAGAAGATCGGCGTACCGCCCGGCGACGTGGCGAGCTGGAACGTCGTGCTGCTCTGGTTGCGCACGAAGTACACGCGGCCGTCCTCGAGGCCGCTGAGCGGCGCCTCGGCCACCTTGGTGAGCGAGTGCTCGGCCTTGTTGCCGGCGGTCGACGTGTCGCGGGTCAGCGTGAGCGCAACGACCGCCTGGTCGGTGTCCGGCGTCCCGTCGGAGTCCGTGTCGAGCTGCGGGCAGTTGGTCGAGTCGCCCGCGGTGCCAACGGCACGGCAGTAGGTCGTCGCGAGCTTGACCAAGAACGGATCCGACTGGTTGATCACGTAGTAGACGCCGCCGCTCACGATCCCGGAGCCGATCGTGCTTCCCGGGTTCGTCGAGCGATACGTCACCGCTTCGCCGTTCGCGAAGCTCATGTGCGTCGAGAACGTCCCGGACGTGTTCGGGTCGCCCGTCGCGACGAAGATCGTGTTTGCAGTGTTGTATTGCAGCTGCGGCGGGGTGGCCCCGCTCAGGGTCGGCGTACCACCCGACGTGATCAGGTTCACCACGACGTTCGTGAACGTCGCCACGGCCGGGGCGTGGTACGTCACGGGCTGGTTGGGCGTGAACGAGTTGGACGCGCTGATCACGCCCTGACCCGATCCGTTGACCGTCACCGCGCTCGCGGTCGTGATCGATGCGGGCGGCGTCGTCACAGAGGGGTCCTGCAGCTTGATCGTGCGCCCATCGATGACGTGGACGCGGTAGAGCGTGCCGGAGGAGAGACCGGGCACGAGGCCGCCGGTCGGCGACGGGAAGTACCAGACCATGTCGCCTTCGACGAGGCCGTGCGAGCCGCCGAAGCTGATCGCGTCCCTTGTCTCATCGATCGACGCGCCGGCGAACGTCGTGCCGAGCTGCAGCGAGTTCGTCGAGGCGACGCCGCCGATGACCGGCACGATGACCCCGTAGCGGCGCCCGTCGGTCAGGCCGAAGCCGCCGCCACCGAGCCGCTGGTAGGTCACGAACTGGCCGGTGTTCAGGCCGTGCGCGTCGGTGAACGTGATGCGGTTGCCGGTGAGCCCGTCGGTCGAGGTGACTGCACCCGGCACGGTGAAGAGTCCGTTGCTGTACACGGGCGGCGTCGTGTTGTGCGTCGCTTCGATCGTGACGGTGGCGGCCGTGATGCTCGCGCCCGCGCCGACCCCGACGTCGACGTGCGGCGTCGTGTGCACGGTCGCGCCGAAGCTCTGCACGTTGATCGCGCCGCCCGATGCGGACCGCGTCGTCGCGTCCGCGTCGGTGATGCTCGCCGCGATGACGTGGACGGTCGTCGTAGCGATGACGACCGAGCCCGCCGTGCCGATCTGCGCGCTGACGGCGGAGGCGACGGTCGCGTTCGAAGCCGTGCTCGCGCCGATGTTGATCGCGCCGCCGGTCGTGGTGTCGAACACGCTCGTCGCGAGGTCGTAGCCCTGCGACGAGACCTCGACGGAGTTCGCACCCGTGGTCGCGGTCGGGCCGGTCCCCTGGCGGACGTGCCCGAGCAGCCACGCGTTCGTCGATCCGCGCGTCGTCGCTACCGGGTTGATGTCGGCGGACACCTGAACCAGCGCGCCGCCCGCGGTCTGGGCGCGTGCGTCCGAGATGTTCGCCGACCGCGCCTCGACGGTCACGATGCCGTTCGGCGCCGCGAGCGTCGACCCGGCGCTTGCCGTCACGTCCGTGGCCGCCTGCGCGTCAGCGCTCACGTTCGCGCTGCTCACCGATAGGAGGAGCGACGCGGCGAGCGATTCGACCGACGCCGAGGTGGCGTAGGTGCTGAGGAAGCTCGACGAGGAGCGGTCGTAGTTGTGCAGCGCGCTCAGGCGCACGTTCCCGTTGGTGCTCGTGATCGACGCGCCGGGCGCCAGGGTCGTCGCGATCGAGCTCGAGTCCGTCGCGCGTGCGGTCATCACGCCGACCGACACACCCAGAGCGAGGTTGACTCCCTGCGCGAGAGACTCGGCCTTGGTCCTCACGGAGGACTCGATGACCACGTCGCCCGAAGCGGTGATGCTGCCGCCGACCGACGTCGTCACGGCGGGCGAGACGGTCGCGATGGTCGTGGTGTCGGTCGCGGCGCCGCCGAGCGCGTAGGTCTGGCCCGCGGCCGTCGCGCGGCTCGCCGCGTCGACGATGGTGCTGACCGTCACCGTGGCGGCGTTCGTGACCGTTCCGTTGAAGCCGGTAGAGATGGTGCCGCCCACGAGCGCTGTCGGGTTGATGACCCCGACGCCACCCAGGAGCGCGATCGTCAGCTGCGATCCGTCGACATCCGCGCGCTGGTACACGCGGGTCTTGACCGAGAGGTTCCCGGTGATGTTCACGGTCTTGCCGGCGCCGATCGTCGCGGTCACCGTCGGCTGGTCGTACGCGAACACGACGGCGCCCGCACCGCTCACGAGGCCGATCGAGCCGAGCGACACTTCGCCGCTCGCCGGGATCGAGAAGCCCGCCGGCAGGTCCGCGGCGGTGCCGGCCTCATTGCTGTTGAGGCGCGTGAGGAACGTGGCGTTGCGGCCGGTGATCGCGCCGCTGCCGACCGTGAACGCGCCGACCTGCGGCTGCAATGTCGCGGTCGACTGCGTCGTTCCAGCCGAGAACGCGCCGGCGCCGACGCCGCTGCCGTGCGAGAGCGCGATCGCGTGGGCGATCGCGGTGAAGGTCAGATCGCCCGTGCCGGTGTCGACGCTCGCGTTCGTGCCCACCCACGCCTTGGAGCTGGACGTGTTGGTCGCGGCCGTCTCCGTGAACTGACCGTTGGCGAGCAGGCTGATGGCGAGGAAGCTGGCCGACGCCGACGGTGTCGAGTCCGCTGTCGCCGTGGCGGTCACGCCGGTGCCGGTCGTGGTGACGTCCGTCGGCGTGCCGCTGCCCGCCTGACTGCCGACGAATGCCGCGACGGACGCCGAGTCGCTCGCCAACACGGTCGCCGCGCCGATCCCGAGGCCGAGGCTCACGCCCAGGAACGAGTTGCTCGCGTTCGGCAGCTGGCTCCCGTGCGCGCTCAGCGACAGCGATCCGGCGCGGACGTTCGCTCCGTCGCCGACGTAAGCGCGCGTGGCGCCGCTCGTCGTCGCGGAGATCGACGCGAGGTTCACGTTGACCGCGACGCTGATGCTCGTGGACTTCGCGGCCGCGGTCGCGGCGGACGTGCCGTTCGCCGTGAACGAGGCCGCGCCGGTCCCGACGTTGACCGAAGCGCGGTCGCCGATCTTCGCGTCGACGGTCTGGTTGAGTGACGCGCTCGTGAGCGAACCCGCGCCGCCGGCGAGCGAGAAGCCGACGAAGAACGTCGTCGCGGACGAGACGGCGTCGCCGGTGGCGGTCGCTGTGAGCGACGTTGCGCTGACGGATCCGTCGTTCGCGACGCCGGCGCTCGTCAGTCCGCTCAGGCGCGATCGCACGTCGACGACCGTGATCGTGATGCCGCCGATCGAGACGTTGTCGTTCGACGAGGTCGAGTGGGTCGTCGATTGCGCAGTGACCGTCGCGGGCCCGGTCAGGTTGATGACGCCGCCGAGCTCCGCCGTCGTCTGCTGGGTGACGCCTGTCTCGATGACCGTGCCGCTTCCGCCGAGGAGCGAGACGCCCACGAAGCTCACAGTCGCGGAGGTGTCGTTCGTCGAGGTGGCGGTCACGGAGAGCGACGGGCCGCTGAGCTGCGCGCCCGTGTCGCTGCCCGCGTTCGTGCTTCCGCCGAGCGCCGTCGTGATGAACTGTGCGGCGCCGCTGACGATGCCGACGCTCACGGCATTCGTGGTGACGGTCGGTGTCGAGTGCGATGTCGCGGTGAAGGTCGCCGCGCCGGTGAGCGTCACGTTCGCGCCCGACTTCAGCTTCGCGTTCGTCGCCGCGCTCACCTGCGCGAGCGTCGTCGAGACCGTGAACGTACCCGCCGCGACGCTGACGGAGCTCGACGTGGGCGTCGCGATGTTGGTGCCGTTCGCGGTCAGCGTCAGGCCGCGCGCGGTGAGCCGACCGGCAAGGTACGCCTCCGTCGTGCCGCCCGCGTCCGCCTCGACGTAGACGATCGAACCGCTGATCAGCCCCACGCTGATCCCATCGCTGCTCGCGAGCGCGGTGTTGGTCGTCGTCGCGCTGAAGCTCGCGTCGTTGGTGACGACCGTGGTGCCGCCGTTCGCGATGTACGCCGCGGTCGAGTGAGTCGTCTTCGCCGTCACCGACGCACCTGAGCCGGTCACCCCGCCGACACCGGTGAGCACCGCGCTCGCGTTCGAGTTGTTGGTGGCCGTCGCGGAGACGATCAGCGAGCCGGCATTCACGTTGGCGTTCGAGCCGAGGTAGGCGCTCGTCGTGCCGCCGACGTTGGCACGCGGGAAGACGACGGAGATCGAGAGGCCGCCGACGCTCAGGCCGCGGGTCCGTGCAAGGGCGCGCGCGTCGCGATCGATCGCGGTCAGCGTCAGGGTTCCGGTCACGTTCGCGGACCCATCGACGAACGCGGATGTCGTCGACTGGGCGGCGGCCGAAGCATCGGCGCCCTGGCCGGCGAGACCCGCGACGCCGACGACGTTCGTCGTCGACTCGGCGTCCACCTGCTTCATGTCCGCGGTCACATTGAGCGTCGTCGTGAAGAGATCGCTCCCGGCGCCGAGGTACGCGCGGAGCGTTCCGGTGATGAGCGATGTCGGGAACATGAGAGCGACGGTCGCGCCGCCAGCGTTGGTGCCATCCGCCTTCGCGTCGGTCGTCATCTTCCCGATGGCCGTGACCGTCGTCGTGCCCGCCACGGACAGGGTCGTGCCCGCGGCGCCGCCGGCGGCCGAGCCCGCGTGAGCGCCGATGAACGCCTCGACGGTGCCGGAGACCGTCGCCTCGGCGTCGATGCCCGTGCCGCTCGCCCCGCCAATGCCGAGCACCTTGGAGGTCGCGCTCGCGCTGTAGACGACCGGCAAGGTTTCGACGAGGTCGGTCGCGAGAACGGTGAGCGTGCCCGCGGTCATGCGTACGCCGTCCCTTACGTACGCGCGCGTCGTTCCGTCGATCCTCGCGGTCGGGAACATGATCGCGACGGCGGCCACGCCGACGCCGACGGCGTCGGTGACCGAGGTCGCGGTCATGGTCGAGCTCGCCTTTACCTTCACGGTGCCACTGCCGACGTTCGCCGTCGGGATGTTCGAGGTCGCCGCGGTTCCGGCCCGCTCTCCGATGAGCGCCTCGACGACGCCGGTGATCTCGGCGAGCGCCGACACGCCAGCCCCGGCGACGATGCCGACGGTGACCGGCGACGACGTCGCGGTCGCCTCGTACGGCGCGGACGCTTCGACTGTGAGGCCGGTCGCGCTCGTGATGGCGCCGTTCATCTGCGCGCGGGTGTCGCCGCTGATGGTCGCCGTCGGCAGCGAGATCGCGATGGAGATGCCGAGGCTCGCCGACGCGGCGTCGGAGTCAGCGGTCGCGGTGTCATTGCCTGTGGCCTTCAGGTGCACGAGACCGGACGAGGCCACCGTCGCGCCTGCGCCGACGAGCGCTTCTGTGGCACCGCTCACCGTCGCGAGGGTCCGCGACCCGGAGACGCTCGCGAAGCCACCGATGCCGACCACGGAGGTGTGCGCATCCGCGGTGGACAGGCCGTCCGCGAGGATGTCGACGTTCGAGGACGAGGTGACGTCCCCATCCAGCTCGGCGCGGACGTCGCCGTTCATCGTCGCGATGCCGCCCATCACGGAGAAGGTGCCGATGCCACCGAACGAACCGGCGAGCGCCTCCGCCTTGGCCTTGTTGCTGTCGCCCTTCAGCTTCGCCTCGATCTTCACCGGTCCGGTCGAAGCGATGGAGCCGGTCGCGCCGACGATCGCCTCGACGTTGGAGTCCACCTGCGCCGTCGCGACCGCGCCGGTGATACCGATGACGCTGACACCGACGACCTTGACGTTGGCCGTCGCAACGTTCTCGCCGATCGCCTGCACGGTCACGTCCGTCGAGCTCGAGATCGTCCCGTCGAGCCGCGCTCGGGTGTCGCCGCTCACCAGGGCGATCGGCACGAGGATGGCGATGCTGACGCCGCCGCCCACACCGCCTGGCGCGTCGGCCGTCGCTTTGTTCGAGGCCTCTGCCTTCACGAGCACCGATCCGGTCACGGCGAGGTTGGTGGTCGACGTCATCGTCGCCTCGGTCGTGCGCGCCTCGTTGACGCGCGAGACGGTGATGCCGATGGCGAGCACGCCGGTCGCGACGTTGATCGTGAACGAGCTCGCCACGTGCGTTCCGTTCGCGCTCACGGTGACGCCGCCTGCGCCGACCCAGCCGTGCGCGCCCGAGGCCGCGCGTGTGGTGCCGGTGAGGTTCACGAAGGACACCGCACCCGAGACGCCGGCGCCCACGCCGCCCTGGACCGCGATCGAGAGCGTCGGCGCGGTGATCGTGTCGGTCGCCGCGACGTTCAGGTGCGCGATCGGCGTGGACGCGGTGCCGACCTGGACATTGCCGATCTCGGCGATGTTGTCGCCGGTCACGTTCGTGACCGCCACGGCGGCGCCCGTGGAGAACGCGCCGGTGCCGACGCCGATCGCGTACGTGTTCACCTCGCGGACCGCGTTCGAGGTCACGTCGACGCCGCCGCCGGCACGCGTGATCCGCGCGAGGTCGTCGATGTGCGCGCGCTGCGTGGCGCTGTCGTTGATGACGGCGACCTGCGCGCCGACCGAGACGAATCCGCCGGCGCCCGCGAGGCCGATGCCGGTGAAGTCCTCCTGCATGTCCGCGTTGACGCTCACGACGTCGCCCGCGCCCGCCCCGGCGCTGATGTCCGCGCTCGCCCCGATCTGCGCCTCGGTCGCGCTTCCGACGTTGGTGATGAGGACGGCGACGCCGACGCCGACGAAGCCTCCTGCGACCGCGCCCGCGAGGGAGACGACGGTGAGCTTGTCGTTCGCGCGAACCCGCACGCTGTGACCGGCGACGATCGTTCCGTTGACGGCCGCGAATGTGCCTGGCTGAACAGGGGTCGCCTTGATGGCGTTGCTCGCGGTGGATCCGTCGCTCGGCGCGCGCGCCGCGATCGTCGAAGAGGACGCGGTCGTCGTCGTGCTGATCCGGTTGTTCGTGATGACCTCGTTGTCGTTCTGCTGCCAGTCGGTCGCGTTCGCGGCCGGGGTCATCGTGCGGCGAGCGAGGGGCACGTCCCCGGTCGCCTTGTAGTAGTGGACCGTCGTCCCATCGTCGTAGCTGACGCGCGCGCCGTTCAGGTACGCGGTCCCCGATACCCACGCGGTCGGCGTCGATGCGGACGAACCCATGAGGACGTTCTTGTAGCCGGGCGCGCCGCCCGAGTCGTCGCCGGACGCGGCCGTGTCGGCGCTGCCCTGCGCGCTGCCACCCTTCGAGACGCCGACCCATTCGTCGAGGTTCTCCCGCGGCCGCTTGGTCGTGTTCGGATGGCTCTTGCGCGCGATGTAGTGGTTCGCGGTGTCGTGGCTCTCGGCCGAGTTGCTCGAGTCGTAGTCGACGACCTCGGTGTCCACCGCGTAGTCGGTCCCGGACACCCAGTTCGCCGCGCTCGCGTTGCCGCTGCTTCCGTCGGCGGGCGCGAGCGAGTTCGTCTCGCCTTCCCACTCCGCGGTGTTGCTCGGGTCGGAGAGCGGCCGCTCGACCTTCGCCGCGTACGTCTTGGCGGGCGAGCCGAACGTCACGACGTCGCCCTTCTTGTAGTAGACGTCCTGATCCGAGCTGTTCGCCGTCGTGGTCGACCAGGCGCCCCGCTGGGGACCGGCCGGGGCGTCGTGATAGGTCGTCGTGGCCTGGGTGCCGATGCTCCACACCGAGACCGAGCCCGCGACGCCGACGAAGCCGCCGCCGACGCTGACCGCGTAGGTCGAGACGTCCTTGCGCGACAGCGCGTTGACGTCGACGTTGTTCGCGGCGTTCACGAACGAGCCGTTCCCGATGTACGCGGTCACGCTCGAGTTCGCGATGCCGATGTCGATGCCGCCGGCGACTCCGACGAATCCGCCGGCGACGCCACCCGCGACGGTCAGCGACTTGAAGCTGTCCACCGCGGTCACGTTCACCGACTGCGTCAGGCTCGTCGTCGAGCGCTGGTTGATCCGCGCGTTCTCCGCGATGAACGCCGCCGTGCCGACGGCGATGAGCGTGACGCCGACGCCGCCGGCGACGCCGACGAAGCCGCCACCGGCGCTCGCCGCCAGACCGAAGATGTTCTCGAGCGAGCTCGCCTGCACCGCGAGGCCGTGGAACTCGCTCGGCGCGGCCTCGTTCTCGTAGGTGCCGAACCCGGAGTCGGTGATGCGTCCGTCGTGCACGCCGACGATCGGCGTTGTCCCGTCCTGGGCGCCCGCGTCGACGCTCGAGTTCTGGCCGATGAACGCCTGCGTGTCTTTGTCGACCTTCGCGACGCCCACGGCCACGCCGACGCCGACGTAGCCACCCGCGAGGCTGGCGGTGATGAGCAGCAGCTTCGTGCCGTCGCTGGCCGAGATGAGGACGTTGTTGCCTGCAACGATCGTCACGCCGGAGGACGCGTTGTTGCAGCCCTTGCCATCGTCCGTCCACTGGCCGACGCACGCGAACGTGTGGGTCTTCAGGATCGTCACACCGATCGTGCCGGCGACGCCGACCTGACCGCCAGCCGCGCCCGCGACGATCGCGATGATCGAGTTCGTCGCCTTCGCCGTGACAGAGACGTCCTTCGCCGCGTTGACCCACGCGCCGTCGTCGATGTACGCGTCGGTGTTGAGGGTCACGACGTGCACGCCGACCCCGACGCCGACGCCCGCGGTCCCGGCGACCGCGATCGTCGCCGCGATCGAGAGCTCGTGGTACTGGTTACCGGCCGCGACGCGCACGGACTGCTGCGGGTCCGCACCTGCGACGTTCGTCGCGCACGTCGTGTCGCAGTTGACCTTCGCGTCGCTGCCGATGTGCGCCGTGGTGTTCGCGGTGACGACGGCGACCGCGCCGGAGATGTTGACCGCGGCGGTGCCGGCGAATCCAGCGCTGACGCCCACCGCGGCGATGTCGTCGCTGTTCGTCGCGGTGACGCTCACGCCCCTGAACGAGTCGGCGAGCGGTGTGATCGTGCGCGGGCCCATCTCGCTCGCGTCACCCGCGGGCTGCGACCCCGACTTCACGATGCTGTGCGACCGGCCGGTGCCGTTCGACGAGCCGAGCGCGATCGCGTGGACCGCGAGCGGCGTCGAGCAGGGACTGTCCGACGGTCCGGCGAGGCCGGTGTCGCAGAACGTCGCCGCGAGCTTGAGGCTGTTGGGACCGGTCTTGATCGCGTAGTAGGTCGCGCCGTCCACGAGGCCGGCGATCGGATCGCCGCCGCCGGAGCTGTAGACGACCTTGTCGCCGGTGACGACCGCCGCGAACGTGTAGGGCAGGTTGATCACGTCGCCCGAGCGGTCGACTGCCGGATCGAACCGCGGCGACTTGTCGGCGCGCACGCCGGCCGCGTTCGTCGGCACGAGGCGGTGGCTTTCGCCATACAGCACCCCGCCGGCGAGCGAGTTGAGGTGGATCGGGTTGACCGTTCCCGGGCAGGCGGCGTCGCCGGCGTGGCCGACCGCGTCGCAATACGTCTCGGCAAGCTGCACGTGCTGCGAGTCAACGACGATCACGAAGTACGCGTGCCCGTCCTTGAGGGTCGTGCCGCCGCCGCTCGTGTCCGCGGGGATGCTCGCGGCGTTCGACGTGTCGACGCCGTTGTCGTACACGACCTCCTGGCCGTTCGTGAAGCCGTGGTCGAAGCCGAGGTTGATCGTGTCCAGCGTTGTGTTGATCGACGTCGATGACGGGGTGAAGCGCGTGTCTCGCGGCAGCACGCTGAACCCGCCGGTCATGACGAGCACGCCGGCGTGGCCGGCCGCGCTGACGTTCGCGTTGTCGCCGATCGACGCGTGGGTGTTCTTCGTGACGACCGGGACCGCCGCGGCCGCGCCGACAGCGGCCGTGCCGCCGCCGCCGATGTTGCCGCCGATGACGTCCATCTTGAGCTGCTCGTCTGCCGCGACGCGGACGCTGCCCTGGGCCCTGACGGCCGCGCTGTCGGTCGACGAGAAGTTGCCGACGATCGAGGCGGTCGTCGTGATGTCGTAGACGGAGACGCCCACGTTGACGTTCACCGAGGCCGTGCCGCCGAATCCGCCGCCGACCGCGAGCGACATGACGTTCTCGCTCGACGTGGCGTCCACCGTGACGTTGCCGGCGACGATCGCATTCGTGTTCTGGCCGATCCACGCCTTGGTGCGCTTGGTGATCACCTCGACGTCGACACCCGCGCCGACGCCGGCCGTACCGCCGATCGCGAGAGCGCCGGCCAGGCTCATGATCTTCGTCGTGTCGGTCGCCGCGACCGCGACGCCACCGCTCGGGGTCGTCGTGCTGCCGATGGTGACGTGGTCGTCGATGTGCGCGGTCGTGTCGTTCGTCATCACGTTGACGACGACCGAGCCCGCGACGCCGGCCGATTCACCACCAGCGCCACCGACCACGATCGCGGTCACGTCCTCGTCCTGGGTCGCGGTGACGGTGACACCGGTCGCGCCGTTCGCCGCGATCGTCGCGTACGAGTGGATCGCCGCGTCGACTCGGCTCGGCCGCACGAGGACGACGCTCGAGACACCGACGCCGGAGCTCGTGCCGAAGGCGACCGCGCCCGCGTAGAGCTCGATCTTGTTGGCGGTGTCGCTCGCCGTGATGGTGAGGTTGCCGCCCGCGCGCACCGTGGTCGGTTGAGCGCTCGTGCTGTCGACGTACGCGTGCGTTCCGCTGTCCATGCCGCTCTCGGCATTCGGGTCGAGGACCACGACGATGATCGAGGCAGCGAGGCCGAACCCGTCGCCGCCGACGCCGATCGTCGCGGCGAAGGCGAGGATGCGCTCGATGCGGACCGCGGTGATCGTGATGTCGCCGGCGGCCTTCACGTTCGCGCCCTTGCCGATGTACGCGCGGGTGTCCTTGTCGATGACCGCGACGTAGAGGCCGACGCCCACGCCGGAGCCGCCGGTCGAAACGCCGAGCCCGCCGCCGCCTGCGACGAGGTGCGTGTCGTCGGTCGCGCTGATCACGATGTTCTGCGCCGTGCCGGCCGTGATCGTCTGGTTCACGGAGGCGCCGTCGCCGATGTACGCGCGCGTTTTCAGGTCGAAGATGTCGACCACCGCGGAGGCGCCGACCGCCGCGTCACCGGTCCCCGCGCCGCCGGCGATGCCGATGGAGGTGACGGACGGGCCGTCGTTGATGATCGGCAGGATGATCTGGAGCGGCGAGATCGACGACGACGCGGTGACACTGAGGGTCTCGCGAACGTTGACGATCGCGCCGGCTTCGATGATCGCTTCGGTCGTGATGTCCTCGAGAACGTTGACCGCGACCGCGGCGCCGACGCCCGTGCCGCTTCCGCTCGAGCTGCTGTAGGCGAGAGCGCCCGACGCCGCGATGTTCTGGAGGCCGATCGGCGCGGTCGCCGCGACGGTCATCGCGCCGGTCGACGTGACCGTCGCGTTCGCGCCGACGGTCGCGCGGTTCGAGAGGTTGATGATGTTCACGCCGATCGACGCGGCGACGGCCGTGTCCGACTTGCCGCCCGCGGCCGCGAGGCCCCAGACGATGAAGTCATTGCGCTCGCCGGTCGGGGTGATCGCTTCGACGGTGACGCCGACACCGGTGACGATCGCATTCGCGCCGATCCTCGCGGCGTTGCGCGCGTCGACGTAGTTCAGACCGACCGCCGCGCCGACGTTCTTCGAACCGGACGAGCCAGACCCGCCGCCGCCGCCGGAGCCGCCGCCTGAACCGCCGCCGCCACCGCTACCGGAATCGCCGGAGCTGGTCAGCTCGGAGAGCGTCGGGATCTTGACGCTCGTCGCGGTGCCCTTTGCGGTCGCGTCGGTCTGGTTCTGCGCGCTGATCGTCACCGCGCCGGTGCGCGCCGTGACGGTGAGGCCGTCGAGGATCCGCGCCGTATTCGTCGAGATGACGACATTCACGCTGATCGCGGCGGCGACGCCCGTGCCACCCGAAGACGTGCCGGACTGGCCGCCCGAGGTCGAGCTCGCCTGGCCCGTGCCCGAGCTGGAGGACGGCATCGAGAATCCGGAGAGTCCGCCGCCGGATCCGGTACCCGTGTTCGGGTTGTCGAAGAGCGACGACGTCGCGTCCTCGTCCGCGGTCTTGGTGCACTTCGCGTGACCGGCGGTGCCGCACTGCGGGTCGTCGTTGTCCTTGCTCGCGTTACCGGTCGTGCCCGCCTTCGTCGAGGCAGAGCTGTCGATCGCCGATCCGGAGGCGATCGTGACCGAGGTGCCCTCGAGGTTGCGCGCGGTCTCGGCGAGCGCGTTATCGATGACCACGTTCACCGCGATCGCCGCGCCGACCGCGACGTTCGGGCCGCCGGCCTCGCCGTCGCCGGTCGACCAGTTGCGCAGGGTGCGCGTCGCGCGGATCTCGATCGACCCGGTCGCGTTGATCCCGGTGCCCGTGCCGGCGCGCGCCGTCGTGTCGGAGAGGACGACCGCGACCGCGACGGCGGGACTCACGGCCGTGTCGCCGGACGCGCCGGCCTGGACGTTCGTGTCGACCGCCTGCGTCGACGTCGCGCGGATCGCGTAGTTCGCGCCACCGGTGACCACGGCGCCGTCTTCGATCTCAGCGCGGGTCAGGTTCGGCGTAATGATGTTGAGCGCGATCGACGCGCCGACACCGGTGCTGCTGTTGCTGCTTCCACCGCTACCGCTGCTGCCGCCGCTGGTCAGCTGCTGCTTCGAGTTCGCGGTCGCGACGTCCGTGCGGTCGTTCGTCGCGATGACGGACACGTTGCCGGTGCCCGCCGCGACGACCGCGCCGCTGCGAACGACGGCCTCGGTCTTGTCGAGGACGTAGTTGAGAGCGAAGGAGCCGGCGACGCCGACGCCCGCGCTGCCGGCGCCCGAGACGGACGCCGCGACGAACTGGTGCGTCGCGTCGCCACCGACGGTCGTCATGGTGGCCTCGACGTCCAGGCCGTTCGAGGTGATCCGCGTTACCCCGGTCGACGCGTAGTTGATGACATCGGCGTAGTTCACGGAGATCGCCACGCCGACACCCACGCCCTTGCTGCCGCCGCTGCTGCTTCCGCTCGAGCCGCCTGTCCCGCCGGTGTCACCCGTTCCGCTGCCGGTCCCGCCCGTTCCGCCACCGGTGCCACCGGTGCCGCTGCTGCTCGAGCTGCCGCTGCTGTCGGCTGGGATCGAGACGGCGGAGCCGTCGGTCTGCGCGCGCGCGTCGGTGTTCGCGGACGACCGCACGCTCACCAGGCCACCCGAGCTGATCAGGAGTCCGTCGGCGAAGAAGGCGCGCGAACGCGTGACCGCGATATTCACGGCGATCGCCGCGCCGATCGCGATCGGACCGCTCGAGGTCGAGGTCTTCGCGCTCGAGCCGTCGCCGCTCGTGCTGCTGCCGCCGCCCTGACTTCCGGTATCCGACGCCTTCGTGTTGCCGAGGTCGCGCTGATCGCCGACCTGCTTCTCGACGCCGCCGCTCGCCGCGCCGGTCGTCGCGTCGCCGGGTGCGCCGCGCGAGCTCGCCGTCGCGTCGCTCGAGGTCGCTGACGATCCAAACGCGAGAACGCTGATCGCGCCGACGGCGCTGACGTTGCGGTTGATCGACGCCTCGACGTTGTGGTGCGCGATGGTGAGAGCGAGCGCGACGCCGATCGCCACGCTCTTGCCCTTGGTGTCGCCCTGCGCGTCGGTGAACGCCGCTGCGGTCTGCTCGGCCTTCACCAGGACGGCGCCGGTGACGTTGAGCGCGGCGCCGCCCGCGACCGTCGCGGTCGTGGTGACGTTCGAGATGATGATCGCGATCGCCGGAGCGATCGTGACGTTGCCACCGAACGCGCCGGTCTTCGCCTTCGTCGTGTCGGCGTGCGTCGTGGTCGCCCCCACCGTGACGTTGCGGCCGCCATTCAGCGTTCCGTTCAGCGACGCGGTCGTGGTGTCGTTCGCCACGACCACGACGACCGACGCACCGACGCCGACGCTCGACGAGCCACTCACGCCACCGAGCTCGTTCGGCAGCGCCGTGTTCACCGCGGTCGTGTTGGAGGTCGCGACGATCGAGACATCGTCGGTCGCGCCCACCGTGAGCGTCCCGTCGAGCGAGGCGATCGTGTCGATCTTCTCGATGTTCACCGCGACCGAACCCGCGACGCCGACGGTGCCGCCGCCCGCGCCGCTCGTCGCGCTCGCGCCGAGCTCGTGGGTCGACGCCATCAGCGCTTCGAGAGTCGCGCCCTTCGCCGTGACGACGGCGCCCGCGGGCAGGATCGCGGTGTTCGTGATCTGCGCGTAGTTGATCGCGACCGCGACGCCGATGGCGACGGACGTCGAGCCGCCGCTGCTGCTGCCGGAACCGCTGGAGCCGCCGGTGCCGCCACCCGTGCCGCCGCCGGTGCCACCCGTTCCACCGCTACCACCGCTGCCGCTCGAGCTCGAGCTGCTGCTCGCGCTCGCGTCGGGCGGCTGGACCGCGCTGCCGTCGGCGGTCGCGCGCGAGTCGGTGTCGGCCGAGGTCGAAAGGGTGAAGCGGCCGCCGCGCGCGAATACGGTCACCGCACCGATCGTCGCGATCGAGGTCGTCTTCGCGAGGTTGATCGCGACGGCCGCGGCGACCGAAACGCCGCCCGACGATGTGTCGGACGACGGCGTCTCGTTGGCGTCGCTCGTTCCCTTGCCGCCGTTGCTCGTCGACGTCGTGTTGGCGTAGCTGCGCTCGCCCTGGACCTGCTGCGTGACGCCGTTGCCGCTGTTGCCGCCGCTCGTCGTGTTGTCTCCGGGCGCGCCCGCGGCCGATGCCTTCGCGTACGCGGAGCTCTCCGACTTGCCGTGCGCCGCGAGCGACACGGAGCCGGCCGCGTCGAGGTTCCGGAGGAGCGTCGTCTCGGTGCGGTGGTTCGCGATAGTGAGCGCGAGCGCGACTCCGACCGCCGCGGTCTTGGCGTCCTTCGCGTCGCCCTCCGCCTCGGTGTTCGCGGAAGCGGTCTGGTCGGCGCTCGCGGTGAACGATCCGGTGATAACGAGGTCGTTCCCGGCGCCGACCGTGGCCATCGTCGTGATGTTCGAGATCGCGATCGCGACGGACGGCACGACGGCGACCTTGCCACCGGCCGCGCCGGTCTTCGCGCGTGTCGTCATTCCGTGGAAGGTCGACGCCGTGATCGTCAGGTTGCCTCCGCCGATCAGGGTTCCGGTGAGCTCCGCGGTCGTCGTGTCGTCGACGAGCGCGACCGCGACGGACGCGCCGATGCCGACCGACGAAGCGCCGCTGACGCCGCCCGTCGACTCCGACGGAAGAGCGCTCGTGCCCGATGTCGCGTCCGACGCGGCTGCGACGGATACGTCGCCGGAGCCCGCGTTCAGCCAGCCGCCCAGGGCCGCGGTGGTCTGGATGTTCTCGATCTCGATGGCCACCGAGCCCGCGATGCCGACCGCGCCTCCGCCGGCGCCGCTGGTCGCGGATGCGCCGAGCGCGTGCTGCGAGTGCATGAGCGCGGTGATCGATGCGCCGTTCGCGCTCACGGTGCTGTCGGATGGAGCGCGCGCCTCGTTCGTGATCCGCACGTAGTTGATGGCAACGCCGACGCCGACCGAGACGCCGCTCGAGCTCGAATCGCTCGGCGAGCCGCTCGATCCGGTCGAGTCCGCAGGCGCGCTCGCGTCGCTCGGCCGCACCGCGCTGCCATCGGCGAGCGCGAACGCGTCGGTGTCGGCGGTGGTCGCAAGGGTGAAGCGACCGCCCGACACGATCGTGACGGGGCCGATGGTCGCGAGCGAGATCGTCCTCGCGAGGTTGATCGCGACCGCCGCCGCGACGCTCACGCCGCCGGACGATGTGTTCGACTTCGGCGTCTGCTCGGCACCGCCGTCGCCGTTACCGCCGTTGTCCGTCGACATGCCGCTCGCGAACGACCGCTCGCCCCCGACCTGATTGGTGACACCGTCGCCCGCGCTGCCGCCGCTGCTCGGATCCGCTGGGGCGGCGGCGGCGGACTCGTCCTGCGGCGCGCCTGCGGCCGACGCCTTCGCGGTCGCCGATGTCTCTGATGTTCCGTTCGCGACGAGCATGACCGCGCCACCCGCGTTGAGGTTCCGCCAAAGCGTCGCCTCGGAGCGGTGGTTCGCGATCGTGAGCGCGAGCGAGACGCCGATCGCCGCGGTCTTGCCCTTCGCGTCTCCTTCGGCACTCGTGTTCGCTGACGCGGTCTGGTCCGTGGTCGCGCTGAACGCGCCGGTGATGACGAGCGGCGTCCCGACGCCAACGGTCGCCAGCGTCGTGATGTTCGAGATGACGATCGCAACGGACGGCACGACGGCGACCTTGCCGCCCGAGGCGCCGGTCTTCGCGTGCGTCGTCGCGTAGTGCGTGGTGCCGGCTGCGATCGTGAGCCTGCCGCCGCCCACGAGGGTCCCGAGGAGCTGCGCCGTCGTGGTGTCGTCGATCACAGCGACGGCCACAGATGCGCCGATACCCACGGAGCCGGCGCCGATCGCGCCGCCGGTCGATTCGGACGGCAACGCGCTCGTGCTGGTCGTGGAGTCGGAGGCTGCTCGGATGGACACATCGCCGGTGCCGGCGTTGAGCCAGCCTTCGAGCGATGCACCCGTCTGAATGTTTTCGATCTCGATGGCGACGGAACCCGCGATCCCGACCGCGCCGCCGCCGGCGCCGCTAGTCGCGGATGCGCCGAGTGCGTTCTGCGATGTCGTGAGCGCTTCGATGGTCGCGCCGTGCGCGCTCACGGTGCTGTCCGGGGGCGCCCTCGCTTCATTCGTGACGCGGACGTAGTTGATCGCGACCGCGACGCCGATCGAGACACCCGATGTCGAGTCAGTCGGCGAACCGCTCGAGCTGCCTGATGTCGAATCCGCCGGCGCGCTCGAATCGCTCGGTGCGCTCGAGTCCCTCGGCGCCTGCACCGCGCTGCCGTCCGCGGTTGCGTGCGCGTTGGCGTGCGCAGAGCTCAAGAGCGAGAAGAGACCCGTCGCCGTGACGACGATGCCGTCGATCACCGCGCGGGCGATCACATTGGCGAGGTTGATCGCGACCGCCGCAGCGACGGACACGCCGCCGTTGGAAGTCTTCGCCTCGGGCGTGTTCGCGCCATCGCCGGTCCCGCTGCCGCCGTTATCCGTCGACATGCCGCTCGCGAACGAACGCTCACCGGCGACCTGGTCGCTCACGCCGCTGGAGGCGTGACCCGTCGAATCGGTCGGGCCTGCTGCACCGGATTCGTCCTGCGGCGCGCCGGCGGCCGATGCCTTCGCGGTGGCGGACGTGTCCGAGGATGCGTGCGCCGCGATGGTGACCGCGCCGACCGCGATCAGGTTCCGCGAGAGCGTCGCCTCTGCGCGGTGGTTCGCGATGGTGAGCGCGAGCGAGACGCCGATCGCCGCCGACTTGCCCTGCGCGTCGCCCTCGGCTGTGGTGTTCGCCGACGCGGTCTGGTCGGCCGTAGCGCTGAACGAGCCGCCGATGGTGAGCGCGCCGCCGCCGGAAACCGTCGCGAGCGTCGTGATGTTCGAGAGCGCGATCGCGACGGACGGCACCACGGCGACCTTGCCGCCGGATGCGCCGGTCTTCGCCCGAGTCGTCATGAGGTGGGTCGTTCCCGCGACGAGGGTGACGTTGCCGCCGCCGATGAGCGTTCCGGTGAGCTTGGCGGTCGTCGTGTCGTCGACGATCGCCACCGCGACCGATGCGCCGATACCCACGGAACCTGCGCCGATCGCGCCGCCGGTCGATTCGGACGGCAACGCGCTCGTGCTCGTGGTCGAGTCGGATGCGGCTCGGATGGAAACGTCGGCGGTCCCCGCGTCGAGCCAGCCCTCGAGGGAGGCCGACGTCTGGATGTTCTCGATCTCGATGGCGACGGAGCCCGCGATCCCAACCGCGCCGCCGCCGGCACCGCTCGTCGCGGATGCCCCGAGTGAGTTCTGCGATGTCGTAAGTGCTTCGATGGTCGCGCCGGTCGCGCTCACGGTGCTGTCCGGGGGCGCCCTCGCTTCGTTCGTGACGCGGACGTAGTTGATAGCGACGGCGACGCCGATCGAGACGCCCGATGTCGAATCGGTCGGTGAGCCGGTTGATCCGCCGGAGGTCGAGTCCGCCGGTGCGCTCGAGTCTCTCGGCGTCTGCACCGCGCTGCCGTCGGCGGTCGCGTGCGCGTTCGCGTGCGCCGAGCTCAAGAGCGAGAACAGACCGCCGGCGACCACGACGATGCCGTCGATGACCGCGCGTGCGATCGCCTGCACCAGGTTGATCGCCACCGCCGCCGCGACCGACACGCCGCCCGAAGACGTCTTCGCCTCTGGTGTATTCGCGGCGTCGCCTGTCCCGCTGCCGCCGTTGCTCGTCGACATGCCGTTCGCGAACGAACGCTCTCCGGCGACCTGGTCGGTCACGCCGCTCGAGGCGTGTCCGGTCGAGTCGGACGGCGCCGCGGCGCCGGACTCGTCCTGCGGTGCGCCGGCCGCGGAGGCTTTCGCGATCGCGGACGTGTCCGAAGAACCGTTCGCGGCGAGCGTCACCGCGCCGGTCGCGGTCAGGTTCCGTTGGAGAAGCGCTTCGGTGATGTGGTTCGCGATCGTGAGCGCCAACGAGACGCCGATCGCCGCGGACTTGCCCTGTGCGTCGCCCTCGGCCGTCGTGTTCGCGGATGCCGTCTGATCGGCGGTCGCGCTGAACGATCCGGTGATCACGAGCGGCGCGCCCGGCGTGACGCGCGCGATCGTCGTGACATTCGAGAGAGCGATGGCCACGCTCGGCACGACCGCGACTTTGCCGCCCGACGCGCCGGTCTTCGCGTGCGTCGTCGCGAGATGCGTCGTGCTCGCCGCGATCGCGAGATCGTTCGCGCCGGTCAGCGTTCCGCTGAGCTCGGCGAGCGTGGTGTCGTCGATGATCGTGACCGCGACCGACGCGCCGATGCCGACGGAGCCGACGCCCGACACGCCCGCTCCCTCAGGAAGCGCGTCGGTGGTCGTTTCCGAGTCAGCCGTCGCGGTGATCGCGACGTCGCCACCACCCGCGATGAGCGTTCCCGCGATTTGCGCGGTCGTCTGGATGTTCTCGATGTCGATCGCGACGGATCCGGCGATGCCGACTGCGCCGCCGCCCGCGCCGCTGGTGGCGGAGGCGCCAAGCGTGTTCGTTCCGTCGTCGGTCATCACGGCCTCGATCGTCGCGCCGTTCGCGGTGACCGTCGCGCCCGCGGGGAGGATCGCCATGTTCGTGATGCGCACGTAGTTGATCGCGACGGCCGCGCCGATCGTCACGCCGGACGACGACGAATCGCTCGGCGCGCCTGCGCTCCCGGTGCCGCCGGAGCCCGAATCGAACATGCCGCTCGAGCCGTCATCCTCGTCGCTCTCGTCTTCGTCGACGCCGAAGATCCCGGCGGGCGTGTTGCCCACGCCGCCGCGCTCGGAGTCGGCGGCGTCGGTCTCGTCGGCCGCGTTCTCCGCGGCAGCCGACCGGCCTGCGCTTCCGTCCGCCGTCGCCTGCGCGCTGGTGAGTGCGGAGCTCGAGAGCGTGAAGAGGCCGCCGGCGTGGATCGTGATCACGCCGATCGTCGCGAGCGAGATGGTCTTCGCGAGGTTGATCGCGACCGCGGCCGCGACGTTCACGCCGCCGCCCGAGGTCGATGCCGCGGGCGTGCTCTCGGCGTCGCCCGAACCATCGCCGCCGTTCGCGACGGAGGTCTGCGATGCGAATCCGCGCTCGTGCTCCACCTGATCGCTCACGCCGTTGCCGGGGTTACCGCCACCGGACTCGTCCTGCGGTGCGCCCGCCGCCGATGCGACCGCGCTCGCCGAGGTGTCCGACGAGGCATGCGCGCTGAGCGAGACCGCGCCGCCCGCGTCGAGGTCGCGGTAGAGCGTGGCCTCGGTGCGGTGGTTGGCGATCGTGAGCGCGAGCGAGACGCCGATCGCAGCGCTCGAGCCCTGCGCCGAACCTTCCGCGCTCGTGTGAGCAGATGCGGTCTGGTCGGCGCTCGCCGTGAACTCGCCGTCGATGTCGAGCGCGTCGCCGGCGCCGACGGTCGCGATCGTTGTGATGTTCTCCAGGGCGATCGCGACGGACGGAACGATCGCGACCTTGCCGCCCGCGGCGCCCGTCTTCGCGTTGGTGTTTGCGAGGTGCGTCGTCAATGCGGCGATCTCGAGGTCGTTGCCGTTCTGCAGCGTTCCGATGAGCTCGGCGACCGTGAGGTCATCGATGAGCGCGACCGCGACCGATGCGCCGATGCCAACGCTCTTCGCGCCGGTGACGCCACCGGTCGCCGCGGCCGGGAGCGCCTCGGTCAGGGACTCTGCATTCGAAGCCGCCGCGATCTTCACGTCGCCGCTCCCCGCATCGAGCGAGCCCGCGAGTGACGCGACGGCGTGGCTGTTCTCGATGTCGATCGCGACCGAGCCCGCGATCCCGACGGCGCCGCCGCCCGCGCCACTCGTCGCCGAGGCGCCGCGTGCGGAGAGGCCGTCGTCGGTGACGACCGCTTCGATCGTCGCGCCCTGCGCGTGGACCGTCGCGCCCGCCGGCAGCGTCGCGTCATTCGCGGTGCGCGCGTAGTTGATCGCGACCGCCGCACCGATCGAGACACCCGAGGTCGAGTCGGTAGGCTGCACGGCGCTACCGTCCGCGGTCGCCTGCGCGTCGGTGTCGGCTGAGCTCGAGAGAGTGAAGCGACCGATCGCGTGCACGACGATTTGGCCGATCGTCGCGCCTGCTGTTTCCTTCGCGAGGTTGATCGCGACCGCGGCTGCGACATCGACACCACCGCCGCTGGTCGATGCGCTTGGCGTGCTTGCGGCGCCGCCTGAACCGTCGCCGCCATTCGCCACGGACGTGTCGTTCGCGAACGTCCGCTCGCGTCCGACCTGCTGATCGACGCCGTCGCCGGCCTGCCCGCCCTCGGTGCTCCCCTGCGGAGCGCCCGCGGCGGACGAGCGCGCGGTCGCCGAGCTACCCGACGCGCTGTGCGCGCCGATGGTGACGTCAGCGCCCGCGTCGATGTCGCGCAGGAGTGTCGCTTCCGCGCGGTGGTTCGCGATGGTGAGCGCGAGCGATACCCCGATCGCGGCGGACGAACCCTCGGCGTCGCCGAACGCCGTCGTGTGCGCGGACGCGTTCTGGTCCGCGGTCGCGCTGAAGCTTCCGGTGATGGTGAGAGCGGCGCCCGCGCCGACCGTCGCCGTCGTGGTGACGTTCGAGAGCGCGATCGCGACCGAGGGAACGACCGCGACCTTGCCGCCGGCGGCGCCGGTCTTCGCAGCCACCGTCGCTTCGTGCTTCGTCGACGCGGCGAGAGCCAGGTTGCGCCCGCCGGTCACGGTGCCGGAGAGGTCCGCGGTGGTCTTGTCATCGATCAGGGCGACGCCGACCGACGCGCCGATGCCCACCGAGCCCACGCCGGTGACGCCCGCGCCCGTCGGCATCGCTTCGGTCGCGCTCGTCGTGTTCGACGCGGCCGCGATGCGGATGTCGCCCGTGCCTGCGTGCAGCGTGCCCGCGAGCGATGCGCTCGTGTTGATGTTCTCGATCTCGATCGCGACGGATCCTGCGATGCCGACCGCGCCCCCGCCGGCGCCGCTCGTCGCGGACGCGCCGAGCTCGTTCTGCGAGCCCATGAGCGCTTCGATCGTCGCGCCGTTCGAGTCGACCGTCGCGTGCTGCGGCAGTACGGCCTCGTTGGTGATCCGGGCGTAGTTGATCGCGACGCCCGCGCCGATCGATGCGCCCGTCGTCGGATCGGCCGGCGCTCCGGCGCCACCGCTCGTGTCGCTCGGGTCGCTCGCATCGCCCGCGCCGCGCGTGGCACTGCCGTCGGCCGTCGCGTGCGCGTCGCTATCGGTGGACGTCGAGAGGATGAACCGGCCGCCCGCGATCACGTGGATATCGCCGATCGTCGCGCGCGACTCCGTCTTCGCGAGGTTGATGCCGACCGCTGCCGCGACCGACACGCCGCCACCCGACGTCTTCGCGGCCGGAGTGCTCGCGGCGCCCGAGGTGCCGCTTCCGCTGTTGTCGGTCGACGTGTTCGCCGCGAACGTGCGCTCGCGCGCGACCTGCTGATCGACGCCGTCGCTGGGCTGCCCGCCTTCGGTCGAATCGCCGGGCGCGCCCGCGGCGCTCGCCTTCGCGGTCGCGTCGCTGTCCGACGAGCCGTGCGCGCGGAGCGCGACCGAGCCATCCGCCGTGATGTCGCGGTCGAGGGTCGTCTCGGTCTGGTGATTCGCGATCGTGAGCGCGACCGACGCGCCGATCGCCGCGGTCTTGGCCTTCGCGCTGCCCTCGGCCGTCGTGCTCGCGGACGCGGTCTGGTCCGCCGTCGCATAGAAGCTCCCGGAGATGTCGAGCGCCGTGCCGCCCGAGACCGTCGCGTTCGTGGTGACATTCGAGAGCGTGATGGCGACGCTCGGCGTGATCGCGACCTTACCCGCCGCGCCTGTCTTCGAGTGCGTCGTCGTCGCGTGCGTCGTGCTCGCAACGAGCGTGAGGTCGTGACCGCCGTCGATCGTGCCGGTGATCTCGGCGGTCGTCGTGTCGTCGACGATCGCGAGCGCGACCGATGCGCCGATCCCGGTCGGACCTTCGTCGGGCGCGGGCTGCGGGATGTTGATGCGGACGCGCCACACACCGCGGCCCTGCGTGCCGATGTAAAGGTCGAACGAATTCGCGGTCAGGTGATCGAAGTACGCGAATTCCGGACGCGACAGGTTCGGCACACCCGAGACATCCGACGTCAACGGATCGGTAATGAGCGTCCAATTCTTACCCGCGTCGACGCTGAGGAACACACCAGAGTCGCGGCCGCCGGCCACGACGTTGTTCGGATCCTTCGGGTCGAACGCGACGAGCGATGGCTGCGGGTAGCCGAGGACGCCATTGAATCCGGTGATCGGCGAGATCGTGCTGAAGTTCCCGAACCCGCGCTGCGTCGTGTAGCGGAACGCGCCGTTGCCGGTCATGAGCGTGTCGAGCTCCGGATCCGTGTTCCAGGTCAGACCGGCATCGGTCGAGAAGACCATTCGCGGACCGGTCGCGCTCATGTTCGATGCGTAGAGGCGGCTCGAGTTGCTCGCGTCGACCGCGAAGATGCCGACGCCGCCGGCCTGTCCGTCGGTGTTGTCGACCTGCGTCCACGCTCCACCCGCGGTCGCGCCGGTGTAGCGCCAGAGCTGGTCGCCGTTCGTGCCCATCGTCCGCTCGTTGCAGATGCCGGCCTGGATGTAGAGGGTCGGCGTGCCTGGGCGGCCCGCGGTGTCCGCGACGGTCACTGCGCACGCATTCGCCGGGCTCCCGGGAAGCGGCGTCCAGATGACGGGAGTCGCGGTGATGTCGGTCGTCACGTAGACGCCGCTCGACGTGAGGATCACGTACTGCTTATCCGCGAGCCGACCGATCGCCTCGCTCGCGCGGAAGCCGACGATCTGACCCGGCGGCTGCGACGCGGCGGGGAGCTGACCCGCACCCGCGAGACCAGGACCGCTCATGAAGAGGACGGTCTGTCCTCCGTAGCAGCACGAGGTGTAGAGGACGCGGTTGGCGTCGGCCGAGAAGTCGAACACGTCGCAGCAGTCCGGGTTCTGCCATGTCGGGGTCGCGGCACCGGCGTTCGTCGTTCCCCACGAGCCGTCGTCCTGCACGCCGAAGTAGAGGTCCTCGGCCAGAGCGCCGGGACGGTGGACGCCGGCCACCGCGAGCAGCCACAGCGCGTGCGGTGTCGTGATCGGCTGCTCGAACTTCGGGTTCTGGCAGTCGGCGCCGGCGTCGGTGTTGCGATACACGCCGCCGTCCGACGCGAGGATCTTCGGGCATGCGTCGGTCGCGGCCTGCGTGTCGAACACGAGATCGCCGAGGTCGTCGTGCGCGCCCTGCGTCGCGGGCGCCGGCAGCGCCGCACGGAACCGCGTGAATGGGCCGACCCAGGTGTTCGCGGTCGGGCATCGCGGGCCCGCGATGAACGAGGTGCAGCCGGCGCGGAAGAGGCTCACATCGCCGAACCACAGATCGAACACGTTGTTCGCGCCGACGTTGGCGCGCTGGTTCGTCACGACGAACGGAATGCGTCCCTGCTGGTTCGCGCCGGCGACGTTGAACTCACGCGACCACGTGACGCCCGCGTCATCCGACTCGAAGAGGCGCAGGCCGCTCACCGCGAAGATCACGTTCGGTTCGTCCGGCGAGACCGCGATCGAGCACGGCCCAAGCGGCAGGCCGCCGGAGCCGATCGCGCCGCCGATCCACGTCGCCCCGCCGTCGGTGGAGCGGAAGTGGCCGTCGTCGCCGCAGATGTCGACGATGCCGTTCGCGCCGCCGCTCTGTACGACGATGTCCCACACGTCGCTCGCGGGCGTGAGCGGTGTCGGGTCGACGAAGTGCCACGTCACGCCGGAGTCGTTGCTGATCGCGACGCCGCAGTCGGTGCCGATGAAGACGTTGTTCGGCGCGTCGGGACGGATACCGATCCCCATCGCCGAGGGCTCGCTGATGTTCGCCGCTGGGCAGTTGAACCCACCGGCCGGCGTGGCGGTCGCGGGATGCGTCCATGTCGTCCCGCCGTCGGTGCTCACGTTGATGCCGGCGATGCTCGCGACCCGGCCGTCGTAGAACGACGTCGCGTACACACGCTGGATGTTGCTCGGGTCGACCTCGACGTCCCACGTCGCGAGCGGCTTGTGCCCGGAGAGGAACGTCCAGTGCTGGCCGCCGTCGATCGTCTTGTAGATGCCGCCCCACTCCGTCGCCGCGTAGAAGATCAGGTTGTTGCCGGCGACCGACGCGAGGTTGTTGACGCGGCCGCCCGACGCGCCGTCGGGGTCCGTCGAATCGCTGGGCGACGAGCTCGGGTTGATGTCCGTGAAGCCGCCCACCGTGAACGGCGGAGGCGTCGGCGCGGCCGCCGGGTTGTGAACGATCTCGGCGGGCAGCGCGGTGACGTCGCCCGACGTGTTCGACGCGGCGAAGATCACGATGTTGCCCGTCCCGGCGTGGAGCGTCCCGGCGACGGATGCGGTCGTCTGGATGTTCTCGATGTCGATCGCGACCGAGCCAGCGATGCTGAGCGAGCCGCCGCCGGCGCCGCTCGTCGCCGATGCGCCGAGCTCGTGCGTCGAGGCCATGCGCGCTTCGAGCGTCGCGCCGTTCGCGGTCACCGTCGCGCCGGTCGGAAGGATCGCCTCGTTGCGAATGCGCGCGTAGTCGATCGCCACGCCCGCTCCGATCGACACACCGGTCGTCGAATCGACGGGAGCGCCCGCGCCGCCCGTGGAGTCGGCGGGCGCGCTCGAGTCGACCGCGTTGCGGACCGCCTGGCCGTCGGCCACGGCGTGCGCGTCGGTTTCGGCGGAGGTCGAGAGCGTGAAGCGACCGACCGCGTTGACCACGACCGCGCCGATCGTCGCGAGCGAGCTGGTCTTGGCGAGGTTGATCGCGATCGCGGCCGCGACGGAGATGCCGCCCGCCGATGTCGCGGCGTGCGGGGTGGCGTCGGCGCCGCTCGCGCCGCTACCGCCCGTCGTGCTGTCGGTCGCGCTCGCGAAGCTGCGCTCCTTCTGGACCGTTTGATCCACGCCATCGCCTGAGCTTCCACCGCCGGACGCGTCCCCCGGCGCGCCGGCGGCAGAAGCGGTCGCGGTTGACGAGGTGTCCGAGGACCCGTGCGCGGCGAACGTCACCGCCCCACCTGCGGTGAGGTCGCGCGCGAGTGTCGCCTCGGTGCGGTGATTGGCGATCGTGAGTGCGAGCGAGAACCCGACCGAGGCGCTCGCGCCCTTCGCGTCGCCCTCGGCGTTGGTCAGGGCAGACGCGGTCTGGTCGGCGGATGCTGCGAGCGATCCGCCGATCGTCATCGGCGAGCCCGTGCCGACCGCAGCTGTCGTGGTGATGTTCGAGAGCGCGATCGCGACGGCCGGGGCAATCGAGACGCCGCCGCCCGACGCGCCGGTCTGGGCGTCGGTGCTCATGTCGTCTGCGGCGCTCGCGCGAAGGGTCAGGTCGTGGCCGGTGATCGTCGCGCCGTCGGCGACCGAGGCGGTCGTCGTGTCGTCGACGAGGTTCAGGGCGACCGAGGCGCCGATGCCGAGCTTGCTCGCGCCGCTCACGCCGCCGTTCGCGGGGAGCGCCTTCGCGATCGACTGGGCATTGGAAGCCGCGGAGAGCTCGATCGAGCCCGCGCCTGCCGCGACCGTCCCGGTGACCGTCGCGTGCGTGTCGAGATGGACGATGTTGATGGCGAGCGAACCGGCGAAGCCGACCTTGCCGCCCCCCGCACCCGAGGTCGCCGTGGCGCCGAAGTCGTGACGACCGTCGCCTGCAGCTGTGACCAGCGCCCGCACCGTTGTCGGACCGTTTGCCGTTCCGGCGACCGTGGCGGAGTTGGTGACCGTCGCGTAGTTGATCGCGACCGCTGCCCCGATGTTCGTGCCCGACGGGGGACCCCTCGCTGTGGTCGCGCTGCCGTCGGCGTTCGCCTTCGCGTCGGAGCTCGCCGAGGACCAGAAGCTCAGGCTTCCGGCGCTCACTGAGACGTCCGCGGGGAGGCTCGAGCTCGACGAGGTCTTCAGAATGTTGATCGAGACCGCGGCCGCGACGCTGATCGCGCCGCTCGATGAGTTCGCAGGAGGCGTGGCCGGGGCCGAGTCGCCGCTCCCGCCGTTCGCTGAGCGCACGCCGGTCCCGAACGAACGCTGGCTGGCGACCTGTTGGTTCACGTCCGGCGTGCCGGACCCTTCGGCGGCCGCGCCGTTCGCGCTGGCCTTCGCGTCGGTCTCGGTCCCGGAGGCGCCCGATGCGCCGAACTCGACGCTGCCAGCGGTGGAGAAGCTGCTACGGGTGGTCGCCGTCACGGAGTGGTCGGCGATCCCGAGCGCGAGTGCCGCGCCCACGGAGGTGTTCGTGCCCTTGGCGTCGCCCTGGGCGTGAGTCGTCACTGGCGCCGACGAGTCGGTCGCGGTCGCGACGAGGTTGCCGGTCATGGCGAGCGAGACGCCCGTGCCGATCGACGCCTCGGTGCTGAAGCCCGAGTAGGTGAAGGCAACGACCGGGGTGATCGCGGTCCCGCCGGCGGCGCCGCCCTGGGCGGTGGTGGCGACGGTGCGGTCGCTCGTCGCGTCGAGCGTGAGGTCGTGCACCGTCACGGTCGACCCGTCCTCGAGCACCGCTCGCGTGTCGTCGTCAACGATGTGCACGGCGACCGAGGCGCCGATGCCGGTCTTCGCGCCGGAGGAGCTGTCCTCGGCGGCGGTGGCGGCGGCCGTGCTGTCGAGCGCCGAGTTCGCGACGAACCGCATGTCCGTCGTGGGCGAGCCGCTGACCGTCGCGTCGTGCTGGACCGATGCGGTGGTGTCGAGGCTGACGACGTTCACCGCAAGCGATCCGGCGAAGCCGACCTTCGTCGCGTCGCCGACGCCGGACGTCGACTGGGCCTCGAACGAGCCACGCGTCGGCGTGATGGCCTCGACGGTCACGCGGCTGGCATGCAGCGTGGCGCTCCCGAGCTGCGCGCTCGTCGTTACGTTCGCGAGGTTCACGGCGATGGCGACGCCCACGCCCGAGGCGCTCGAGTCGACCGGGCTGCCGTCGGCGATCGCCGACGAGCTCGCGGTCGACGCCGCGTGCACCTTCTGTTCGCCCGTCGTGGTGATCGAGAGCGCCGTGTCGCTGCCCACCTTCGCGCTGGTATCGCCGTGCAGGCGACTGAAGGAGAGGGCGCCGGCGTAGGTCAGGCTGCCCTCGCTCGTCCGCGCGTTACCGCCGGTGCGGTCGGACGGCGACTCGTCGTTATTCGTCGATCCACCGGGGCTCGCCTTCGACCAGCTCGTCACACGGCCATCCGAGTCCGCGGACACGGTCGAGCTCGCCGCGTTCACATCGGTCGTGCCGCCGATCGACGCGCTCGTCGTCTGCTGGACGTTGTTCAGCGCGATCCCGGCGCCGCCGGTCGCGATGCTCGCGTCGCCGATGGTCGTGGCGCGGACCGTGTTCGTCGCCGCCACGCTCAGGGCGCCGCCCACCGAGATGTGGCTCGTGCCGCCGATGCTGCTCGTCGCGGTGCTCTCGACGTGCGAGCCGGCCACGGCGGCGTCGCCCGACCCATCGGTGGACGATGCCGCGGCGCTCATGGACGCGTCGACGCTCGACGCCGCGGTGAGCGAGGTGTTTCCCGTGCTCGTCAGAGTCGAGTCCGTTACCTGCACGTTCGCCTCGGACGTGGACACGAAGAGGAGCTTGGAATCGCTGGGGGACGTCGGCGTCACCGACGTGGTCGCGGACAGGTTGATCGTCCCGGCGCTCACGTTCGCGCCGGTCACGGTCACGGACGAGCTCGTCGCCCACGCCACCGTGATGCCACTGAAGGAGGTGCCCGTCTCGGTCTTCGCCGCCTGGAGGGTGATCGAGCCGCCGGTCGCGGTAACGACCGCGCCGGTGCTCACCGAGATCTTCTCGGCCTTGACCAGGAAGGCGACGCCCGGGAGCAACAGGGTTCCCGCGATCGTGACCTCGTCGTCGCCGTCGCCGCCGTCGATCGTCAGTGTCGAGGTCGGTACGGGGAACGAGATGCTTTCCATCGTTGGCGCTGACGCGATCAAGTTGCCGGTGCTGCCGTCGTTCTGAATGGTGATGTGGTCGTTACCGGAGCTTCCGTTGATCGTGATCGCCGCGACCGGGGCCGTCGGTGCGGGATCCGGAACGATCGTTATCGGCTCGAGGCCCGTGTAGGAGATCGTCGTCCCGTCGAGGGTGATGCTTCCCGACGTCGCGGTGTTCGCCGTCGACGACACCGAGGTATGGCTTCCGGTGATGACGAGCGTGTCGAAGCCGGCCGCGCCGCCGTTGATGGTCCCGCTGAGCGCGCCGCCGGTCGAGACGACGAAGGTGTCCTTGTTACCTGCGCTTCCGGTCAGATTGTCGAATCCGCTGAACGCGAGCGAGCCGACAGTCCCGGCGTTCGCCCCGGCCAGCGTCCACGACGTGTCCGTGGTCGGCCCGGTCAGCGTGTTACCGGTTCCGCTCGCCGTGACAGACGAGACGTTCGAGAAGGTGACGCCCGCGGTCCCGGCGCCAGTGACGCTTCCGCTCGCGGAGACCGCAGCGCCCGCGCCCAGGTGCAACGCGTTGTTGCCTGCCCCGCCGTCGAACGAGACCGCGACGTCCATCGCGCCGACGGTGAGGCTGTCGTCGCCGCTGCCGCCAGTGATCGAGACGCTTGTGACCATCGAAGCTGGTCGAGTCTCGGTCGCGCCGTTGATGGTCACCGCTATGTCAGAGCCGCTCGTCGCAACGGCGATCGTGTTCGCTCCGCTATCCGTCGCCATCGAGACGTCCCAGACCGCAGGACTTGGTGACGCGCTTGGGGAAGGGCTCGGGCTGGGTGAAGGCGATGCGCTTGGCTCTGGCGACGGTGTCGGATCGGGCGACGCGCTCGGAGTCGGAGAAACACTGGGTGAGGGCTCCGGCGTCACAGAAGGTGACGGCTCGGGCGTCGTCGAAGGCGATGGCTCAGGTGTGATCGACGGTGAAGGCTCCGGGGTCGTCGAAGGCGACGGCTCAGGTGTGATCGAGGGTGATGGGTCAGGCGTCGTCGACGGTGGTGGTGGGTCGCTTGGGCTCGGCGAAGCCGATGGCGTCGAGTCATCCGACATCGCTGCGGACGTCGGAGTCCACAAGCTCGCCATCTTCGAACCGTTTCCTTGCATCGCGCCCGCTGGTGCGTACGTCGGCGCCGGCGTCTTCGAAGGTGCCGCGCTCGGTGCGGGCGTCGCTGAAGGCTTCGGTGCGCTCGAGGGCGCTGCGCTCGGCTTCGCTGTGGGCGCTGCGGTAGGCGCTGCGATCGGCGAGGTGCTCGTCACCGGCGCGGCGGTCGTGACGGGAACGCGCACCGGTGGTTGCCAGTTGAGCGGCTGCACCAACGTCTCGCCGGTCGCCGCGTCGTACTGAATGACGCGGACGCCGGACTCTGCGGCCCATGCCGCGAGGCCCGCGGCGTCCGTCGGTCGGAGCTTGATGCTGTAGTAACCGCGCTCCGCATCGACGAGCTTCGCCTCGAGACGCGGGACCTCCACGAGCGCGAACCGCGCGTTCGTCTCGGGATCGCGCTCCCAACGAACGAGCGTGAGTCCGTTCGCCGCGATGTAGGCGTCGCTGTCGTCGTTTGAGTAGACCTTGGGGAAGTAGAGCCACGCTCTGTCGCTCGAGTCCGGATCCGCGAACGCACGGACTTGGGGAATCGCAACGACGTAGCGTCCGCTCGCGCTGTCGCCGGAGATCACCGAGAGCTCGAGCGAATTGGTGGTCGCGTCGACGATCGACTGCGTGGTGCCGGCGGGGAAGACCATGACGATCGTGTTGGGGTCGGTGCCTTGTTCGATCGTGAGCTTGAGGGGAGTTGATGTGAGAGGAGAAGCTGCAGGTGATGCGATCGGCTTGGCGGAAGGCGCTGCGACAACAGGTGCCGCCTGCGATTTATCCCCCGATGTGGGGAGCACGAGCGCGGTCGTGAGCGGCATGCTGATGAAAAGGACGTACAACACCACGAACGCCATGACGAAGGACCGCCATTCGGCGGCCCCGATCGTCAGCGATGAATCGCTCCGCGACCCGTGCAAGTAATGCGGAGCGATCAATAAGTGCTGATAAGCCCCACCAGGCTTCCCCTTCTCTCACGTG
This sequence comes from Candidatus Limnocylindria bacterium, assembly GCA_036570125.1. Classification (GTDB taxonomy): domain Bacteria; phylum Chloroflexota; class Limnocylindria; order P2-11E; family P2-11E; genus 3-1-20CM-2-70-9. The sequence continues at coordinate 38,814 of DATCPK010000068.1, forward strand.
CGCTGCGCGCCTTCCCCTAAACGCGACGCTGCGAATCATGCGGTGCGGGTAACGGTTACGCAACAGAAATCTCAAAAGAATTTTCAGCGCACGTCGATCGCGTACCCCTCCTCGGCCCGATCGAGGGCGTGATCGAGGACGACGGCCCATCCGCGGACGACCTCTTCGATCGGCCGACCGCACTTTCGCTCCACCCATTCGCGCCGAGCCGGATCAGCGATGCGTGCGATCCAGAATGCAATGACCGGCGCGAGGTAAAGCGCCGTCGATGCGGCGTACGCGAATCGGACATCGCGCTCTTCCCCGCGCCATCCGGCATCGCGCAAACCATCGACGTATGCCGTGAACGCTCGCTTGCTCATCGTTGCCAGCTGGTCTGGTTCGGCGTCGAGCCAGATGTGGCTTCCGCCGACGAGGACCGCGAGCTCCTGCCCCGCGGGTGCGGTGCCCACCGATGACCAGTCGATCGCGATCGTCTGGACCTCGTTATGAGGTCCATGCGCCGCGATCAGATTCGACCGCCAGGCATCGAGATGCGAGAACGTCTGAGGCTGCCGATCCATGCGATCGAAGAGAGGACCGACCTGCGAATAGAGGTGTTCGAGGCGCTCGATGGGCGGGTCCGGCAGCGCGGCCGCAGCCAATGGGTGCGACCACGAGCCGGGTGAACGGACGATGTCCACCCACGGGATCCAGTTTGTCCAGGAGCGCAGCTGATCGCGCGAGAGGAACGGAGGGTTCGGGATTGGCCTGCCCGCGAGGTAGGCGCCGTTGAATCTCCCGAAATGTAAGGCGGCCGTGACGTAGCGCTCCGTCGGCCACCGATGGTCGCCCTGCTCGGAGATCTCCTCGAGCCACACGAATGCGACGTCGCCTTCATCCGCTGCCCCGAAGAGACGGGGCGCGGAGATCCCTGGTAGGTCGTCGAGGATCCCGGAGCTGTACGCAAGGAACTCGCGCTTCCAGTAGGTCCACTCGGCGGCGGCGTCCGTCGTCGGATCGCGACGCCACGCCTTCAGGATTAGCGACCATTCACGCTCGGCTCCGCCGACCGAAGCGCGGCCGTTCCAGTGGAAGAGGGCGCGAGTGTTCGGGTTCATCCCGATCCAGGTGAGAGGCGCATGAGTCGCCGCGAGCAGGCGTACATCGTTCGTAGAGAAGAGCGTTCGTAACGGAGCGTCGAGCGAGTGCGGATCGCCGGCCAATCGGCCGGCGAGGACGTCGAGTTCGCTACTCGCCGTCGAGCGTGTTCCCCACCGTCAGCTCGCGCATCCAATCCTCGAGGAGCAGTCCGATGCGATCGTGTTGAGGCGGCGCGCTCTTGGACACTCGGTGGGAGCGGGGAGGCTCCGGGAGGGGGCGCGCAGCCCAGTGCCTCGCCTGCACTCGCGCGAGCTCTTGGGTGGCGACCATCTCTTCGTTACCTCCAGCTAAGGTGTGACACGAAGCGTCGCGCCAGTGGCGTGCGAGGTAACGTCCGGTTCGGTCGTGATTGGGTCGTGAATCGGTGACGCCGAACGGCGTCAGTGCCTTGACGGTGAGTAAGCGTGCACTTACTCTCAAAAAATCGACGCATTTGCCGCACTTGGAGAACCCCGACGCCGCGAGATCCTTCGGCTCGTCGCGAGTAAGGAGCTCTCGGTCGGCGACATCGCGCGCCGCTTCGACGTCACCCGACCGGCCATCTCCCAGCATCTTCGCGTCCTCAAGGAGGCGGGCCTCGTCACCGAGCGGCGCGACGGGACCAAGCGTCTGTACCGCGCGCGGCCGGAGACCATCGCCCAGCTCTGGGCATCGCTCGAGGTGTTCTGGTCCGAGAGTCTGCGTACCCTGAAGGCTGCCGCGGAACGCGAAGAGCAGCAGAGGAGGTCAAAGCGGCATGGCCCTCGACACGAAAGTCATTGAGCGGGTGATCACGATCGACGCGTCGCCGGACATCGTCTTCCGCCTGCTGACGGACCCGGTCCAGTACGTCCGCTGGAAGGGACGGCTCGCCGAGCTCGAGCCTCGGCCGGACGGGACCTTCCGCGTCGAATTCGGAAGTGCCAAGGACATCGCGGCCGGCAAGTACGTCGAGGTCGTCCGCGATCGGCGCGTGGTCTTCACCTGGGGCTGGCAAGGTAACGAGGCGGTCCCGCCCGGATCGAGCACGGTCGAGATCGACCTCAAGCCGATGGGATCGGGGACCCTCCTCCGACTCGTGCATCGCGGCTTGCCGCAGGAGGCGGTCGCCAGTCACACCGAGGGGTGGGACTACTTCCTCCCGCGTCTCGCCGATGTGGCCGAGGGACGACCGGCGCGCGAGGCACCGACGAAGACCGAGTAGCGGACCGACAACGAAGAGGACCACGCCCGTCACCGGGCCTGGTCCTCAATCGACCGTTGTGAGCTGTGTGCCTACGCCGCCTTGCGCTCCTCCGCCTGACTGACCGCGGCGACTCCGCCACGCGACGGCGCGACTAGCCACGCGACGACCAAGATCGCGAACGAGGCGAATGCAAGGATCTCCATCAAACTGCCTCCTTAAATCTGGTACGCGGCTTCGCGGTGCTGCGACGCGTCGAGGCCGAGCACTTCCTCGCTCTCGGGCACACGCAGTCCGACGAAGACATTGATGAGCTTCAGGATCACGAAGGTCATGACCGCCGAGTACAAGACCGATGCGCCCACCGCGACGGCCTGGACGCCGAGCTGTCCCGGGTTGCCGTAGAAGAGTCCGTCCTTCGCGCCGCTGTTGATCGCGACGGTCGCGAACAGGCCGGTCGCGATCGCGCCCCACGCACCGCCGACGCCGTGAACACCGAAGACGTCGAGCGCGTCGTCGACCTTGAGACGCTTGGTGAGCTGGATCGCGGTGTAGCAGAAGACGCCCGCGCCGAGTCCGATGAGGATCGACGCTGAGACGTCGACGTAGCCCGACGCCGGTGTGATCGCGACGAGACCGGCGACCGCGCCGGCCGCCGCACCGAGAACGCTCGGCGCGCCTTTGTGCAGCCACGAGACGGTCATCCACGTGAGGGCCGCCATCGCTGCCGCGGTGTTCGTGACGACGAACGCGTTCGCCGCAAGACCGCCTGAGGTGATCGCGCTTCCCGCGTTGAAACCGAACCAGCCGAACCAGAGCAGCGATGCGCCGAGAACGGTCATAGTCGCGTCGTGCGGCTCGAGCGCCTCGCGTCCGTAGCCGACGCGACGACCGAGAACGAGCGCCGCGACGAGAGCAGAGACGCCGCTCGTGATGTGCACGACGGTGCCACCCGCGAAGTCGAGAGCGCCGAGCTGACCGAGCCACCCGCCGCCCCAGACCCAGTGCGCGACCGGGTCGTAGACGAACGTGGCCCACAGCAGCGTGAAGATGACGAAGGCCTTGAAGCGCTTGCGCTCGGCGAACGCGCCGGTGATCAGAGCCGGCGTGATAACGGCGAACATCATCTGGAACACCATGTACGCCTCGTGCGGGACGGTCGGCGCGTAGGGTCCCGCGTCCTGGCCGACGCCTCGAAGCGCGAGCCAGTCCAGACCGCCGATGAGCCCACCGTGGTCGGGACCGAATGCCAGCGTGTAGCCCCAGAGGACCCACTGCACGCTGATCAACGCGAGGATGAAGAAGCTGTGCATGATCGTCGCGAGGACGTTCTTCCTCCGGACGAGCCCGCCGTAGAAGAACCCGAGCGCAGGGGTCATGAGCATGACGAGCGCCGCTGACATGAGAAGCCACGCGGTGTCGCCGGCGGAAATGGTTGTCGGCATTCGTACCTCCCGCGACAGAGCCTGAGCGTCGGTGGTGCCCCGGTCAGCGACGGTTAGGCACCACGAGGGTTGCGGTTCGGTCGTGGCCACAGTCGAGAAGCGGGGAGCGAACCGGTAGCCGCACAACACGCTGGTTCGAATCGCTTACTTGTGCCGTGGGATCAGCGCAAGCTCGGGACGACGTGACGCGCGCGAAGCAAGTCCGGATCCGGCGAGTCGATCGGTTCGTCGTGCCGCGCCGCGCGGGCAGAGGCGGCAAGGGAGACCGACAGATTGAGCTCGCCGAGTGAGACGCGAGCCGCGATGTCATCTGGCGCCTGCGCGACCCGAGCTTCGAGCGCGGCCCTGACCTCGGCGATCGCCGCTGGAAGGATGAGCCTGGACCGCAGCCGTGAACGCATCACCGTGATCGGGGTGGTTGTGAATGTCGGTTGCTGCATGAGGGGACACTACCGAGCCGGACCCGAATGAATGTGCTCATGCGCGGTAGAAGCGGTTGCGAAATCGCTGCCCTTTCGCGGCCCGATCCGCTCGCGACCGTGGCACGACCGTTGCGTCAGAGTGACGGCCGGGGCTTCGGCATAGAATCGAGAAGCACACAACTGAATACGACGGGGGAGCGCCCGACGAAGGGGGCGCTGAGAGTGCGGACGGCCGCAGACCCCAGAACCTGATCTGAGTAATGTCAGCGTAGGGAGTCGAGACGCGTGGAAACCCTTACGAGCGGCGCTCAGGCGCCGCTTTTATTTTGGCCATGAGGGCCGTCGTCGTCGCACACGGTGACGTGCTGCCGTCGGACCGCGCGGTCATCGATTCGAAGGACTACATCGTCGCGGCGGACGGCGGCGCCTTCGCCCTCGAGCGCTGGAAGATCCTTCCCCACCTCGTCGTCGGGGACATGGACTCGCTGGGCGACGCCGGCGTGGAGCGCATGGCGCGCAAAGGCATCGCCGTCGCGAAGTTCCCGGCGGCGAAGGACGAGTCCGACCTTGAGCTTGCGGTCGGGCAGGCGATCGAGGCGGGCGCGACCGAGATCGTGTTGCTCGGCGCGCTTGGCGGCGACCGGCTCGATCACGAGACCGCCAACCTTCTCCTCCTCGCCGATCCGGGGTACGACGGCGTCCGGCTCGAGGCGCGTCGCGGAGCGCTTCGCATCCGTCCCCTTCGCGGCGAGGGATCGCTCGCGCTCGCGGGACCGGTCGGTGCGCTCGTCACGCTCCTGCCGGTGAACGGCGACGCCGACGGCATCACGACGGAGGGACTCCGCTTCCCGCTCCACGGCGAGACGCTTCGCTTTGGTCGCGCGCGCGGCCTGAGCAACGAGGTCGCGTCGTTACCCGCGACGGTCACGGTTCGCAAAGGCTCGCTGCTCGTTTTCGAAACACCACAGGGAGGTGCGTGACATGAATAGGACTAACTGGACGTGGCGCACGGTCGACATCGTCGTCGCCGCGGCGATCGCGATCGCCTTCGGCGTCGTCTTCTGGGCGTGGAACCAGGTGTGGGCGGCCGCGACCCCGGCGTTCGTCGCGATCCCGCCGGCGCAGAACATCCTCTACGGGGTCTGGCTCGTTCCGGCCGTGCTCGCGGGACTGATCATCCGCAAGCCCGGCGCGGCGCTCTTCACCGAGCTCGTGGCCGCGAGCGTCTCGGCGATCCTCGGATCGCAGTGGGGCCTCGACGCGGTCGTGTCCGGTGCGCTCCAGGGGCTCGGCGCCGAGATCGTTTTCCTGGTCCTGGGCTACCGCCGCTGGACGATCACGGTCGCGCTCATCGCGGCGATCGGCACGGCCATCGCCGCCTGGGTGCACGACACACCTCTTTATTACGCCGATATCGGGCTCACCGCGCAGCTCGTGATCCTCGCCTTCATGGTCGTGAGCGCGATCGTCATCGCAGGGATCGGCTCATGGCTCCTCATGCGGTCACTCGTGCAGACGGGAGTACTCGCTCAGTTCCCGGCCGGCCGGGCGCAGCAACGGGTCTGAGCGAACCGGCCATCGTCGCGCGCGGCTGGGGCTGGCGGCACCCCGGCCGCAAGGCGTGGGCTTTGCGCGGAATCGATCTGCGCGTCGAACCTGGCGAGCGTGTCCTATTAATAGGAGCGTCCGGCGCTGGGAAGAGCACGCTGCTCCTCGCGCTCGCCGGGCTGTTGGACCAAAGCTCGGGCGAGCAGGAGGGCGAGCTCGCGGTCCGAGGTCGTGCCGGCCTCGTGCTCCAGGACCCCGAGACCCAGCTCGTCATGGCGCGCGCCGGCGACGACGTCGCGTTCGGGCTCGAGAATCACTGCGTCCCCACCGCCGAGATCTGGCCGCGGGTCCATCGAGCGCTCGCGGACGTCGGCTTCCCCTACCCCGAGGATCGCGCGACCGCGGCGCTCTCGGGCGGCGAGAAGCAGCGGCTCGCGATCGCGGGGATCCTCGCGCTCCGACCTAGCGTGCTCCTCCTCGACGAGCCGACCGCGAACCTCGACCCCGACGGCGCGCGCGCGATACGCGGCGTGCTCGCGCGCATCGCCGAGCGCCGCGACGTAACGATGGTCGTCGTCGAGCACCGCATCGCCGACATCCTGCCGCTCATCGACCGCGTGGTCGTGATCGAGGCGGGCGGCGGCGTGGTCGCCGATGGCCCGCCTGAAACGGTCTTCGCGCGCGAGGGCGAGCGCCTCGAGAAGCTCGGCGTGTGGGTGCCTGGCGCTTCGCCCGTCGCGCCTACCCGCCGCACCCCGCCCGGCGGGCAGGCGATCGTCGCGCGCGATCTCTCCTATCTATATCCGCCCGGAGAGGCCGCGGCGCTCGACGGCGTCGCCGCGACCGTTACACGCGGCCGCGTGCTCGCGATCACGGGGCCGAACGGAAGCGGGAAGTCCACGCTCGCGATGCTCCTCGCCGGCCTGCTCCGGCCGCAGCGCGGCGAGGTGCGCGCCTTCGGTGAGGACCCGTCGCGTCTGTCGCCACGAGCGCTCGTGCGCCTGATCGGCACCGTCTTTCAAGACCCCGAGCACCAGCTCGTCGCCGCGCGGGTCGACGAGGAGCTGCGCGTCGGGCCGCGCGCGACCGGTCTTCCGACCGACGAGATCGAGCGACGGGTGCGCACGCTGCTCGAACGGCTCGACCTCGCGAAGGTCGCGGCCGCCAATCCGTTCACGCTCTCGGGCGGCGAGAAGCGGCGACTCTCCGTCGGGACCGCACTCGCCACGTCGCCTGGCGCGCTGGTGCTCGACGAACCGACGTTCGGTCAGGACCGCCGAACATTCACCGAGCTCCTTGCGCTCCTGGCCGAATTCAGGGACGGCGGCGGCGCCATCGCGTTCGCCAGTCACGACGAGCTCTTCGTCGACGCCCTCGCGGACGAACGACTCCATCTCGACCGAGGACGTGCGGCGTGAGATTGCTCGAACCCCTCACGCCGGATCCTCGTGCGCCGCTCGCGCACGCGCACCCGCTCGCGAAGATCGCGGCGGCGTTCGTGCTCATGCTCGCGCTCTTCATCACGATCGACCCGCTGACGCCGACCCTCGTGCTCCTTGCGGAGATCGCGGCGGTCCCGCTCATCGGGATCCCGGCGCGCGCGCTCCTTCGCCGCGCGCTACCGGCGTTCATCGGCGCGATCGGAATCGGGATCTTCAACGCGCTCTTAAGCGGTGACATCACCGGTGGCGTCGCGATCGGACTTCGCCTTGTGGGCATCGCGCTCGCCGGCATCGTCGCGGTCGCGAGCATCGACCCGACCGACCTGTCCGACGCGCTGGTCGAGCATCTTCACGCTCCACGCCGTTTCACGGTCGGCGCGCTCGCCGCGTTCCGCCTCATGCCGCTCTTCGCGGACGAGTGGCAGACGATTGCGATGGGTCGCCGCGCCCGCGGTCTCGATAACGGACGCGTGACCGCGTTCTACCCCATGACCCGATCGCTGCTCGTCGCCGCGATACGCCGCGCGACGCGACTCGCGACCGCGATGGACGGCCGCGGCTTCGCGGATCCAGGGTGCCGGACGCTCGCGCGGCCGCGAGCCATCTTGCCGCGCGATTGGGCACTCATCGCGGCCGCGATCGGAGTGGCCCTGGGCGCGACGGCGACCAGCGTGGCAATCGGCAGTTGGCGGTTCTTCCTTACGGGCTAGCCGGGGCGTCGCCTGACTTTGTGAGTGCTAGCCGAGAAGGTCAGCGGGCGAACCCCTGCTGGTTGCGGGCCCAGCGGTATTCTGCTATTCAACTAGGGTCATAGTGGAACTTGAAGAGCGGAGCATCGCGTTCCATCTCGACGCTCGGTCGGGCATCCCGACGTATCTGCAGCTCGTGCAACAGGTAAAGCACGCGGTCCGCTACGACATGCTTCGGCCAGGGGATCGCCTCCCAACCGCGCGCGAAGTCGTTGAAGACCTAGCGATCAATCCCAACACGGTGCTGAAGGCGTACCGCGAGCTCGAACGGGATGGATTCGTTCACAGCCGCCCGGGCGCCGGCACGTTCGTCGCTAATGGCGCGCCCGCTCCGCTCGCGCGCTCGGTGCACGCACCGCTTCGCAGAACGTTGGACCGCTGGCTCGCGCACGCCCACGAGGCGCACCTCGACCGCGAGAGCGTGATCGCGCTGTTCACGCTCGCGCTCCAGGACGCCTACGGATCGGAGGAGACCCATGCCCACCGTTCTTGAGGCGAAAGCTCTCACCAAACGCTTCGGGAAGGTCGCAGCGCTGCGCGACTGCGACGTGGCGCTCCCAGCTGGGAAGGTCACCGGTCTTGTCGGGCCGAACGGCGCCGGGAAGACAACTCTCCTCCAGATTGCGGTCGGACTCCGCAGGGCGAGCTCGGGAACGATTCGGGTGCTCGACATGGATCCGGCAGACGACACCGTGGCGCTCCTGACGCGGGTGGGATACGTCGGCCAAGATCGGCCGCTCTATCTCGATCTGACGGCCACCGAAACGCTCGAGCTCGGGCGCCGGCTGAGCGCACGCTGGGATCAGGACTTCGCGCGCTCGCGGCTGGCGCGATTCGAAATCCCGCTCGATAGACCGGTGCGATCGCTCTCGACCGGCCAGCGGGCGCAGGTGGCGCTGACGCTCGCGCTGGGGAAGCGTCCGGACCTGCTCCTGCTCGACGAACCGGTCGCGAACCTCGATCCCGTCGCGCGACTCGACCTACTCGAGGAGCTCATGGGCGCCGTCGCCGAAGACGGCCCGGCGGTCGTCCTATCGTCGAACGTCCTGTCCGATGTCGAGCGGGTCTGCGAACACGTCGTGATCCTTGCGAACGGACGGGTCCGCATCGCGGGCGACATCGATGAGTTGCAGCGGAGTCATTTCCTGGTGGTCGGTCCCCGTAAAGCCGAGCCCGCATCGACCGGGCAAGAGGTCGTCGACATCCGCGAGGCAGAGCGCCAGACCGTCCGCCTCGTCCGCGGTCCGGTCACATGGGGCGATGACGACGGAACGATCACGCGGCCGGCGACCCTCGAGGAAGTCGTCCTCGGTTACCTGCGATCGAGCCGCGCGGAGGTGAAGTAGGGACATGTTGTGGCTCGCCTGGCGTCAACATCGCATCATGCTCATCGGGCTCATGGTCGTTGCCAGCGTCCTCGCGATCGCGATCGCTTTGGCGGCGGCGTTCGCCGCTCGCACGCGAATCGAGCTGGGTGTCGACACCTGTGTGCCGTTGTTCAACACCAACCGAAACTGCGTCGACCTTGCCGACGAGTGGAGCCGTAGGGTCGGGAGCCTGCGCTATCTCGGCTTCGCGCTGTATCTCGTCCCAGCGCTTGTCGGCTCGTATGTCGGGGGCCCTCTTCTCGCCCGCGAGCTCGAGAGGGGAACGCATCGCCTCGCGTGGACCCAGGGTATCGGCCGCATCCGGTGGGCAGCGACGATCCTGGAGGTCGTCTTGGCCGTCACGCTCGCGGCCGGTGTCGTCCTCGCATTCGGCGGTGGTCAGAGTTGGCCGCTCCTAGGCGTCAGCACGTTCCGACCCTTCGACATCTTCGACCTCGAGGGCCCCGCGTTGGTCTCGTACATGATCTTTGGCCTCGCCATCGGGGCTTTTGTCGGTGCGTGGCGCCGGCGGATCCTCAGTGGAATGTTCTACGGCCTCGTTGTTTTCGCCCTGGTACGCGGGTTGGTCATTACTGAGTTGCGGCCGAACTACGAGCCCCCGCGCAGCGAGCTCATCGAGCCGACCCTCCCGCTCGTTGGGCTGCCGCCCGTGTTTCCTCCGCCGTCCGGATCGCACATTCCCGCGGACGCGTGGACCGTGGGTACCGCGTCGATCGACGGGCAAGGTCAGCCGGTCACGATCGATCGGGTTCGCGCGATGCTTGACGCCTTCAGCCGCGCGGGCTGCCCTGCACTGGCCGGGCGCAACTGTGACAGCACGCGGTACCTGAACGAGAACGGTGTCTATCAGTACAGGCTTTACCAGCCCGCCGATCGTTTCTGGCGGTTCCAGCTGTACGAGGCCGGCCTCTACCTGTTGCTCACGGCCGCGCTCGTAGCGGGGACACTCGTCATGCTGCGTCGCAGGGACGCCTAGCGGAGTAGTAATCGAATTGCCGCCGAATCGCGCGGTTAGGTCATCAGAGTTCGCAATACAAACAGGCCCCACTCGCGTTGGCTTTCCTGAGCGCGCCACCACGCCTCGATCGGGCTTATTCATCTCCGGATGCGCCCTGAGCCACCTCTTTTCGGCGGACGTGATCGCCGCCGCCAGCTCGTGGGGATCTTCCACGAGGGTAAGAAGAAAGGCGACGTCGAGACGCTGACTGTCCTTCGCATCGTCCACCGCGATTGCGCGCGTCTTCACCAGGATCGCGCCAAGAAGATTGGGTCGTGGCAACGCGCCACGCCGGCCGCCGACCTCGACCTCTACGACTTCGCTCCGCTGAAGTGCTTGACTCCCTCCGGGTACCTCAACTGTGTGGAGGGGTGGCACGGTCACGCGCCGCTCCATCGAGTTGAGTCCATCGGGCGCCAGGACATCAATATCGACGTCGCCTCTCCTGAAACGATGCCCGTGCCCGAAGCCAGAAACATCGATCACCTCGTACCCGAGTTCGATTAGGAGCTTGGAGAAGCGCTCGGTACCGTGAGGAATGAGCCGCACGTTCACGAGCGCGTCGCGTCCAAGCTAAAGCGCGGCGGCGTGCGGCCATGCTCGAGGGCGTAGAGCGTCACCATCCGCGCGCCGATGAGGGTCCAACCGTCCGGGTAGCGTGTGCGCAGTTCGAGCAGCGACTCCCAGACTCGTTCGTCCTGCGCGTCGGCCGGAATGATGCGAATCATCGTCGACGGCGTGCGAGCTCGCGGCCAGCTCGCTGAGCGCGCGCGTCCCCCGACTCGAGAAGATCGAGCGCCACCGCAGCCACGGGCGCAACGCCGTCGGCCGTGCGCGGCACCGACCCATCGACGATATGGAGGACGAGGTTGGCGTCCGCCACTCCGGCTGGGCGCAGTGCGTATCGATAGACGAGCGCGTCGAGGTGATCGCGAGGCACATACGCCTCGACCACGCCTGGTGCCCGGAGGTCGACGCCGTACGCGGCAGCGGCGCTCACCCCGGAACGCACGAGGGCTGGATCGGAGCGGAGCTGGTCGAGCACCCGCGGGTCCGCACGGAAGAGCCGCAGATCGGCTCTACCGCGCAGCTCGGTCGCGAGCGAGAGGAGCGATCCTTCTGCCATTTTTTGCTTCAGCCGGGATCGATCCCAAGCCGGCAGTGGAGGCCAATCTGCACCCGAGAGCTTGGAAACCAGCGCCCATGCGTTCCTCCGGCTCATGGGTCGGCCGGACCGCCCGCGTCGGCTGATGCGCTGCTCGAGATCGTCCCTCCGGATCAGCCAACGACCGCCGCTACGGCGACCCACCAGCACGCCGTCTCGGACCATGGCGCGGACACGGCGGTCGCTAACACCAAGGGCGCGCGAGGCCTCGCCGACCGAGTATTCCTCGTGGATAAAGTTCATGCTGCACAACTATACCGATATCGGAATAATTGTGCAAGCGGCCCCCCCCTACCCGAGCCGGTAACCCACCCCGCGCACGTTCGCCAACGTCGGCGCGCCAGCGGCGTCGAGCTTCGAGCGAAGCCGTGCGAGATGCGCCTTGAGCCATTCCGGATCCGGGTCGCGCTCCTCAGGCCACCCTGCGCGAAGCAGCGCGCGTCGCTCGAGAACCTCGCCGGGGCGCGCGACGAGAGCGGCGAGAAGTCGGAACTCCGTCGGCGTCAGATCAAGCGCATCGCCGTCCACGCTCGCGACGTGCGTCTTCGGATCGACGCGCAGCCGACCGATAGACGTCGCGGCGCGCGCGGCGTTCGCCGGCGCGGCGCGGCGAAGCAAGGCGCGCACGCGCGAGCGAAGCTCCTTCGAGCTGAACGGCTTCTCGAGATAGTCGTCGGCGCCGAGATCGAGGAGTTTCGCGCGCTCGTCGGCCCCACGCTCGCCGGTGAGCATGAGGATCGGCGTGGTCGAGATCGCGCGGATCCGCTTGCAGACCTCGTCGCCGGAAAGTCGCGGGAGCTTGCGATCGAGGATCACGAGGTCCGGCGATTCCTCCGCGTGCCGGCGCAGGGCGGTCTCGCCGTCGTAGGCGGTGACCACCTCGTACCCATCCTCGCCGAGCAGCGACGCGACCATGCCGACGAGTGCGCGCTCGTCGTCGACAACGAGGACGCTGCTCAACGTGACGCCGCTTCTGCGGCCGCGCGCGCGAGCGGCACGCTGAACGCGAACACCGCGCCGCCCTCCGGCGCGTCCTCGACCCAGAGATCACCACCTTGACCCTCGACCACACGCCGCGACGCGAAGAGTCCGATGCCTGAACCCGGGACCTCGTCGTTGCCGGCGCCGCGCGCGTACGGCTCGAAGATCCGCGATCGCTCGTTCGGTGGAACGCCGCGGCCCTCGTCTTGAACGCGCACGATCGCGCGGTCGCCGGCGCGCTCGATCTTCACCACGATGCGCGTCCCCTGCGGCGCGTACTTCGTCGCGTTGTGCACGAGACCCGCGACGACCTCCGCGGTGCGCCGCCGATCCCCGCGCACGAACACCGCCTGCCCCGCGCGCGGACCGCTGAGCTTGTGGCGGCGCGCCATCGGAGCGACCTCTTTCAGCGCGGCGGTGACCGTCGCGCGCAGATCGAACCGCGCGCGCTTGAGTGAAAGCTCCGGTCGATCGGTACGCACGCCCGCGAGGATCCGGTCAACGAGCTCGTCGAGGCGGAGCACCTGCGCGGTCGCTTCCGATATCGGCAGCTTCGACTTGCCATTTTTCTCGGCGAGCATCTCGAGGTGGCCGCGGATCACCGAGAGCGGCGTGCGCAGGTCGTGCGTGACCACGGCGACGAAGTCGGAGCGCGCGCGCTCGAGCTCGCGCAGGCTCTCGGTGGTCTTGCGCTCGAGCGCGTAGAGAGACGCCTTGTCGATTGCGAGCGCGGCCTGGTTCGCGAGCGCGCCGACGAACCGCACCTCCTCCTCGAGGAACTCCTTGTAGTCAGGGACCTGGAGCACCACCGCGCCGAGAAGACGGTCGTTCGCGATCAGCGGCACCGCGATGTGGTCGAACGCGACGATCGGTCGGCGCTCGTCGAGGGCCTGCTGGGCCGCGGCGCCCGCGGTCTTGCCGAGCTCGCCGGTGCGTGCCCGTTCGCGAACAGCCTCGCCTTCCTCGCGCAGCAGGATCGCGCCGGACGCACCCGGATAGACGCGGACGAGGCGGTCGACGATCAGCGACAGCACCTCGTCCAGATCTAACGTCGATGTGAGGACGTTCGAGACCTCGAAGAGCGCGGACACCTCGCGCAGCTTTCGGTCCGACTCGCGCTGCAGCCGGCCCTTCTCGATGATGCCCGCGACCTGGTTCGCGATCGTCTGAAGAAAATCGATCTCCTCGCGGCCGAAATCCCGCGGCTGCACCGTCTGCACGTTCATCACGCCGATGACCTCGTCGCGCGCGACCACCGGGACCGAGAGCATCGAGGTGAACCGCTTCTCGTCGACCTCCGGCACCCACTTCCAGCGCGGGTCGGTGCGCACGTCGCGAGCCGCGAGCGGGACGCGCGCGTTCGCGACCCAGCCGACGATCCCCTCGCCCACCCGAAGTGTCGCGCGCCCGATGCCGCCGCGATTGAGTCCGTTCGTCGCCACCAGACGCAGCACGCCATCGGATCGTTCGAGGAGATACAGAGATGACACTTCGGCGCCCATCGCGTCTGTGGTTCGGCCGATAACGACGCGAAGCATCTCGTCCCAGTCGCGCGCGGACGACGCAAGGCGCGCGACTTCATGAAGAAAAGACAGCTCACCGAGCTTTCGCTCCGCGTCAGATGCGCTCATCGGTGAATTCTAGAAATAGACTCCGAATCCGATGAAGACCGTCATCCGCACAGAGAAATTGACCAAGCGATTCGGGGCACTCACGGCGGTGGACGGCATCGATCTCGACGTGCGCGAGGGCGAGGTCTTCGGCTTTCTCGGACCCAACGGCGCGGGCAAAACGACGACCCTGCGCCTCCTCTGCGCGCTCATCGCGCCCACGTCTGGGACCGCGGAGATCGCCGGCTTTCGCCTCGGTCGCGAGGACGCGAAGATCCGCGCGGCGGTTGGGATCCTCACCGAGCAACCGGGCCTGTACGAGCGCCAGTCGGCCTGGGACAACCTCGTCTTTTACGCGACGCTGTACGGCCTTCCGCCGTCCGTGGCGAAGTCGCAGGCGGAGCGTTACCTGCGGCTCATGGGCCTCTGGGAGCGGCGGACCGACGCGGTCGTGACGTTCTCGCGCGGCATGAAGCAGAAGATGGCCATCGCGCGCTCCGCGTTGCACGAGCCGCGCGTCCTCTTTCTCGACGAACCGACCACCGGTCTCGACCCCGACGCCGCGAAGACGGTGCGCGAGTTCATCGTCAAGCTCCGCGGCGAGGGCCGCACGGTGTTCCTCTGCACGCACAACCTCGACGAAGCGGATCGTCTCTGCGACCGCATCGCCTTCTTCCGCCACCGCGTGCTGCGCATCGCGAACCCGGACGAGCTCCGCGCCGAGCTCTACGGCCGCGCCACCGAGTTCCGCCTCATGCCGAAGCCGCGCGCGGAGGATCTCGCGCGCGTGCAGGCTGTGCCCGGCGTCCACGAAGCGCATCTCGAGAATGGATCGATCGTCGTCGCGTCGACGGACCCTCTTCTCACGAACCCGCTGCTGGTGAGGGCTCTCGTCGACGGTGGCGCGGAGATCGCGTTCGTCACCGAGCGCAAGGCCCATCTCGAGGACATCTACCTACAGATCGTGGAGCCGCTCGAGTGACGGTCTTCGCGATGACCCCGACGCGTCCCACGCTCCTGCGCGCGGTCTGCGTGCGCGAGTGGCGCGAGGCGCTCGGGAACAAGCTGCTCGTCGGCATGACGCTCCTGCCGCCGGTCGTGATCCTCGTCGCGGGGATCGCCGCCGTTGCGGCCGCCGCGGTCAACCCGCCGAGCGACAAGGATGTCCAGGCCCTCTACGCATCGGCACCCGCTGTCGCCGGTCTCGATCCGAAGGATGCGGTGCAGGGATTCATCGCGACGTACTTCCTCATCCTCTTCATGCTCATTCCAACGGTCGTGCCGCTCACGATGGCGATCTACTCGGTCATCGGCGAGAAGGCATCGCGCACGCTCGAGCCGCTGCTCGCGACGCCGGTTGGCGTCGGCGATCTCCTCTTCGCGAAGAGCCTCGCCTCGACGATCCCGAGCGTGATCGTCACGTGGGCGGCGTACGGCGTCTATCTCGCGACGGTGATCGCGATCGGCTCGAGCGCGGCCGTTCACGCGGTGACCGCGCCGCGATGGATCCTCGCGATCATCGTGTTAGTCCCACTGCTCACGCTCCTGTCGGTGAACCTCGGCATCCTCATCTCGACGCGCGTGAATGACGTGCGCGTCGCGCAGCAGATCGGCGGTCTGGTGGTCGTCCCGGTGGTGGGCCTCGGGATCGCGCAGGTGACCGGACGCGTCATCCTCGACAACGGCGCATTTCTGCAAATGACGATCGTCCTCATCGTGCTCGACCTCGCCGTTTTCTGGCTCGCGCGGCTCGCGTTCCAGCGGGAGAACATCCTCGTCCGCTGGCGCTGACCTCCCGCGGCTAGAGAAGTTGCGCGAACCCAGGCCGTAGCGACTCGGCGATCCGGAACAGGTCGTCGTGGCTCAGATGGCCCTCGATCGAGATCGAGAGGCGACCGATCGTTGTCCTAAGGGCGTTGACCCGGCCGCTAAGCGCGGTGGCCTCTTCCCACTTGGTACGCGTGTGAATCGCGGCGAGGAGCTCGTCGTAGCTCGGCTCTCCGCCGAGCAGGATCGAATAGGGCGCGACGTCCTCGGAGATGTGGACGGCTCCGCCACCGGCCAATGGCCAGTCCTGTTCAAGGTGGTACGGGCCGGCGCGTATCGTCATGTTCCCTGCCGGACCCAGCTCGTCCGCCGTTCCACCAAGGAGAAACTCGGTGTGCGGGGAGATTCGTCCCTCAATCGCGTAGCCCAGCGGTGCGTCCATCACGCCGATCCACAGCCAGGTCTGTACGAGGACGGCGACGCCGATCGCGATCACGGCGAGCGTGCGGGGACGCGGGTTCACTACCGGAACACTAGGGCCCGAATTACGGGCGCGGCGACCTGCCGTGCAGGAATGGGATCTCGAGCGACGGTTTGGGGATCGTGATCGTCGGGAAATCGAACCGCGGCGCCGGCACCGGGACCGCGCCGATCTCCGACGAAGGCGCGGGCAGTCCGTCGTCCGGGTACGTGCGGGGTCCAGCGATCTCGACCGTCGTCGTCGCCGGCTCGCTCACAGAGACCGTGCCATCGCGCAGCTCGTACGTCAGCTTGTACGTGCCGAGCATGCTCGGCGCCACGAACGGAACGAAGAAGGTGCCGATCGTGTCCACCTTGAACGTGCCCACTGGGCTGGACCCCTGCTGCACGGTCCTACTCATGCGGGGGTCGACGAGGCGCCACCCGATCAACAGCGGACGCTCCGCCGCGCCCGCGAACTCGCCGTAGTTCACGACGAGCAACGACGCCTCGCCACGGTGAAGCGTGTGCGGCATCGCGATCTCCGCGGTGACGAGGTAGGGCTGATGCGCGCGAAGGGTGAACGTCGCGGTCGCGGCGCCCGCGGGAGCGAGCGCGGTGCCGGTCGCGTCGGCGAGACCGATCGTCACCGTGTACGTCCCTGGCTGCTGCGGCACGGGGATAGTGATCCCCACGTTCTCCGTTTGATTCGGCCGTAGCGCGGGCAGCGGCAGCGGCTTTGGCGCGCTCATGAGGAGTGCACCCTGCGCGTTGGTGAGATCCCAGATGAGACCGACCGCCCCCGCGCCGTTGGGCGTCCAGGGGCGCGTACCGATGTTCGTGATCGGCACCGTAACGCGGGTGTCGGTGCTCACGTCCACCGCGAGCGCGGTCTTCGAGACTTGGTAGCGCGCATTCGCGGCGGGCTGCAGGTTCGCGCTGTACACGAGCGAGCCGATCGACGAGATGAAGTTCGCGGCATCTTCGTCGGGGGCGTCCCACGTCATCGCGACGACGACGCGTGGACCGGTCTTCGTGAAGATGATGCCCGCGTCGTGTGTGACGTTGCTGAGATTGCCGGTCTTGTGCGCGACGACGACGCCCGGCGGTAGCTGCGCCGGAAGACGGTCGTTGATCTGCTGGCGCTCGAGTCGGGCGAGCATCCGATCGGACGCCGCAGCGGAGATGAGCTGACGCTTCGCGAGCAGCGTGAAGTACGTGCCGATCGCATGCGGGGTGGCCCAGTTGTCTTCGGTGTCGTCGAGCGCGACGTGGAAGTCCTGGATGCCGGCCTTCTCGAGGGTCGCGTCGATGTTCGCGCCCCCGAGGATCCGCCAGAGCGCGAGCGCCGAGCCGTTGTCGGAGATCGTGACCATCGCCTCGAGCGCTTCGTCGAGCGTGAGCTCCGTCCCGGCATCTTCGAACGACCCATCGAGCGTGATGTCCTCAGGCTGGATCGTGATCACGTCGTTGTAATGAAGCTCTCCCGCGTCGACTCTCCGCTCCGTCTCGGCGAGCACGCCGAGCTTGTACAGGGATGCGGCGATCACCCGCTCGTCGGGGTCGTGGGTGAAGAGCGGTGTGGCCAGGGTCGGGTCGCCGACCCAGATCCCGGCGCCGCCCGGGAATGACGAGACCAGGCCGTCCAGCTGCTGAACCAGATCCGAGGTGCTCGCCCGCGAGGGGGCGGCCGTCGAGACGGCCATGACGATCGAGGCGACGAGAACGAAACCGACCGTGCGCACCCACAAGAGGTAACGGCCGGCCATTGCGTTTGGTTCACCGTTTAACGGACTTTTGACGCGTCGCATCGTGCCCGAGTCGGACCATTTCCCGGTAGCCAGCCGGTGTCTCGTCCTCGTAACCCAGTAGGTGGAGCACACCGTGGGCCGCCAGGAAAGCGACCTCCTCCCCGACCGCCCTGCTCCGACGCCGCGCTTGTCTGGACGCTTGCTCCGGGCTGATCAGGATCTCCCCCAGGTCGAAGCGTCCGCCGTTCTCTGCCCTGCGCCCATTTATGTGTGCGACGGCGCCGGTACCGCGGTCGCGCGGCGGGATCGCCTCTCCGAACGAGAG
This sequence comes from Candidatus Limnocylindria bacterium, assembly GCA_036570125.1. Lineage (GTDB taxonomy): Bacteria > Chloroflexota > Limnocylindria > P2-11E > P2-11E > 3-1-20CM-2-70-9. The sequence goes on from DATCPK010000068.1 coordinate 57,168, forward strand.
CACGTCGGTCGTCTTGTCGATCCGACGAAACCGCTTGTTCAGCGCGCGCATCTCTTCGTCCGAAATGAACGCGACGTCGACCTCGGCATCGCGCGGGACACCGTAGGGTCGGACGGCGTTGCGGATCGCCTGGCGGATCGGAGCGAGCTCGCATGGCGCCTCGCCGGCGATGGCGATGCGCATCGCGCTAGCCGCTCGCGGCGGGCTTGATGCGCGTGATGCGGTCCTCGGGGTACGGGATGCGCTCGTGATACACGCCGAGGAGCAGCTCGCAGAACGCGTCCTTGATGCGCTCGACGTCGCGGAAGGTGAGATCGCATTCGTCGAGCTGACCGTCGGCGACGCGCTCGTCGATCATGCGGTCGACCATCGCGCGGATCGTCTCGGGATTCTTCTCGGAGAGCGAGCGGACAGACGCCTCGGTGCCGTCGGCGAGCATGACGATCCCAGCCTCTTTGCTCTGTGGCCGCGGGCCGGGATAGCGGAACGAACGCTCGTCGGGTGCCTGGCCGCGCTGCTGCGCGATCTGGAAGAAGTACTTCACGACGCTCGTCCCGTGATGGCCCGGGATCATCTCGCGAATACGCTCCGGCAGGCGGTACCGGTCCGCGAGGGCCAGCCCGTCCTTCACGTGCGCGGCCACGATGCCCGCGGAGACGAGCGGATCGAGCTCGTCGTGCGGGTTCTGCCCGGTCTGGTTCTCGATGAACGCGGTCGGGTTCCGCATTTTTCCGATGTCGTGGTAGTACGCGCCCACGCGAGCGACGAGCGGATCGGCGCCGATCACCTCGGCGGCGCGCTCCGCGAGATTTCCGACGAGCAGCGAGTGGTGATAGGTGCCGGGCGTCCGAAGCAAGAGCTGCCGCAGGAGCGGATGGTTCGGATCGCCGAGCTCGCGGAGCTCGAAGACCGTGGAGATCCCGAAGACGTGGCCGAGGATCGCCATTCCGGCGAACGCGAGGAGTCCAGAGCCCAGACCGCTCACCAGCGCGCCCGAGAGCAGCTGCGCCACGCCGAGCGGGTCCGCCGCGCGATTCACGAGGACGAACGAGAGGATCACGCCGACGGCCCCGGCCGCCACCGCGACCGCTCCGACCGCGAACTCGCGCGCCGTCGTCGCGCGCCGCACCGCCGCCATGCCGAGGAGCGCGGGCACGAGGACATACGCGACGAGCTCGACCTGGCTGGACATGATCCCGACGTGCAGCGCACCCGCGATCTGCGTCGCGAGCGCGGTGCGCCCACCGACGAGGACGGTGAGCATCATCGCGATCGCCGCGAAGGGTGCGAAGTACACCGCGATGGTGTGACCCGGAACGAGCGCGCGGCCCGCCGCCGTGATCGCCACGAGCGACAGGATGACGAGGATCATCTTGCGGTCTTCGAGCCACGCCTCGGGCGCGTAGCGCTCGAGGAAGAGCGCGAGGACCCCGGCGATGAGCCCCGCCCAGAGCAGCAGGCCGATCGTGCCACGCCAGTCGTTGCTCTCGTTGGCGAGGCCGAGGGCGCGGAGCTTTTCGACCTCGAGCGTCGTGATGACCTCATCAGTCCGCACGACGGCTTCGCCTGCCGTCACCTGTACCTGCACGGGGGTGACGCCATTTCGAGCATCCTGCCGCGCGAGGCTCGTCGCGAGCTCGTCCACTTTCACGTTCACGTCGAGGTTTTGCTTCAGGATCTCGGTGCCCGCGCGCTTCTGCCGCTCCGTCCAGCCCGCGGGTAGCGCCTTGCCGGCGTCGGCCTTCACCGCGTCGAGCTGCTCGGCGCGGATGCCTTGCGCGTAGAGGGTGCGCAGGGCGCCGTCCAAAGTCGTGCCGAGCTGATCCCACTCGGGTTGCGTCATGTCGACGATGTCCGTCGCGACCGCGGGCGTGAGCGCGACGTCGGGAAGCCGGATCAGCGCGGCGATCTTCTGGTCGCGCTGCTGCGCGGCGTCAGCGCGGATCCGAGCGATCGCGGGGACGGCGCTCTGAATGCGCGCGCTGGCGTTCGCGAGGATGGTCGGATCGGTCGCGACCTGCTTCGGTACCGCCGCTTCGGCCTTGGCTCGCTCGGCCTCCGTCAACGACTCCGATATGAAGGAGACGCTGCGCGGCGCGCGGATCGCGCCCTTCGCCACCTCGCCGACGCTGTACGTGACCGTCGCCGGCGGCGCGATGAGCAGCGCGATCGCGGTGAGGATCCCTGCGATGATGACGAACGCCGTCGCCCGCGCGCGCGGGTCGCTGCGCACGGCCGCTCGGAACCGCGCGAATCGCGGATCGCTCACTTGAAGTCGGCGGATCACCTCTGAGCGTTTCCCTTTTCGAAACGATCGTACGCCCGGACGATCCGGGCCACGAGCTCGTGGCGGATGACGTCGCGGTCGTTGAAGTCGACCATCGCGATGCCCTCGACGTCGCGCAGGATCTCGCGCGCGAGGACCAATCCGCTCTTGTCGCCGGCGAGGTCGATCTGCGTTACGTCGCCGGTGACGACGGCCTGCGAACCGAACCCAAGACGCGTGAGGAACATCTTCATCTGCGGCGCCGTGGTGTTCTGCGCCTCGTCCAGGATGATGAACGCCTCGTTAAGACTTCTGCCGCGCATGTACGCCAGCGGCGCCACCTCGATCTCGCCGCGTTCCGTCGCGCGCGCGAAACGTTCCGGCGGCATGAGCTCATAGAGCGCGTCGTACAACGGCCGCAGGTACGGATCGATTTTCTCCTGCAGGTCGCCCGGCAGAAATCCGAGTCGCTCCCCCGCTTCGACCGCCGGGCGCGTGAGGATCAGCCGGCTCACTTTGCGATCGCGGAGCGCGGCCACGCCCATCGCAACAGCCAAATAGCTTTTTCCCGTGCCCGCAGGACCTACCGCGAAGACGAGGTCGTGCTTGCGAATCGCTTCGATGTACGTGCGCTGGTTCTCAGACTGCGGCGAGATCCGTTTGCCGCGCACGGTCGTCGCGATGACCTCGCGCATCTCGGACGGCGGCGCGACCGGGGCTTCCTTCGCGTCGCCGATCAAGCGCTCCAACGCGGGCTTGCGCAGGGACTGATCGCGGCCGGACAGAGTCCGCATCGCGCCAACGAGATCGCCGACGCGCGCGACGGCCGGGGGTTCGCCGCTGATGCGCAGCTCCGCGCCGCGCGAGATGATCTTCACGCCGAACTCACGCTCGATGCGGTCGATATTCGCCTCGTTGTCGCCCGCGACGAACATCATCTCGTCGGGGTCAGGGATGAGAATGGTGATCTGCGAGCCAGCCGCGGTCATGACGCGCGCTCCTTGAGCAGCGCGGCGACGATGCCCGAAACCACCTTGCCGTCGGCACGGCCCTTCGTCTCCGCGACGACCTTCGGCATCACGAGCTTCATGTCCTGCGGACTTTTGGCTCCGGTCTCGCCGATGACACGCGCAACGATCTCGCGGATCTTCGCTTCGTCGAGCTGCTCTGGTAGATACGCGCTGATGAGCGCCAGTTCGTTCTCCTCTTTCTTCACGAGATCGGGCCGTTCACCTTTGCGAAATGCCTCGATCGAATCGCGGCGCATCTTCGCCTGCTTCGTGAGCACATCGGTGACCGCAACATCGTCGAGGTCACCGGGTTTGTTCTGCGCGAGCCACGCCTGGCGCGCGGTCTCGTCCTTGCCCTCGGCAACGAGCTTGTCGACCGCGGCACCAAGCCGCGCCTTCTCCTCGGTCTGTATCGCGGCGAGAAGAAAGCGCACGGTGTCACGACGAAGAGTCTCGCCCGAACGCATCGCGGCTTTGAGATCGCTCTCGAGCCGCTGTTTCAATTGCGCGCTTATGCGCCTAGCTCCGCGTCAGCGCTTGCGGCGCTTCGCTTCCTTGCGCTTGCGGCGTGCTGCAGGCCTTTCGTAGAACTCGCGGCGGCGGGCCTCCGCGAGGATCCCGGCCTGCTGGATCTTTTTGTTGAATCGGCGAAGCGCTGCCTCAAAAGACTCGCCTTCACCAATGATCACTTCCGACAACGGTTACTGGTCACCCCGCCTTCTTTTCAAAAGGAAACCGGCCCCGCAGAGGCCGGACATTCGAATAATAGAGGGAGTCGGCCTCTGGTAAAGATGCGCATCTTTATCGAACGGACCAGCCGGTCTGCGCCGCCCACTCCTCCGCGGCGATGAAGATGAGGTCGCAGGCCGGGTCCTTCACGTCGGCGTAGAGACCGCGATCGATCCCCAGATCGGCCAGCGCCCGCTTCAGCTTCGCGTAGGCGGCCGCGGACTGCGGGTGGGCGCGGAGGTAGTCCCGGAAGAGCAGCGCGTACCGCTGGTTGGGCCGGCCCGCGACGCGGATGTGGAGGTTCACGGGGCGGCCCGAGCCTGCCTGGAAGAAGAGCTTGCGCCAGTCGTCGTCCGGGCCCGTCGCGCCCGGGGGCCGATGGTCGCTCCCGATGTTTTGGTCGACGAATCCCGCGCGTTCGAGCGACGGTGCGAGTCGACCGCGGTCGAGCGCGGTGACGGTCAGCTGGACGTCGATGACGTCCTTGGCCGGCAGGCCCGGCACCGAGGTCGAGCCGATGTGGTCGATGCGGAGAACGAGAGGTCCCAACGCGTCGCGGACCGCCGTGGAGATCGTGCCGAACTCGTTTGACCAGCTCGCCTTGGGCTCGACGATGGTGACCCGCCGATCCACGTCCGTACTCTACCCATCGATGATCGACGCGGTCGCGGTCGCGGCGTCCTATCTCCTCGCGTCGATCTCGTTCCCCTACTGGATCGCGCGCGCGAAGGGGATCGACCTTCGCGCCTTCGGCTCGCGAAAGCTCGGCGGCTCCAATCTCGCGAAGGCGATCACGCCGTGGCATGGCGTCGCGGGCGGCGTGCTCGATGGAGCAAAAGGCTTCGCCGCAGTCGTCATCACGCGCGCGCTCGACTTGCCGCTCGAGACGCAGCTCCTCTCTGGCCTCGCCGCGATCGCCGGACAGATGTGGCCGGTCTTCCATCAGTTCGACGGCGGTCGCGCCAATGCCACTGCGTGGGGCTTCCAGCTCGCGGCCGATTTCATCGCTTTCTTCATCGCGTGGATCCCGGTGATCGTCGCCGCGCTGCTTCGGATCACGGTGCGGCCGCGACCGAAGCGACTGCTGCCGATCGCGAATCTGCTTTCGTACGCGGTGTTTCCCGCGGTCATCTGGGAGCAGGAAGGCACCACACCGACCGTTCTGGCTGGGATCGCGGCGCTCGTGCTCATCCTTGTGCGACGCCTCACTGCCGGCCTCGGTGAGGACCTCGCGACCGGCGCGCCCGCGGCACGCGTGATCCTGAACCGCGCCCTCTTCGATCGGAGCGAGCTCTG
>DATCPK010000069.1:0-23916 GCA_036570125.1 Candidatus Limnocylindria bacterium
GTGGCTGATCGAGCGGAGGAGCAGCACGCCGTCACCACCCGCGCGAAGCTCCACGTCCGCGAGCGCGGCCGTGTAGCGCGCGACCAGCTCGTCGCGGCGCGACTTCGTCATCCGGACGTGCGCGGGCTCAGGCTCCTCGACGCCGACGAAGGTCTTGAGCGCCCACTTCGTCACGTCGCCGTGCAGCAGACCGCCGCGGCCCGAGTTGGTCTGCACCGCGATGGCGAAGCCACGCTCGGGCGCGAGCATGAGAACGCCCTGCTGACCGATGGCCGCGCCCGCGTGATATTGGATCGTCACGCCGCCGATCTCCCGCAGGAACCACGCGACGCCGACGCCACGGTCGTTGTCGGCCGGCGCGAGGCGCGTGCGCATCAGCTCGAGCGAGCCGACCGACAGGAGCCGCCCGCCGTCCTGGGTGCGACCGTCGCCGAGGTGAAAACGGGCATATCGAAGGAGCTCGCGCACGCTCGACACGACGCCGCCGACCGGCGTGGTGGCTCGCGGGAACGCCCAGGGCCTTGCGACGCGGGGCTGCTCGTCGACGACGACGTGCCCGGCGGCGACGCGGTGCGTGATCGCGTCGTCGGCGCCGAAGCAGCTCTTCGCCATGCCGAGGGGGATGAACAGAAGCTCGCGCACGGCGGCCTCGTAGGTCTTCCCAGTGGCGACTTCGATGAGCCGTCCGAGCACGGCGAAGCTCGAGTTCGAGTAGTGCCAGATCTCGCCGAGAGGGGTCAGCTGCTCGAGTTCGGCCATCGCCGCGACGTAGCGCGCGAGGGCGTCGTCGCCCTTGCCGAAGTCGGCGAAGGAGTCGCCGAGCCAACCGCCGGTGTGGGTAACAAGGTGTCGCAGCGTCGCGCGCTTCGCGACGTCCTCGTCACGGAGCTTGAACTCCGGGAGGTACCGGCGGATGGGCGCGTCGAGGTCGAGCGCGCGGCGTTCGACGAGGCGCATGACGACGGTCGCCGTGATGGTCTTGGTGATCGAAGCGATCTGGAACAGCGTGTCGGCGTCGACCGGAAGCGGGTGCTCGAGATTGGTCACCCCGTACGCGGCGATGTCCTCGTCGCCGTCGTGGAGGATGCCGATCGCGATCCCGGGGACGTGATAGCGGGACATCCCTTCCCGCACCAGCTTCTCGAGCTCAGGCCGCACGCGCGAATTGTGCGCGTGCGGTTAGTTCGGCGTCACCCCGCTGACCCAGAAGCAGCCGTTACGGAACGCGACCTGTTTCACGAGGAACGGGACGGACCCGGAGATGTCCGCGGTGCTCGAGTCGACAAGGCCTTTCACCGCGTCGACGAGCGCAGGCGGGAGCGGGTCCGCCGCAAGCCGCGACACCTTGAGCGTGAATTTGTCGCCGACAGAGCCGCCCACGACATCCGCGCTCGCATTCACCGTGATGAATTGGGTCGCGGCCTTCGCGGTCCCATGAATTCCGGCGGCGTCGATCCTGATCTTCGCGTCGCTCAGAGTCACGCCATCCGTCGCGGAAGGCGCGTTCTGGTTCACGGCCTCGTTCAGCTCCGCCTCGGTGAACACGAGCGAAACCGCGGTTCCCTTGTTGTCGCGTGCGAAGGTCCTGATCGCATCCGCGCGGCCGTCGACGGGACCGGTCGCGAACACGCGGCCCGGTGCCGCGGCCGCGCACACGCTCGTCACGAGCGTCGGCGTTTCGAACGCGCTCAGTGCGAGCGGCGGACCTGGCGTGAGAGTGAGACCGGTGCGGAGCATGTCGCCGGCGGCGTAGGGACGGCCGAGCGTGCGTCCGGCGTTGCGAGTCGTTCCGATGAATCCGTCGATGCTGAGCGTCCCAAGCGACACCGCGCCCGTGGACGTCGTGACGATGCCCCACCGGCCCGCCGCGGGCTCGCGGATGCTGACCGTGTCGGCGGTGATCACGCAGCCGAAGATCTCGGCCCTGCTGCCGGTCGGCCCGCAGGCCTGACCCGTCGGAGCGACGACGAGGAAGCCGAGACCGCCGGTGCTCGTGATCTCAAGGCGCGGCGAAGGCGGGATCGGTGTCGCGGTCGCCGGCGCCTGCGCGCCCTCGGCGATCGTGACCTGCGTTCCGGCCGGGACGCTCACGGTGCCGCCGGCCGTCGCGCTCACCTGGAGCGTGCCTTCGTCGACCTGATATGTGGTTTGCGTTCCGCCCTTCGCGAGCGGCTGGACGGACGTGAGGAACCCGGTGCCGCGGACGACCGCGCTCGTGCTGGGCGTGCGCACCTCATAGCGCGAGTCCGGCGTCTTCAGCTTCTGCACCGACTGCCACGACCGCCCGAGCGATTGCTCGATGGTGACCTGGATCCCGTCGGTCCCGACACGATCCAGGGCGATGACCTTCACCTGCGAGCCGGGGTCAACCGACAGCGAAGACCCGTCGAAGAACGTGAGGATCGCGCGGCCGTCGACGTTGGCGCGGACGAGGTCTCCCGTCGCGTAGAGCTCGCCGTCGAGCGCGGGCGCGAACGCGGCGCCGGCGCGCGCGCCTTCGATCGCGGTGTTGAGGATCGCGAGGGTCGCACCGTTCTGCGCGGACGTGTTCGCGCCACGAGGGAAATAGAGGAACGCTCCTACCCCCGCAACGATCAAGAGAAGAACGACAAATACTTTCTTCAACACGCGACCCTTCCCGCAGCGCGAGGCTATCAGAGCACCGCTCGTTTGAAAGGTCGCAGGCGGGTGTCAGGCCTGCTTTTTCTCCCAATCGTCGCGAACGATCTCGCCGAGCCAGCGGTCCTTCCACTTTCCATCGCGAAAGGTCTGCTCGCGTCGAACGCCGACGGTCCGATACCCATTGCGTTCGAGCGCTTTCCTGCTTGCTTCGTTCTCGGTGTCGACCTCGGTCACGAGCTTGTGAAGGTTGAGCTCGCGGAACGCATAACGGGTGCGGATCTGCATCGCCTCGGTCGCGTAGCCCTTGCCCCACGCCGCCTTCTCTCCGATCACGATCCCTGTGGTCCCGTTCGCGTCGAGCCAATTGATGCCGTGGATCCCGGTCGCGCCGATCGCCTTGCCGTCCGCTTCGATGACCCACCACACATCGTCCTTCGATTCGCCGATCTTCTTCAGGAATTCCATCTCCTGCTCGAGCGAGATCGCCATGCGCGTTGCCAAGAAACGCGTGACCTCCATGTCGGCGAACCAACGCACGAAGTGCTCCGCATCGCTCTCACGCCCAGGGCGAAGCGTGACCTTCTCGCCTCGAAGCAATGGCCCGAACATCAGAGGCCAGAATAGCGACGCTGGACTATGCGACCGGCCGCTGCGTGAGCGCGGCCGACAGCAGCACCTCGTCGCCGCGTTTGTCGCCGACGTCGAGCTTCGCGCGTATCCGCGTGAGATGAACGCGCAGCGTGTTCGGCGAAACGCCGAGCCGATCCGCGAGCGACGCGCGATCGAGCCGCTTCCCTTCGCGCGAGAGCAGCTCCATCTCGCGAAGGATGCCGAGCTCGCGCCAGGTGAGGCCAACCGTTCTTAAATAAAAGGTCGCCTCGTCCAGCGCCGACGAGCCGACCGGCGCTGCGCCACTGTCGGACTTCGCTCGCCGCAGTGCAGCGTCGGCGTGCGCGCTGATCTTTCGCGCGAGCTCCCGCGCCGCGGGATCGCGCTCTGCCGCCTTGCCGAGCCACGCCGCGACCTCCGGCAGGTAGTACGCAAAGCCCTCGCCGCCACGCGAACCGATGTCGCGCACGAGACCGGCAGCTCGCGACGCGCCGCCACCGCGCACGAGCGATTCGCGCCAGTACGCGGCGTGGACCTGGGCGCCGAGGGCCCAGTGCGCCATCCCGCGCGCCTCGTATTCCTTCGCGGCCTCCTCGAGCATGCGCACGCCGCCGCGCGGATCGCCCTTCTCGGCGCGGACGATCGCGCGAACGTTGTTGCGGAACTGCTCGTCCTCCGGGAAGCCGATGGGGGCCCTCGTCAGGATGCGATCGGCGACATCGGCCTCACCGCGCAGCAGCGCGAGATGCGCGTGGTCTTCCGCCGCGCCGGTCGCGCTCTGCCGCGCGAGCCGATCGCCGTCGGCGATCTCGCCCCGTTCCATTCGCGCCCGCGCGAGACAGAGACACGTGTAGCGCCAAACAGATGAGCCATACGTGCGCAGACTTGCCTCGGCCTTCGTGAACTGGTCGACCGCCTGATCGATGCGGCCGGCAGCCCAATCGACGAAGCCCGTCGTGTACACGGCCCACGCCGCTTCCCACGGATCGCCCACCCGAGCGGCGTGGCGCACCGTCGCTTCGGCTGCGGCGGTGGCGTCAACGTAGTCGCCCGAGTGCGAGAGAAGATGCGCGAGCTGGCGCTGCACGCGCGTGACGACGAGATCTCGCGATCGCCCTTTCGGCGCGGTGAGGAGCGCGTCCTCCGCGCGTCGCGCGCTCTGGAGCGCGTTGGTGATCTCGTTCTGCGCAGTGAGCACGGTGGAGTTGCCGAGATAGAACTCGGCGAGCATCAGCGGATCGCCCGCGGCGTGCTTCTCGGCGATCTTCGCGAGCTTGGGCGTCTCATCGCGGCGGACGAGGTAATAGGAAAGCTGCAGCAGGTCGACGGCGACGCGCGCCTCGAGCAAAGGATCCTTGACCTGCGGCAGGACCTCATTCAGCTCGGCCCAAGCGAGATCGAACGACTCGAAGTACTTGAGACAGCGCGCACGCAAGACCCGGCGCTCGAGCGTCTGACGTCCGCTCGAAAGCAATGGCAGGAGTCGTTCGGCGTCGGCACGCGAGAGCGGCGCAAGCGCCTGCTCCCGCAGGGTGGGCACGCATGTATTACGCCATGACTAGGAGTTGAGTTCCTGGGCGGGGGTCACAAGGTAGGCGGAAAAGCCCTCGCCAGCTCGCCTGTATGGCCATGCGAATGGTCGGCCTGGTAGGCCGCGAAATGGCCCGCGTCGACCTCGCCCCAGTCGCTGTGCGTGCCTGGCCGCGCGGCAGCGCCGGGCGGCTGGAGGAGCTGCACGATGCGCGAGTGCGCGGCGGAGATGCGCCGGGACAGCTCCATCGGGTCGCGCTCGTTGTTGCGCCGTTCTTTTGCGATCGCGTCCTGGTCATACGACGCCACGGCAGGACGGTCCTCGTCGATGCAGAGCTGCACGCGGTCGGCGAAGATCTCGGCCGCGTCAGCCACGTGCCCGATGATCTCCATGGCGGTCCACTCGTCGAACTTCGTTTCACGCAGACGGCCCACCGGCACCGTGCGTACGATCCGCGCGATGGTCGACGCGTCGTCGGCCAGCAAGAACGCCTTGTCCTCGTCGTAGCGGAGCTTTTCCACGTCCTTCTTCTATCACGGATGTAAGAGTTGCCGCTCAGGAAGTGGACGACGCCGGCCTCTGGTGGGTGGAGACTGGCGTCATGCGAGAGTTCGCCGCCACTGTCCTGGTACTCGTTGCATTGGCGATGGTCGCGCTCGCGCCCAGGATCTGGCCAGACGAGGCCGCCGGCGGAGCGCTCGCGTCGGGGCGGCCGCCTGCATCGACACCGCGGAGCACCGCCGCCGTGACTCCCGTACCGACCAGAAGTCCGGCCGCCTCGCCCTCGCCGCTTGTCCCGATCTTCCCGATGATCGATCGCCCGATCGAGCTCGTGCTCCCGACGACGTGCGCGACTGTGAGCGCAGGCCGTCACGACGATGACCTCGGCATGACCTGGCGCTTGCAGTGTGGGTCAGCGACAGCGAATCGTGAGGTCGCCACGGCCGCGATCGCGCAAGGATGGCGGCTTTCCGACGGGAACCCTCCCATTGGCGTGGGGATCCAGAACTACTCGCAGGGCGACCTCTGGATGCAGATCGCCTATCGACTCGACGGTCCCGCGTTCGCCGACCCCTTTGTGCTCGTGCAAACCCTCCGTCCAGGGATCGGCGGCTATGACTCGTCACCTCACGACTTCACGTTCGGTCCGTGGTGCGGAATCGTCGATCCTCCCACGCGATCGGCCGGCGGTACCGCGCTCAATTGGCTAGCGCGTTGCGCGAACACCGCTAAGGCGATCATCGATGCAGACCACTTCAACGGACAAAACGGGTGGAAGCTCGAGAGCGTGGGCACGGACCCATACACGACCCGCCGCTACTGCAAAGCGAGCGTTGAAACCCTCGTCCGGAGCGGATCCGATCTCGGTCTCGGCATCATCGCGATCACGCAGACCGAAGGGGCGTGTCGTTAGCCAGAGGCGCGCCTGATGAGCTTTCCGCGACCCGGCTCGGCGCGTAGGTTTCCACGCTCGAAGACGATCTCGCCGCGCGCGACGACGACCTCGGGCCACCCGGTCACGTCCCAACCCTCGTACGGGTCGTAATCGCAGGCCGAATGCAGGTCGGCCGCGCGGATCGTGCGGCGCGCTTCCGGATCGAACACGACCAGATCAGCGTCCGAACCGACCGCGATCGCGCCCTTCCGCGGAAACATGCCGGCGATCCGCGCCGGCCCCGTCGCAAGAACGTCGACGAGCCGCGCGAGCGTGAGCCGGCCCTTGCGGACGCCCTCCGAGTAGAGCATCGGCAGAAGCGTCTCGAGATTGGAGACACCCGGCGGGATTCGATCGAACGTGAGGCCCGGTGCGAGCTTCGCCGCGCGGGTGTGCGGGATGTGGTCCGTTCCCACCGTGTCGAGCGTCCCGTCGGCGAGCGCGGCCCAGACCGCGTCGACGTCGTCGGCTTCGCGGAGCGGTGGCTGGCCGACCCACAGGGCTGCGTCTGGACGATCGAATTGCGCGCTCGTGAGATAGAGGTAGAGCGGGCGCGTCTCGCCGAACACATGCGCGCGGCGTTTGCCTTCGCGCATCGCATCCAGAGCCGCGCGCGAGCTGAGGTGCACGAGATAGATCGCTGCCTTTGTCGCCGCCGCGAGGTCGACCGCCTCCACGACGGCCTTCACCTCGGCCTCGACCGGGCGGCTCTCGGGGAAGTGCTCGACGCCGATGCGCCCGGATGCGTGCAGCGCGGCGGTGCTGGCCGCAACGATCGCGTGGTCCTCGGCATGGACCGCAACGACCGCGCCCGCGTCTGCCGCCGCGCGCAGGAGCAGGCGGTAATCGTCGCGCCGCTCCACGAACCGCGGCGTGACCATGAAGACCTTGAGCCCTGCGTGGCCGTCGCGCACGAGACCCGGGATCTCCGCGCGCGCGGCTTCGCTCGGATCGGTGACGACGACGTGGAACGCGAAGTCGGCGAGCGAACGCTCCGCGTCGCGCAGAGCACGCTCGACGCCACGCCGCAGCGAGCCGTCCTCCTGGTAGACCATCGAGACGACCGTCGTAACGCCCCCGGCGATCGCCGCACGCGTGCCGTGCTCGAAGTCGTCGAGTGGTGTGAACGTCGGGGTGGACGCAAGATGCGTGTGCAGGTCGACGCACCCGGGAAGCACGAGCTTGCCGTGCGCGTCGAGGTCGCGAGAGGCCGGACCGACATCGCCGACGCCACTGATGCGCTCGCCATCGATCGCGATATCCGCGCGACGCTCGCCCTCGGGCGTGACGACGATACCTCCGCGGATGGCGAGGTCGGTCAGTCGCCGTCCTCTTCGAGGCGCGAGAGGCGGTCGGCCTCGTCCTCTTCGGACAGCGCTCCAACGAGATCGTCGATGTCCCCGTCCATGCGGCGCTCCAGGTTCGAGAGGTTGTGCCCGAGACGGCGGTCGGTGAGGCGGTCCTGTGGGAAGTTGTACGTGCGCATCTTTTCGGAGCGCTCGCCGTGGCCGATCTGCGCGTTGCGCGCCACCGACTCGCGAGCGTTGCGCTCTTCGGCCGCGCGCGCCAGCAGGCGCGAGCGGAGTACGTCCATCGCCTTCGCCTTGTTCTTCAGCTGGCTGCGCTCGTCCTGACAGGTCACGACCTCGCCGGTCGGCAGGTGGGTAATGCGCACGGCCGAGTCGGTCGTGTTGACGCCCTGCCCGCCTTTGCCGCCGGCGCGGTAGACGTCGATCTTCAGGTCTTCGTCGTTGATGACCAGGTCGTTCTCTTCAGCCTCGGGTAACACCGCGACGGTCGCGGTGGACGTATGGATCCGGCCCTGCGCCTCGGTCTTCGGCACGCGCTGCACGCGGTGAACGCCCGACTCGAACTTGAGCTTCGAGTACGCACTACGGCCCGAGACCTTGAAGATGATTTCCTTGAAGCCGCCCTTCTCCGAGTGGCTCGCGGAAAGCTCCTCGACGTTCCAACGGTGCCGCTCGGCGTAGCGCGCGTACATCCGATAGAGGTCCCCGGCGAAAAGCGCGGCCTCCTCCCCACCCTCGCCTGCACGGATCTCGACGATCACGTTCTTCTCGTCGAGCGGATCGCGAGGCACGAGCTGGGAGCGGAGCCGTGTGATCAGCTCCTGTGTTTTCGTGGAGAGCTCCGCGACCTCCTCGAGCGCGAGGTCGCGCATGTCCTGTTCGTCGCCTTCGGCGAGATGCTGCGCGTCCGCCAGCCGCCTCTCGGCATCGCGGAGTGAGCGGATCGTCTCGACGATCGGCGCAAGCGACGAGAGCTCCTGTCCGACCTCGCGAATGCGGTTGCGGTCGGAGGTCGTCTCCGGCTCGGAAACCTTTCGCTCGAGCTCCTCGTAGCGGCCCTCGACGCCTTCGAGCCGACGACGCAGTCCCGGCGTGAGCACGTCGGTCATGCCGCGGCCTCGGCCTCGCGGTCGCCGGCGATCGCCTCTTCGAGCGACGCGACGGCCACCTCGATCATCTGGAAGTCCGGACGGCGCGTGGTAACGCGCTGAAGGAGAAGACCGGGCGCGACGAGCAGACGCATGACGGGCGATCGCTCGTGCGCCGCGCCGAGGCGGAGCGCCTCATACGAGATCGACGCGACCGGGATGACAAGCGCGAGGCGCACGATGAGATCCACGAGCAGATTGACGCGCGGCAGGAACGCGAAAATCACGATCGACACGACCACGACGAGGAGCAGGAAGGCAGTCCCGCAACGCGGGTGCGCGGTCGGATACGGCTCGATGCGCGCTGGCGTGAGCGGATCGCCGTGCTCGAATGCGTGGATCGTCATGTGCTCCGCACCGTGGTACGCGAAGACGCGCCGCACGTCGGGCAGGAACGAGATCGCGATCAGATAGCCGATGAGCAACGCGAGGCGGATCAGCCCCTCGGTCACGTTGAGGACGACCGAGCTCGGGATCACCGCGCGCGCGAGGCTCGTGGCGAGATACGGCACGCCGATGAAAAGGAGAAGCGCGCCCACCAGGGCGACACCCATGATCAGCGTGTTCCCCCCCTTGCCGAGCTGCTCCTCGTGCTCGAGCTGAACCTCGGCCGACCGCATGAGCATGCGGATGCCGTAGTCGAGAGACTCCCAGAGCACGACGACGCCGCGCACGAACGGAAGCCGCGCGATACGCGATCGGACGAGCGGAGAGCGCAGCGGCTCGCGGTAGCGATAGATGTCGCCGTTCGGCTTGCGGCAGGCGAGCGCGACCGTCCGACGGCCGCGGATCATGACGCCTTCGATGACGGCCTGGCCACCGTACAGGGCCGGCTGCGGTTTCTTCTCGGTCATGCGGGGCCGCGGAGGGTCAGCACCTAACGGTGCGGGGCGGCCTCCGCGGAGGCGGGTGCGTCGGCCGCTTTCTTCGCGTACCGCTTGGTGAACCGCTCTACGCGACCCTGGATGTCGAGGATGTGCTGCGTTCCCGTGTAGAACGGATGGCAGCCCGCACAGACCTCCACGTGGAGCTCCGGCTTCGTCGACCCGGTCGTGTAGCTGCGACCGCAGGCGCAGATGATCTTCGCCTGCATGTACTGGGGGTGAATCTTTTCTTTCATGGACTGACCTCTAGACCGCGACGACGCTCACGCGCCGGCGGTCGTCTCGTGCTGCTTTGAATTCCACGGTCCCCGCGATGAGCGCGAAGAGCGTGTGGTCTTTGCCGACACCGACGTTGCTGCCGGGAAGGACCTTCGTGCCGCGCTGACGGACGATGATGGCTCCCGCTTGGACGCGGGCGCCCGCATATTCCTTGACGCCAAGCCGCTGCCCGGCGCTGTCTCGTCCGTTGCGGGTGGAACCCGCACCCTTCTTGTGTGCCATTTCTTTACGCCTCTATCTTCGTGATTCGGAGTGTCGTCTCTTCTTGCCGGTGACCGCGGGTCTTTCGCGACCGCGTCTTGTTCTTGTACTTGAACACGCGGATCTTCGGTCCTCTTCCGTGTCCGACGATCTGCGCCGTGACGATGGCGTCGGTCACAAAAGGGGTCCCGGCACGCACGCGCACGCCGTCGGCGAAGAGCAGGACCTGGTCGAGGACGACCGCGTCCCCGGCGTCGCCGGCACGGCGATCGACGGTGATCGTGGCTCCCTCTTCGACCCGATAGCTTCGGGCACCGCTACGGACGACGGCGTACACGGATTAGTCGACCTCTCCGAACAGAAAAAGTCGCCGCGCGGCGTGCGCGACGTAATGAAAAGTATACCGGACGGCAGTCGTGGGGACTGCCGTCCGGTCGATGCTCGCTAGGCAGGTGAAGGCGCGCGCATCGGCTCTGGTGCGTTCGAAAGCCGTATGGACAAGGTCGCGATGCCGAGGAGAGCCGCCAGACCCATGATCGGCGCGATGAAGGAAACCGGGTGCGTGAAGGGTTTCGCTCCCTCACCGGACCCGGCGATGAGCAGCACCGCGACGAAGCCGACAGCACCGATGTTGAGTCCCCAGAAGATGAGCTGATCGGCCCACGACCAGGCGCGCGGCCGGTCCGCGCCGAACACGAGGATCGCGCCGAACAGCAGGTTGGTCATGAGACCGACGAAGTACGAATGGTCGAGCGCGTGCAGCAGGCCGACCGACACCTTGTTCAGGTCACCCTGCGCCGCGATGAACTGCTGGACGAGGACCGCCTCGAGGATCTTCGCGAGCACGAGGAAGCCGACCGCCATCGCGAGATGACGTTTCGCGCCTGCGCCCCAGGACACGCCGATCGCCGCGCGTCCGAGCCTGACCGCGACGATGACTGCACCGATGAGCGACAGGACCGTCGCGATGCCGGGCAACGCCTGCGATAGGTCCGGCCCGAGCTGGGCCGCCAGAAGCAGGCTGAACGCCAGGAGCAGTCCGCTGACGAAGAGCAGCGCGATCTGAACGAGCCCGGCCGCCGTACGTTTGCCGCCTCCCGTCAGCTGCCACTCGATGAAGCCTGCCGCGACGAGCACGAGGTAACCGCCCGTCTGAGCCGAGGCGTGCGCGCCGACGAGGTCCGGCGACTGCGGGACCGTCCCGCCGGTCGCGAGGATCACCTGAACGATCACGCCGAGCGTCGAACCGATCGCAAGCGTCGTGAGGCCGAAGATGACCGAGAGCTTTGGGATGTCGAGACGGCCGAATCCTTCCGCCATGCCCCGCGACACGACGAACCACCACCAGTAGTAGACGACGGCGAGTTCGGTGACGCCGAAGATCCCGCGTGCGTAGAAGTTCCCTGACCAGAACGCGAGTACGTACGCGGCGGTCGAGGCCGCGCTGACGCGGATCGCCATGTTCTTGCCTTCCGCGCCGAAGAGCCAGATCGACAGTCCGATCACACCCATCGTGATCCACCCGAGGGTGCCCGAGTGCAGGTGCGTGAGCAGGGTGTTGCGATCGAGCGCGCCGAAAAGCTGTGTCGCGTTCGCGAGACCAAGGAGCGCGGTGAGTGCGAAGATGACGAGTCCGTACTGGAATGCGCTTCTAGTCGAGGCTGGATAACCCATGAAACCCTCCTCCCGCGGCGGGGAGGTTAGCGCGCCCGGGAGTCGAGCGCGACGACCTGCACGTTCTCTGGGAGTGAACCGCGTGTGACCGAGAGCTTCGGAACGGGAATCAGGTCCTTTACGCCGAGCTCGTGCAAGAGCCGATCGAATGCGGCGTGCGCGTCCTTCACCTCAGGGTCGTACGACATCGGGACGACCACCTTGGGCTCGAGCTGGTGGATGATCTCCGCGGCCTTCGCCGCGGTCAGGTTGACCTCCCCACCGGAGATGGGTACGAGCACGATGTCCACGTCGCCAAGGCGCTCCAGATCGGCGGCGGGAAGCTCGTGGCCGAGGTCGCCGAGATGGCAGATGACCAGATCGTCCAGCCGGATCGCGAAGACGGTGTTACGGCCCCGGGCCGAGCCTTTCGAGTCGTCGTGGAAGGTCCCGATCCCTGTGACGAGGACCTCGTGGACCTCGTATTCGCCCGGGCCCCGGAGCACGACCGGCTCGCCGCCCACCGACTTGAGGCTCGAGTGGCCGGGGTGCTCGTGGGAGATGGTCACGATGGCGGCCTCGGTCTTGGGTATGGCGTGGCCGGATTTGGGGTCGGGGGGGTCCGCCAGCACGACACCTTCGCGCCCGCGCATGCGAAAACAAGCGTGACCGAGCCAGGTCAGGTCCATGGGACGGGCCCGAGAATACGCGAAATAGCATGCGGGCCGGTGCCTCTCATGGCCCTCTTAGGCAAGACCCTTATCTATAGGGCATGACGGGCCGAGAAACCTGGGCGGAGGGAGCGGAGCGATGACCGTGTTCAGAGGGATCCTGATGACCTGGCCGGGTCGCATATTCGCCGTCGCCCTGATCGGTTTGATGGCGGGCGGTGCGGTCTTCATGTCCCGCGCGAATGCACCCGCCGCGAAGACCGAGCTCCGGACGCAGGCCGTCACGAAGGGCTCTGTCATACAGAGCGTCGCCGTGTCCGGATCTGTCGCCGCTTCGAACCAGACGAAGATGACCTTCAAGACCGCGGGCAAGATCGCCGCGCTGTACGTCTCCGTGGGACAGCAGGTGACGGCGGGCCAGCCGCTCGCAAAGCTCGACACGACGGACCTCGAGACCGCTCTCGCGCAAGCGCAGGCGAATCTCGTGACCGCGCAGAACAACTACAACCGCACCGCATCCACGACCAGTGACTCGCAGAAGGCTCTGAATCAGGCTCGGCAGCAGGCCGCGCAGGATCTCGCGACGGCGCAGGCCGCGCTCAACAAGATCACGACCAACTACGCGTCCGCGAAATCGAACTTCACCTCGTACACCGACAACGCCTCGAGCGGTATCTCGAGCTTCCAGGACAGCCTGGGCACGATCCAGTCGCAGATCGACGGACTCGTCGCCGAGATGAGCATGATCGTCGGCGGCGGCGACACCGGCGATCTCCGAAACGCGTTGAACGCGATAAGCGCTGCGAAGTCACCGGCGCTCCAGAACGCGCAGGCGAACTCGCTGACCCTTCTGTCACCTGCGCTCGCCGATTACCGGAGTGCGCGTAGCGCGTTGCTCTCGGTCGTTTCGGACTTCGACGCAGCGTCGGCCGCGGGCAGCGACACGACCAGCATCGCGAGCAGCCTCCAGCTCGCGCAGACCAACTACACGATCGCGACGTCGCGCCTTACCAGCGCGCTCGACACGACTTCGGCGGTGCTCGGCACCGTCCAGAGCAGCGTGACCACCGCGCAATCCTCTCTGAACACTCAGGCGACGAAGACGCTCCACGATCCCTTCGACCAGTGGCGCGCCGATCTCGCGTCGCTGTACACGCAGGTCGGCTCGCAGCTGCAGAACGTCTCGACGGTGAAGCTGAAGATCACGCAGGCCGCGACGTACCTCGGGACGGTCAACGACGCCGTCGGCGGCTCTATCGCAACGGCCGCGCAGAACGTGACCAACACGGCGCAGCGCGGGCAGCAGTCGATCGACTCGGCGACGACCTCACTGAGCTCGAAGCCGTATGACCTCGCGAGCTCCCAGGCGAGCGTCGACAACGCGGCGTCCGCAGTGGACACGGCCCAGAACAACCTGACGAACGCGACAGTCACCGCGCCCACCGCGGGCGTCGTCGCGTCGATCGCGTCTCAGGTCGGCGAGACCGCGGCGAATCCATTCATGCTCCTCGCGAACACCACCGCGCTGGTCCTGCACGGGACGATCGGCGAGAGCGACGTCGCGAAGGTGAAGCTCGGCCTCGTCGCGAACGTGGCCGTGGACGCGGTGAGCACCGCCGGTCGCATGACCGGCCGGGTGACCTCGCTCGATCCTCTCGCGACGATCCAGTCCGGCGTTCCCGTCTACGGGATCGACGTCACCATCGATCTTCCGAACGCGCAGGTGAAGCCGGGCATGACCGGTACCGCGACCGTGATCATCGCGAGCAAGCAGGGCGTGCTGACCGTGCCGAACCTCGCGATCCGCACCGCGGCCAACCGGCGCTATCTACAGGTCTTGAAGGACGGCGAGGCCGTCGACACGGACGTGACCTTCGGGATCGCGAACGACACGACGACGGAGGTCATCACCGGAGTCGCCGAGGGAGACCTCGTGGTCCTGCCCGCCGCACGAGCGACCGCGACGGCACGGCCGGGTGCGGGCGGCGGCGGCTTCGGCGGCGGCGGCGGCGGAGCTCCCGTGATCCTCGGCCGATGATCCAGAGCGTCGTCCAGCTGCGCGGTATCACCAAGACGTACCGCATCGGGCGGGACATCACGGTGAACGCGCTGCGCGGAGTCGACCTCGACGTACGGCCGGCGGAGTTCGTCGCGATCATGGGACCGTCGGGTTCCGGTAAGTCGACCCTCATGAACGTCCTCGGATGTCTCGACGTCGCTGATGGCGGCGCCTATGTCCTCGCCGGCGAGAACGTAGACAAGATGTCGGACGACCAGCTCGCCTCGATCCGCAACAAGCACATCGGCTTCGTATTTCAGACCTACAACCTGCTCTCGCGACTCAACGCGATCGAGAACGTCGAGCTTCCTCTGATCTACGGCGGCGATCGCAAAGAGCGACGTCAGCGCGCGCTTGCCGCGCTCGAACAGGTCGGCCTGGGCGACCGCATCCATCACCGGCCCAGCGAGCTCT
This sequence comes from Candidatus Limnocylindria bacterium, assembly GCA_036570125.1. Taxonomy (GTDB): domain Bacteria; phylum Chloroflexota; class Limnocylindria; order P2-11E; family P2-11E; genus 3-1-20CM-2-70-9. Next base: position 14,817 of record DATCPK010000069.1, read on the forward strand.
CGGGCGGTCAGCAGCAGCGTGTGGCGATCGCTCGCGCGCTCCTCAACGACCCGTCGATGATCCTCGCGGACGAGCCGACGGGGAATCTGGACTCGCGATCGAGCGCGGAGATCCTTTCGATCTTCCAGCGGCTCAACGACATGGGCAAGACCGTGGTCATGGTCACGCACGAGCCGGACGTCGCCGCTCACACCAAACGCGTCGTGCGCATGCGCGACGGTCTGATCGCGCGCGACGAGCTGGTCCCGCATCCGCGCCGAGCCGAAGAAGAGCTCGCCGTGGGCATCGGCGCGGCGGAATGAAGCTCTACGACTCGTTCCGCTCCGCGCTGCAATCGCTCGTCGTCAACAAACTCCGCTCCGCGTTGACGATGCTCGGCGTGATCATCGGCGTCGCCGCGGTCATCGCGATGGTGAGCGTCGGCAACGGCGCGTCCCAGAGCGTGCAGAACACGATCCTCAACCTCGGTTCGAATCTCGTGACGGTGACCCCGCAGAACGCGACGGACCAGGGCCTTCGCGGAGCCGGGGCACAGGCGCAGACCCTGACGATCGACGACATGCGATCGATCCAAGACCAGCTGGGCGATTCGATCTCGGCCGCTGAAGCCGAGCAGCAGGCCGGCCGCTGGCAGATCACCGCCGCGGGACAGAACACGAACACGACGGTGACGGGTGTGACCGAGGACTACCCGATCGTGCGCGACTGGGGCCTCGACAGCGGCGAATTCTTCACGGCCTCCGACATCAACGTGAACGCGCAGGTCGCCGTGCTCGGATCGACGACCGCCGTGAACCTCTTCGGTGACATCGATCCCGTCGGGCAGACGATCCAGCTGCGGCAGGCGTTCGGCGGTGGCGGCCAGGGCGCGGCGGCGCAGCGGGCGCGGATCCTGAACTTCCGCGTCGTCGGGGTGCTCGGCACGAAGGGCAGCACCTTCGGTCAGATCCGCGACGACCAGATCCTCGTGCCGCTCACGACTTCGCAGCACGTGCTGACCGGGCAGCTCAATCGTGTGAATCAGATCGTGATCAAGGCGACGTCGAGCGAGACGATGGATCTCACGACGAGCGACGTGAACGACATCCTCCTCGTGCGGCACAACATCGCCGATCCAGCGAGCGCGGACTTCGCGGTCACCAACCAGAACGACACCCTCGCCGCGCTCTCCTCGGTCACCGGAACGTTCACGCTTCTGCTCGGCGCGATCGGCGGGATCTCCCTGCTCGTCGGCGGCATCGGGATCATGAACATCATGTTGGTCTCCGTGAACGAGCGGACGCGCGAGATCGGCATTCGCAAAGCCGTCGGCGCGCGGCGCGGCGACATCCTCAACCAATTCCTCATCGAGGCGGTGGCGCTCACCGGTCTCGGCGGCGTCATCGGCATCCTGCTCGGCTGGGCGATCACCGAGGTCGTCCATCGCATTCCGCAAGCGGCGAGCCTGCCGCTGCTCATCACGAGCGGCACGGTGATCATCGCAGTTGGCGTTTCGGTCGCGATCGGCGTCGTCTTCGGGCTCTACCCGGCGATGCGCGCAGCGCGGCTCCATCCCATCCAGGCACTCAGATACGAGTAGCGAACAACAAAGGGGTATGAGATGAAGACACCACAGATCGTGATCGGGATCGTCGCGGCGCTCGCACTCGCCGGCGGCGGGTTCGCGGCCGGCATGACGTTCGACAAGTCGCAGACCTCGAGCGCGAACACGGCGGGCACGACCGGCGCGACCGGAGCGCGCGGTGGCAGCGGCGGCCGCGGCGCATTCGGCGGCGGCGGGACCGGCGGCGCGACCGGGGCGCAGCAGCCGGTCACCGGACGGATCCTCGCGGTGAACGACGGCTCGATCACCATCGCCGCCGTCGACCGCGCCCTCGGCGGACAGAACGCGCAGGCTTCGGCGTCACCTGCGACGAGCTCAGAGATCGTGCTCGTCGGTACGAGCACGCGGATCGTGAAAACGACCGAGGCCGACGTGAAGCTCAGCGACCTCAAGGTCAACGATCAAATCACAGTTGTCGGGACCACCGACGCGACGGGAATGGTCTCCGCGACCGCGATCGTGGTCGGGTCGACGAACATCCTCGGGCAGCTCTTCGGAACGCAGACTGGAAATGGCGGACTTGGCGGCGGCGCGCGACCGAGCGCGAGTCCGACAAAGGCGCCGTAACTCCAGTCGACTAGCGTCGACGCGTGACCCAGGGATTCCGGCTTCCCGATCGGGGCTATCTGGCCGCGATCTTCGAACGGCTCGCGATCGCCGAAGAGGACGGGGACGAGATCCTCGCCGCGTGGCCCTCGCGCGAGACGGACCCGGAGACCTGGCGCGCTCTCGAACGGGCGTACACGACGCTCGTCGACGATCTCGGCAGCTTCGCCCCGCTCGAGCTTCCTGGCCCCGCGGTCGAGTCGACGCAACTGGGGCGCTACTTCTTCGCGTACGTCTATCTGGCCGCGCTCGCCGACATACGCCGGTTCCACGTGCAACGCCGCATCCCTGAGGAGATCTCGTGGGCGACGCTCGCCGACCTCGGCCGCAACCTGAAGCGGGACCGGCTCTTACTCGGCGACGGCGGTCTGCGAACGAGCGGGTGGCTCACGCTGCATTTCCGCGGGTCGCTCTATCAGCTCGGTCGTCTCCAGTTTCATCGGCTCGCCGATCGTTCAAAGGACTCGTTTCGAACCGGAGAGCCTGCGCTCGGCATCCACATACCGGAGAGCGGACCGCTAACCCACGAGGTGATCGACGACTCGCTCGCTCAGGCGCGGCCGTTCTTCGCGCGCTATTTCCCGGAGGCGCCGACGAATCTCGGGATCTGTGCCTCGTGGCTGCTAGATCCGCAGCTCGCCGAGTATCTCCCGCCGGACGCGAACATCATCCAATTTCAACGCCGCTTCGAGCTCGTCGGCGCGGGCTACGACGGCGATGCCGACGTGATGCGGTTCGTATTTCATCGGATCGCGCCGTACCGCCTCGACGATCTTCCGGAGCGCACCACGCTCGAGCGCGCGATCGTCGCGCACCTGCGCGCGGGCAACCATTGGCGGAATCGAACAGGCTGGCTGACGCTGTGACCTCCCCGAGCGCCGGATCTCACATTTTTTCGGGGGCGCTGACTCCAAGGAGACCAAGCGTCTGACGAAGCGCGACCTGCACGGCTTGAACGAGCCGTAGGCGCGCCTTCGAGCGCGCGACGTCGGCCTCATCGACCACGCGGTGATCGCGATAAAAACCGTGGAACGCGCCGGCGAGCTCGAGCGCGTACGTCGTGAGCTGGTGCACGCCGTAGTGCTGGCGGACATCGTCGACGAGCTCGGGAAAACGAAGAACGAGTCGCACGAGGTCGAGCTCGCCCTTGTCCGTGAGCAGCGCGGTGTTTGCGCCGTCCGCGTCGATCCCCCGCTCCGCGGCCGTGCGCAGGATGCTCGCGATCCGCGCGTGCGCGTACTGCACGTAGTAGACGGGGTTCTCGTTCGACTGCTGCACCGCGAGCTCGAGGTCGAAGTCGAGCTGACGGTCCGCGCTCGACTGCAGGAAGAAGTAGCGCGTCGCGTCCTTACCCACGGCCTCGATGACCTCCTCGAGTAGGAGGAACTGATTCGTGCGTCTCTGCATGCGCTTGAGCACGCCCTCGTGCAGGAAGCGCACGTACTGGTAGAGGACGACCTCGAACTTCTCGAGCAGGCCGAGCGCCTGCATCGCGGCGCGCATCTGGATGAGGTGGTAGTGCGTGTTCGATCCCCAGATGTCGATCTTCTTGTCGAAACGCCGGTCGCGCAGTGACTGCACGTGATACGCGATGTCCTTGCCGAGATACCCCGGCTCGCCGTTCGAGCGAACGAGGACCCACCCCTCTTTGTCGTCGACCGATTCGCTCGCCTCGAACCAGACGGCGCCGTCCTTGTCGTAGACCTTGCCGAGCTTGCGAAGCTCGGCGAGCGTCTTCTCGAAGTAGCCCGACCGCATCATCTCGGCCTGCGAGAACCACGTGTCGTATTTGATGCCGAGCATCGCGGTCACGCGCTTGGCGTCACCGAGGACCCACTCGACGCCTTCGGGCGCGAATTTCTTCGCCTGCTCCTCGAGAGGAAGCTTCATCCACCTGTCGCCGTCGCGCCCTTTGATCCCCGCGGCGATGTCTTTCACGTACTCGGCGGGATACGCGTCGGCAGGTATTTCGATCTCCTCGCCGTGCAGCTGCCGGTACCGGATGGCGATGGAGCGGCCGAACGTGTCGAACTGCGTGCCGGTGTCCTCGACGTAGTACTCGCGCTCGACCGTCGCGCCTGAGAACTCGAGCACCGACGAGAGCACGTCCCCGAGCGGCCCGCCCCGCGCGTTCGCGACGGTGAGGGGTCCTGTGGGATTCGCCGAGATGAACTCCACTTGCAAGCGCTTGCCCGCAAGCGTCTTCGAGTGACCGAAGCTCTCGCCCGCGCGCACGATCTCGTCGACCTGCGCCGCGAGCCATTTCTCCTCGAGGCGAACATTCACGAAGCCGCTCAGGTCCGTCACCGAGGCGATCGGGGAAGCGATCCGAACGCGTTCGGCGATCCCCTTGGCGATATCGCGCGGAGGCTTGCGCACCTGTTTCGCCAGCTTCAGCGCGACGTTCGACGCGTAGTCGCCGTGCTCGGGATTGGCGGGGCGCTCAACGTCGACAGACACGCCGTCGACGTCGGGCCACCCGAGCTCCTTTGCGGCGCGCGCGAGGCCATCCTTGATCGTGGCGGCGATCTGGTCGCGGAGAAGGGTCGTCACCCGCGCGAGTCTGGGACAGCGAGCGTGCGCGCGCCAACGTCGCCGCTCGGCTCGTGCGTCGCGAACAGTCGCCAGGTGAGGACCGCAGCGAGCCCGTACGCGATCACGAGCGTGACCAGGTTGACCGTGAACCCTTCGGGCCCGAGCCGCGCGCGGATGGCCCCCGAGAGGATCGCGCCGACCGCGTTCGCGGCGCTCCACGCCAGCGCGAAAACCGCGTTCGCGCCGGCGCGTTCCGCGGGTGTGAAGGACGAGAGCTGGAACGCGTTCACGGTCCCACTCGCGCCGAACATCAGGAAGTGGCGAGCCGCGAGCGCGCCGACCGCGATCGGCAGCGCGCCCGTGAACGCCGCGACGAGCGCGAAGGGCAGCGACAGCATTTCCACAAGAACGATCGACCGTACTGCGCCGAGGCGGGCCGCGACGAATCGCCCGTGAAGGAGCGCGCCGATGCTTCCGGCGACCGCGAGGATGCCGAGAACAAGGCCGAGGGCCGAGAACGGGACGCCGTAGCGATCGGCGAAGAACAGGTTCACGAACGGGAGGAAGCTGCCGGCTCCGAAGCCGAAGAGGATCTCGATGGCGAGAAAGCGCCGCACGAGATCGTTGCGCGTCGGCGCCTCGAGCGTGTGCGGGGCGACGGGCACGGGGCGGATCGCGAGGATCGGGACGATGGATATGGCCGCGATTACGCCGCCGCTTCCGACGAGAGCTCGCAACACGAGCGCGTCCTCCGGCTTCGCGCCGAGCAGCGAGGCCACAGGCGACGCGAGCGCGCCCGCGATGACGCTCGAGAGGAACGCGGCGGTCGTGCCGAGCGCGATCTGCTGACCGAAGCGCGTGGCGCGCCGGGCCGCGTCCGTCGCATCCGCGAGAAGCGCGGCGCCCGACGAGCTCGCGATGATGCCGCCGAAGCCGACCAGCATCGCCGAGAGGAAGACGGCCGGGAGCGCGTTGAAGATGAGGATCCCGAAGATGCCGATCCCGGTGAGCGTTCCGCCGATGAGGATCGCCGCCCGGCGCGACCGACCTCGTGTGAAAATCGCGGCCGGGATGGCGCCGCCGACGACGCCGAGCGCCTCCGCGCCGGCAAGAAGTCCGATCGCGAAGGCGTCGAACCCGAGCGAGCGGTACAGGAAGTTCAGGTAGAACTGCGCGACTCCGAGCCCGAAGCTCCCCAGGCCCGCCGCGATCAGATAGAGGACGGCGTCACGCCGTCCGAGCGTCGTGGCTATTGGGGCGGTTGGCCGAGGGTCACGTCGACGGTCATCTCCTTGCCACTACGGATAAGCGTGAGCTTCACCTTATCGCCCGGCCGGTTGTTGACGAGCAGGCTCGACAGCGGATGGTCCGCGTCGATCACCTGATCGTTGACCTTCGTGATGATGTCGTTGACCTGGATGCCAGCGTGCTCGGCGGGTGACCCCGGGACCACCTGGCTGACGATGATCCCGATCGTTCCGGTCGGCAGCCCGAGCTGCGCCGCCTGCCGCGTCGTGATCGGCGAATACTGGATCCCGAGATATCCGCGTACGACACGACCGTTGGCGATGAGCTCGTCGGCGATCTGCTTCACGGTGTTGCTCGAAATGGCGAAGTTGATGCCGGTGGCTTGACTCACCCCGAGCGTGTTCACGCCGATGACCTGATGCGTCGCGACCCATAGGAGCGGTCCGCCGGAGTTGCCCGGGTTGATCGGTGCGTCCGTCTGGATCAGATCTTCGAGGAAGATCTGCGCCGTCTCGGCGACTCGCCGGCCCTTGGCCGACACGATCCCGTGCGTGACGGTGTTCTGGAATTCGCCGAGCGGGCTCCCGATGGCGACGGTGAGGGCTCCAACTGGAACGTTGTCGCTATTCGCGAGCGTCGCAGCTTTCAGTCCCTGCGCCGCCACCTGCAGGACCGCGAGGTCGGTGAACGGATCGCGGCCGACGAGCTTCGCGGACATTTTGTTGTCGTTCGAGAAGACGACGTCAAACGACGCTCCGGTAACCGTGGTCGTGCGCGGATCTTCGACGACGTGGTTGTTGGTTATGAGGTATCCCTTCGCGGCGTCCACAACGAACCCGGATCCACTCGATTGGGGCTGTCCGTTCGCGGCGTAGTTGATGACCGTGACGACACTCGGTAAAAGATCCTGCACGACACCGACGATCTCGTCATCGGGCGTGCCACTCGACGTGGGTGGTGCGGTGGCGATCGGGAGACCGACGCCGGTTGCCGATTGCGTGGGCGACCGTGCGGACTGGTACGTGAGGTACGTCGCCGCGGCGCCGCCCGAGATTCCGCCGATGAGAACTCCGACCAGGAGAAGTGCCGCCGCGCGCCCGCCGCTCACAGTGCTATTGCCGGCGAGCGGTCCTGGCTGTTTCCGCGGTCGCGCCGGCTGCGGCCTTGCGGCGTCGAGCGGTCGGACGGACCGCGTCCGGCTCGACCATCTGGCCGATCGCTGTCGCGCGGACCTCGAGATCGACGTGCGCGTCGGGCTCGATCGTCACGTTCCACGTCGACGCGATCTCGAGCTGTTGATAGACGCGTTCGAAACCCTGCTCCGAGTTGGTGATCGAGTAGATCGGCCGCGTCGTGACTTCGCACGGTGGATCGATAGCAATTGTCATGTCAAAGTGCCGCGATTCGGAGTGAACGGCGATTTCTGACACATGCCGCGCGTCGAGCGGCTTTCCGGCGGTCGTCTTCTTGGTGCCGATCGTGATCACGTCGGCGGGGTTCTGCTCGGAGAGCAAGCCGATGTTCGACGCGCTGGTGAACTGAAGACTTATCGCTTCTTCGCCGTCGTTCCGCAGGCGGTATCGCACGCCGGCCGCAAGCCCTTCGTCGGCGATGCGGATGTCCTTGCGGATCCCGAGGCCGGGAACGCTCGCGAGCGAACGTGGCGGCGGCTCGAGAATGAGGCTCACGGTGCGCGCTTCGCGCTGAGGCGTGAGCTGGTAGTGGTAGGCGTGCAACACGACCGGCTCGGCCTTCCCCGCGCGGAAGCTGTCCTGGAAGAACGCGCGGCGCGCGACGTCGTACTCGAGCAGCTTCGAGAGACCGCGCTCCCGCGCGCGCACCGCGTCGTGGATGGACTTCGATTCCTTTTCGGCGGCCTTGCCGATGAGGACCTTGCCGAGCTTCTCGGCGCGACGCAGTGCTTCGTGCTCGGCCTCGGGCCGGCGAGCGAGCGTGTCGACGAGGTTCGTCGCCGACGCGTAGATGTCCCACTCGATGACGGCGCCGCCCTGCACGTGGACGAACACGGCGCCGGCGTTGCCGCGGAAGATGTACTCGTCGTACCCGTCCACGTCGTAGTCGCGCTGCTCTCCCGCCGCGGTGCGCCGCTCCGACAGGATCCGCTCCGCCTTCAACAGGGATGCGTACGCGTCGGCGCGAAGGTGCGGGAAGTAGATGCCGCCGAAGACCCCGTGCCAGTACACGTCGTTGCCCTGAGCGCGCCAGAGGTTCTGCTGCGCCTGACGGACCTCGGCAGATGCGTCGAGGATGCTGCGGCGCGCAAGCTCCTCGCTGACGATCAGCATCCGCTTGTGCAGGGCGTTGGACTCGGGGTACTTCGCGAGGAAGTTGCGCCAGAGCGGTGACGCGACCAGCGCCGACTCGTCGCCGAGCTTGTTCCGCGCCTGCTGGTATCGCTTTGCCGCGGTCGGCTCGAATGCCCAGTCCGCCATCTCGGGATACGACCCGGACGGGATATAGATGCGACGCGCGGGCTTCTGGAAGATCCAGGCGTCCTCGAGCGTCGTCGTCTGGATGAAGTCGGCCTGCGCGATCGCCGAGAAGAACTGCTCGAGCCAGCCATCCTTGTGCACGCGCTGGTACGTGCCCGGCCACCCGCCGAACTTCTCGCCGTCGTCCGCGTAGACGACCAGGCGCGCGCCCTCGTCGGCTCGCGCCCGCAGCTCCTTCATCGTCTCCCTGACATCACGGAACGGGATGAGGTAGCGGAGCTTCACGCTTCCCGGGAACACGATCACCGGCAGGCCCTGGTCTTCGGTGACATAGGACTCGCCGAGCTCTTGCGGGCGAAGCCCTGCCTGCAGGAAGTGCTCGTCATCGAGGACCGTGTACGCGACCCCCGCTTCGGCGAGAAGAGACGGAAGATGCGGCTCCCAGACGCGCTCGGTCAGCCACGCGCCGAGCGGCCGCTGTCCGAAGATCGCGTGAACCCGGTCGGAAAGCGCCCGAATCTGGGCGACACCGTCGCGACGAGGCACGCCGACAAGGACCGGCTCGTAATAACCGCCGGAAAGGAGCTCGATCTGCCCCCTCCGGACAAGGTCTGAGAGGGCTCCGATCACGTCTGGTCGGTTGGCCTCCAGCCAA
>DATCPK010000070.1:0-3238 GCA_036570125.1 Candidatus Limnocylindria bacterium
GATCCTCCTCGACATGCGGATGCCGCGGATGGACGGATGGGAGTTCGCGGCCGCGCTGCGCACTCGAGGGATCGCGTCGCCGGTCGTCGTCATGACCGCCGCAGAAGACGCCAAGCGGTGGGCCGACGAGGTCGGGGCCGATGGGTACGTCGTCAAGCCCTTCGAGTTCCTCGAGCTCCTGGCGAGCGTCGAGAAGCACCGCCGCCTGCCGCCGAGGCATTAGCGCACTTTCGCTTCGCGGTCATGGCCGAACGCGGTCGCTCCGCGGCGCACTGGCGCGAGGTCGCGCAGCGTGCCGAAGGGCTCGGCTACGACACGCTCCTTATGCCCGACCACATCACCGATCAGCTCGCGCCGGTCGCTGCGCTCACCGCGATCGCCGACGCGACGACGAGTCTTCGCGTCGGGAGCTTCGTATTCGACAACGACTACCGCAATCCGGTGATGCTCGCGAAGGAGGCGACGACGCTCGATCTCCTTTCCGGCGGACGGCTCGAGTTCGGCATTGGAGCGGGATGGAACACGCGCGACTACCGGCAGCTCGGCATTCCGTACGACACGCCGAAGGTGCGCGTCGATCGGTTGGAGGAAGCGATCGCATTGATCAAACGGCTCTGGACCGAAGAGAAGGTGACGCACGCGGGCACGCACTACCGCGTGCGTGAGGCGATGGTCCTGCCACGGCCGACGCAGCGCCCGCACCCGCCCGTGATGATCGGCGGAGGCGGACCGCGGATGCTTCGCATCGCCGCGCGCGAAGCGCAGATCGTCGCCATCGCGCCGACCCTCAATCCCAAGGGCGGTCCGAAGCTGCGCACGATCACCGTCGGGTCGGTCGAAAAACGGGTCGCGACGCTTCGCCGCTCGCCACGCTTTTCGGAGCTCGAGCTCAACGTCATCGTCTTCGACGCGCAGGTGACGGATGCGGCGCGCTCGCTCATCGACGCGCTCACCGGCCGCCTCAAATCGGCGCTCACCGCGATCGTCGACACGCCGTTCTTCATGTACGGGTCGCGCGCGTCGCTGGTCGAGGATCTCCTCGCGCGGCGGGAGCGCCTGGGTATCAGCTACATCGCGCTACCCGGAAGGGCAATGCGAGCATTCGGCCCTGTCGTCGCCGCCCTGAAAGGCAAGTGACCCGCGCGGCATCCGCTCTGCAGCCCACCGGGGCCATGTTGGATTTGAAGTGCCGCGACTGCGGCCAGACCTTTAAGACACCGGCCGAACTGCAGGAGCACACCGACCGGCTCCATCTCATCAGCAAGAAGGGCGGCGACCAGGTCGCCTCCGATCCACCGAACGACGGCCGCCGCTAACTAGGGGGTCTTCGTCGGCAGCGGCGGGGAGCTCACTGGCACGGAGGGCACGACCGTCGGCACGGGCGTGACCGGGGGCAGCGTTGCTGTCGGGATCGGCGTCGCGCTGGGTTGAGCCTCGGTCGGCGTGGCCGTCCGCGGGGCCGGTGTGGCCGACGCCGACGGCGATGAGCTCGGCGACGTTGATGCCGACGCGGACGGGCTCGCAGACGGGGCCGCGACCTGCTGGGAGGCGATCACGGCGGCGCCGAGAAGGAGCAGCGCGACGAGCGCGACCGCCGCGAACACTGTGAACACGGTCGACCAGCGGTCCGCCTGACGGCGGACGGGCGGCGTGCTCGGTGGCGGCGGTGGCGCGACGTTCGTTCCGGCGGGTGGCCGTTCCAGTTGCGCGGTCGCGTCGGGATCGGGCGGCGGTTTTTCTTGCACGAGGGCACAAGACCGCACGAGGCGTGCCGAACGGTCGTACGCTCGACAGGTCGGCCGCTACGCGTGATGAACGACGTTCGCGAGCTGGTTCCCAAGGACGGCGAGGCCGACGATCAAGACGACCGCGAGGAACATGACGCCCACCAGATAGTCGACGAGGTCCGTTTTTCTCTCCATGTCGAGTGAACGCAAGGTTGGCGGCCGGCGAGTCTCCCCCAGGGGTAGGGGCCCTGATGGGGGAGGGGCCCCAACGGGGGATCCGCGACTAGACGAAGCGCTCCGCGCGCCACTCGATGCCAAGCTCGCTCGGCGGGCCCATGTACCCGAGCAGCGCGGACGCCGCGACGACCGCGGGGCTCGCGAGGTAGCCAAGGCCACCCACGCCCATGCGATTGGTCCAGTTGCGATTGAACGAGGTGATCGCGCTCTCGCCTTTCTTCAGCGCGTCCGGACCCTGGCCGAAGCACGGCCCACACCACGACTCGCGGATCTCTGCGCCCGCCGCGCGGAAGACGTCGGCGATCGACTCGCCGTCGAGGCGCGGGTCGGTCTTCTCGATGTCTCGTTTCACCGCGCCCGATCCCGGGAACACCACGAACTCTTTCGCCGCGCGCGTCGTGCCCTTCGCGCGCGCGGCGCGGATGACGAGCGCGGCCTCGAGGAGGTCGCTGTATCCGCCGTTCGTGCACGACCCGATGAACGCCTTGTCGAAGGTGAGCCGCTCGCGCGCGATCTCGGTCGCGGGGAACGCGTTCGCGGGACTGAACGGTTTCGCGATGAGCGGCACGACCTCGGAGAGATCGAGCGTTTCGTCGATCTCGTACTGCGCGTCCTCGCCCGGTCCGAATCGCGGGTAGGGAAACTCGCTCGCGCCCTTCTCGCGGTACCAGTCATACGTGAGCTCGTCGGGCGCGAAGATGCCGTTCAGCGCTTCGCCCTCGGCCATCATGTTCGCGATCGTGTTGCGGTAGCTCATCGGGAGCTGCTTGTCCCGATCGATGAACTCGACGCTCATACCCTGCGCCTGTTTCTGGCCCCAGCGCGCCAGGAGCGCGAGGACGACGTCCTTACCGCTCACCCAGGGCTGCAGCTTTCCGGTGAAGACGACCCGGCGCTGCTTCGCGACCGTGAAATACACGTAGCCCGTCGCCCAGCCGAACCCGAGCGTGGTCGAGCCCACGCCGTAGCCGAGCGCGCCGTACGCGCCGTACGCGCGGCTGTGCGAATCGGCGCCGGGTATGAGCGCGCCCGGAAGCACGAGCTTCTGTTCCGGAAAGTAGAAGTGGAAGATCCCGTCGCCCGGTGTCGCGTAGTGCGGCTTGCCGATGCCGTGGCGCTCGGCGAACTCGCGGCCGATCCCGGTCTGCTTGTCGTCGGCATCGCGATGGTTGAAGACGAAGTGGTCGTTCGCGATCGCGATCTGGCGCGGGTAGATCGTCTTGCCGCCGGTGATCTGGTCGAACGTGTGGATCGAGAACGGCGCGGTCCCGTCC
>DATCPK010000071.1:0-35564 GCA_036570125.1 Candidatus Limnocylindria bacterium
ATCTTCAGCTGGCCGGGTCTCGGACGCTATGCGACAGCCGCTGCCATCGCGCTCGATTTTCCCGCGGTGCTCGGCGTCACCCTGCTCGCTGCGATCGTGTACCCGATCGGGAACTTGCTGGTCGATATCACGTATTTCTGGCTCGATCCCCGGACGCAGCATGGCTAGCACGGTGGCGCTCCCGCAGCGTGGTCTGAGGCTCGTCGCCCGAGCGCCGATCCTGGCCAATCCGCTGAACATCGTGGCGTTCGCACTCATCGCTCTGTTCGCTGCGTGCGCGCTGCTGGCTCCGCTGCTCGCTCCATACGATCCACTCGTTCAGGATCTGGGCTCGCGCCTGCGGCCACCGTCATCGGAGCATTGGCTTGGCACCGACTCGCTCGGCCGCGACATCGCGAGCAGGATCCTTTTTGGCGCTCGTATCTCTCTGATCATCGGTGTCGTCGTCGTGACGAGCGCCGGCGTCGTCGGCACGGCCATCGGGCTCGTCGCGGGGTACGCCGGAGGCCTCGTCGACGAAGCGCTCATGCGTTTGACCGAGGTCTTTCTGGCGTTTCCGGCTCTCATCCTCGCGATGGCGATCGCCGGCGCACTTGGTCCGAGCCTCACGAACGCGATCATCGCGATCGCGGCGGTCACGTGGGCGGTCTACGCGCGCCTTACGCGCGGCCAGATCCTTTCGCTACGACGGCGGGAGTTCGTGGAAGCGGCGCGCGCGATCGGGGCAACTCGGACGAGGATCATCCTGCGTCACCTTCTTCCGAATGCGCTGGCGCCACTCATGATCCAAGCGAGCTTCGATCTGGGCTCCTCGATCATCGCGGCGGCTGGACTCAGCTTCATCGGCTTCGGCGCGCAGCCGCCTACACCCGAGTGGGGCGTGATGATCAGCGAAGGCCGGAACTACATCAGCACCCAGCCCTGGCTCTCGCTCTTCCCCGGGCTCGCGATCCTGCTCGCGGTCGGTTCGTTCAACCTCCTCGGCGACGGATTGCGCGACGCCTTCGATCCGCGTCTCAGTCGATCGGACTAGATCGCAGCGCCGGAGTCTTCTTCGCTCGGCCCCTCGTGGGATCGCGATGGACCGCCGTCCAGGGGCCGCTCGCTCAGAAGACCCCGACGCTGCTCATGTCAAGACCCGATCGCCCGCGCTGCTTTTTAGAACCGGATGTTGATGAGAGGCTTCGCGTCGGCGCCGCCGCCTATCGGTACCGTCGCAAGTAGAACGAGCACGACAACGACGACAACGAGAAGGCCGATTGCGAGGCCCGCGGAGAAACCACTGTCGCTGTTCATCGGACAGCGAGCGAGCACACGGTGTGCCGGACCCGCCGAGCCCACTGGCACGCTTGACTACCCAACGAGCAAGATGACGCAACCCCTATTGCTTACTCGGGTTTCGCGATGGCAAGATGCGGCGGTTGCTTCGTCGCTCGGTTCTCGTCCTCGGAATCTTCCTCATCATCGCGACCGGAGTCGGCGACACCGCGCCCCGCGAGAACGAGCAGCCTGACGTGGCGGTCGTGCCCCTGCTCGATCTGACAGTGATGCCCGAGTCCGTGATCCCTGTCGCTCGAGCCGCGACCACCTCACGGTCGGCGACGACGATCCGCTTTCCCTACGTCCCTCAATCCGAATATCTCCCGACGCAGACCAATTATTGGGAGGGCCGCGGTGGCGCGTCGATCGATTACATCGTCATCCATTACACCGACATCAGCTACGCGCGGACGCTTCGCGCTTTCAACATCCTCGCGTCGGATGTGAGCTCGCACTACGTCATTCGGGGCGATGGACACATCGCGCAGATCGTCCACGAGGCCGACACGGCCTGGCACTCGGGCAACGTGTACTACAACCTGCACTCGATCGGGATCGAGCTCGAGCTCGACAAAGTCACGAACCCGGTCTTCACGGCCGAGGAGTACTACGCGGCCGCGGCGCTGGTATGCGCGATCTCGGCACGGCAGGGCGTCCCGTTGGATCGCGCGCACGTCATCGGGCACAACGAAGTTCCGGGGAGCACGCACACCGACCCTGGTCCCACCTGGGACTGGCCGCACTTCATGTGGCTCACGAGTCTCTGCGCGCCGCCGACGAGCGCGACCGTCCACGCGAGCTTCGTCTCCGAGACGCCGTATCCCGACATCACCGTCAACGACGCGGCGCTCGTATCCGTCGTCCTGCGCAACACCGGGTCGACTGCGTGGAGGAAAGGCACGGCGCAGGAAGCCCGGCTCGGAATCCCGGGCAACTCCCCGGCTCTGGCGTTCCTCGCCGACGGTTGGCCAACACCGGAGCGCCCGGCTGCGCAGCAGGAAGACATCGTTCCCCCCGGAGGGACCGCGACCTTCTCGTTCCGCGTGAAGGGCGCGCTGCCCGGGACCTTCGTCGTCCCGCTGCGAGGCGTGGTCGACGGAGGCGCGTGGATGGACGACCTCGGGATGTACACGGTGGTCACGATCCGCTAGCGGGGTCGACCCGCACCTCGGAGCGCGTCACGGCGGGACGATAGGCCGGCTTGGATCTTCTTAGCGAACTGTTAGCCGAACCTTCCCGCCATCTCACGTGTGCCTCTTAGAGTCAGCGCGACCAACGGGAGGCGCAGTGAGACTGACCATACGAACACCGGCTCGTTCGATCGGCGCGGCCCTCGGCGCGGGCATCCTCGCCGCCGCGTGTGGCGGTTCCGCGTCGCTCGAGACGCCAACTGCGACACCGACCGCGACTGCGACGACAACGGCCGCCGTCACGACCGCATCGGCCGGCGCGTGGACCCTCACCGACAAGTCGAAGGCGACCATCCGCGTTCGGGAGCAGCTGGTCGGGGTCAGCCTGCCATCGGATGCGGTGCTCACCGCCACCGGCGCGAAGGGCTCCTTCGAGCTGAACGCAGACGGGACCTTCACGTCCGGATCGATGATCACATTCGACCTCACGACGCTCTCCAGCGACGAGCGCGACCGCGACAACTTCATCAAGAACGACACGTTGCAGGTCCGCCAGTTCCCGACCGCGCAGTTCGTCCCGACGAAAACGAGCGGGCTGACGCTTCCGCTCGCGGCCAGCGGGACCTTCAGCTTCACGCTCACCGGGAACATGACGATCCGGGGCAAGACCAAGGAGGTCACGTTCGACGTTACCGCCAAACGCGATGGCGGCGACCTCACCGCGACCGCGACGGCGAACCCGAGCTGGAAGTTCGGTGACTTCGGGATGACCGCGCCGTCGGTGCCGTTCCGCGTGCTCAGCGTGACCGACGAGATCCGCGCCGTCATCGACATCGTGGCGACTGGTCCGACCTCGTAGGGACCGCGCCCAGCGACTGACGGCTAGGTCGAGATCACCGCGCGACGGCGCAACAGCGGCCCCGCCTGAAGGATCAGGACCAGCGCGACGATCCAGTACGCGATGAAGATGGCCGGCCCCGACGTGACGACGCTCGCGAGATAGATCGCCACAGCGCGATCGCGATCCGAAGTTGGTCCACGCACGCATCGTTTTGCGGACCTCGGGGTATCAACATGGCGTACCGGCCACTACCAAAAGGTGTCGTCCCCCGCGGGACGGTATTGCTCCGGCGCACTGGCCGTTAGCTTCGACGAGTGGGATCGCGCATCGTCTCGCCGCTTCTCGTCGCGGCACTAATTCTCAGCTGGCTCGCCGTTGGGCCGATGCCGCGCGCCCTCGCGGCGCCCGTGTCGCCGGCACCGGCGGCGGCAACGTGCGTGAGCAGCGTCGGTCCAGGAATTCCGCATCCGGCCGGCCTACCCGCTGGCGTTTCGGGATTCCACGCGCAGTGGTACGGACAGAGTGGCTATCCGACGCTGTGTCCCGGCGAGCGTTCGACCGCGACGGTCGCGTACTACAACTCCGGCTCGCGCGGTTGGGTGCGCGGGCGCATGGGCGAGGTCGCGTACCTCGGCACGTGGGGGCCCGAGCCTGGACAGGACGCGGCGACGCCTCTCGGTGGTGACGGCGCCGCAGGATCGCCCGCGACGGGATGGCCTCGCTTCAACCGAATCGCGATGCAGCCCGCGGACTACGTCGGACCGGGGCAGGTCTCGTGGTTCCAGTTCACGATCCAGGCGCCGACGACCGCGGGCTACTACCGGCTCTATCTCCGTCCGCTGATCGAAGGCGCAACGTGGCTCGAGGACTTCGGCGTCTTCTGGCTCGTCACCGTGCTCAACTCCGACGGCTCACGCCCCGCGCCACCGGAGGCGGGCCTTGGGTACAACTACCAGAGCGTCGCGACGGCCCGCGGCACGTTCGATGTGCACCTCATAAAGGAGCGCCTCTCGGCGGTCACCGTGAAAACGCTCACGGCGAACGTGACGGACTGCTCGAACAACTGTCCGGCGAAGCCTCTGGCGCAGTACGTGAGCGAGAACGCGGCGTACGCCGGGATGAATGGCACGTACCTGTGCCCGCCCGACTACGCGCAATGCGCCGGCAAGGTGAACTCGTACGACTACGCGGTCTACAACAGCAACCTGCGCCGCTGGATCAACTACAACGCGCTCAACGCTCAGAACGGCGGGCTCTTCTTCAACGGCGCGAGCACGAGCGTCTACCGCCGCACGTACGTCTACTACCAGAATCAGACGCCGATCAGCGCGGCGATCACGAACTTCCCACTGCTCGTGCAGAACGGCGCGGTCATCGACTCGACCGCCGAGCAGAACGGCTCGCAGCTGCTGAAGGGAACGAAGGGCGCGATCGGCGTCGACGGCACGTACGTGTACCTCGCGATCGTGACGAACGCGACGGTCACCGATGCCGCCTACGTGATGCAGGCGCTCGGCGCTCGCGACGCGCTCAACCTCGACGGCGGCGGAACCGCGGCCATGTGGATCGGCGGCTCGTACAAGGTCGGCCCTGGCCGGCTTCTCCCCAACGCGATCGTCCTGACCAAGCCGTAGCGCGCTGGACTAGTTGGCCGCGCGGAGCTCGAAGTCCAGCCGGCGGACGAGCGCGCCGTCTATCTCGAAATTCCAGGTCGTGTAGTTGGCGAAGATCCCCGGCGCTCGCGTCAGGGTCGTGATCCTCACGGTCTTTCCATCCACGGATTCCTCGCGCGGTGTCTGCACGAGCTCCGAGGGAGCGAAGCGGATCATCTGCCGCACACCCTCCTTTCCCTGAAAGGGTTCGGGCAGTCCGGGGAGCGTCACCTCCACGTCGTCGGCGCATAGGGCCGCCGCGGCATCGGCGTTCCGATCTTTTACCGCTTGAACGAACGAGCGCGCAACGTCGAGAGTAGAGTCCATCTCAAGAGCGTAGACAAAGGGGAGGCGGCCGTGGCATATCCGGTCACGCACTTCGAGATCAACGCGCAGGATGCGCTGGCGACGCAGAAGTTCTACAGGGACCTCTTCGGGTGGGGCATCGACACGAACAACCCAGACAACTACGGGATGATCGATACCAAGAACGAGGGCACCGGCATCAACGGCGGCATCGGTGCGAGTCAGCACGGGAAGAGCTGGGTCACCTTTTATGTCGAGACGGACGATCCCGCGGCCACGCTCGCGAAAGCCGAGCGCCTCGGCGGCCGCAGGGTGATGGAGCCGATGGAGTCCATGAACACCGTCTACGCGCTCTTCGCGGATCCCGAGGGCAACGTGATCGGTCTCGCGAAGATGGATCGCAGCCAGCAGCAGCAGCGGGAGCAGGAGCAGAAGCAGAAGACGCGCTCCCGTTCGAACGGGAACGGGAACGGCACCGCGGCTCGCAGCCGCGCGAAGACGACGACCTCCGCAAAGGCTTCGCCGAAACGTGCGACCGCGCGCAAGCGGACGACCACCCCGAAGAAGACCACGACTCGCTCGCGGAGCAAGCGCTCTCGAGGTTGACCGACACACAAGGGCAGAACTAGCCTTACGCCGCCTTTCGAGGCGGGGGAGTTTTGTCGCGGCGTTCGTCCGCGTACGGCGCCGGGATATGGGGGAGGCGCGCCATGGCTGATCGCCATACGGTCACTGTCACCGTCAACGGAACGAGCTACTCACGCGAGATCGAACTCACGCTCCTGCTCGTCGAATTCCTGCGCGAGACGCTCGCTCTCACGGGAACGCACGTCGGTTGCGACACGAGCCAGTGCGGCGCGTGCACCGTCCTCGTCGACGGCCGCGCGACGAAGTCGTGCACGATGCTCGCCGTCCAGGCCGATGGTGCGGCGGTCGTCACGATCGAGGGGCTCGCGAAGAACGGCGAACTCCACCCGATCCAGCGTGCGTTCGCGAAAGAGCACGGGCTGCAGTGCGGCTTCTGCACCCCGGGTCTCATGATCACCGCCGTCGACTTCCTCGAGCGGAACGCGTCGCCGAGCGACGCGGAGATCCGCCACGCGATCGAGGGCAACCTCTGTCGCTGCACCGGCTACCACAACATCGTCAACGCGATCCGCTCCGCGTCCGTCGAAATGCGCGAGACCGCCGGCGCCTCAAGGACGATGGTCGCCGCGGAGGTGAAGCCATGACCGTCACCGCCAATCCGAAATACATCGGCGCGCGCATGCCCCGCAAAGAAGACCCGCGCCTCATCACCGGCGACGCGACCTTCACCGACGACGTGATGCTGCAGGGCATGGCGTACATGACGCTCGTGCGAAGCCCGCACGCTCACGCGCGGATCCGCCGCATCGACGTGGCCGCCGCGAAGAAAGAGCCCGGCGTCGTCGCCGTGCTCACCGGCACGGAGCTAGAGGCAACGGGAATGCTTCCGGTGTTCATCACCGTTCCGGGCATGAACGGCTCGAAACACATGCCGATCGCCACCGACAAGGCGAGGTACGCGGGCGACGCGGTCGCGGCGGTCGTCGCCGAATCGCGCGACGCGGCCAAGCGCGCCGCGGACCTCATCGCGGTCGACTACGAGCCGCTCCCGGTCGTGGTCGACGCGACGAAGGCGCTCGAAGCGGACGCGCCGATCGTGCACGAGGAGCTCGGCTCCAATCTCGTCTTCACGTATCCCGTCAAAGGCGGCGACATCGACAAGGCGTTCAAGGACGCCGAGGTCACCGTCACTCAGCGGATCGTCAATCAGCGCCTCATCCCGAACGCGATGGAGCCGCGCGCGGTCACCGCGAAGTTCGAGCAGGGCGAGCTCACGCTCTGGACGTCGACGCAGATCCCGCACTTCGTCCAGCTGATCGTCGCGCTGAACCTCGGACTCGGGCAGAACAAAGTGCGCGTGATCGCGCCGGAGGTCGGCGGTGGCTTCGGCAGCAAGCTGCAGGTCTACGCCGAAGAGCTGCTCGTGGGCTATCTCTCAAAGACGCTCGGGCGTCCGGTGAAGTGGACGGAGGAGCGGCGCGAGGGCTACCTCGCGACCATCCACGGTCGCGACCTCGTCGAGAACGTCGAGATCGCGGCGAAGAAGGACGGCACGATCCTCGGGCTGCGCATCCGCACGGTCGCCAACATCGGCGCTTATTTACAGGCGTTCGCGCCGGGCATTCCGACGATCCTGCACGCTTTCATCATCCCCGGGCCCTACAAGATCCCCGCGTTCGACGTCGAAGTCCGCGGCGCCTACACGAACACGACCCCGGTCGACGCGTACCGCGGAGCGGGACGTCCCGAGGCGACGTTCGCGATGGAGCGGATCATGGATCGCCTTGCCGATGAGATCGGCATGGATCCGGCCGAGGTGCGGCGGAAGAACTTCATCCCACCGGACGCGTTCCCGTTCAACACCATCAGCGGCATCACGTACGACAGCGGCAACTACGAGCCCGCGCTCGACCGTGCGCTCGAGATGGCCGACTACAAGGGCTTCGAGAAGCGCCGCTCCGAAGCGAAGGCTCGCGGAAACTATCGCGGCATCGGCATTTCGACGTACGTCGAGATCTGCGGGCTCGCGCCGTCAAAGGCCAACTCCGCCCTCGGCGTCGGCTGGGGCGGCTACGAGAGCGCGCGGATCCGCGTGCACGCGACCGGCTCGGTCCAGGTCTTCACCGGTACCTCGCCACACGGCCAGGGCCACGAGACCTCATGGGCGCAGATCGCGGCGGACGCGCTAGGCATCAGCCCGAACGACATCGAGGTTCGACACGGCGACACATTCGAGTCGCCCGGAATGGGCGTCGGCACATTCGGCAGCCGGAGCCTTGCGGTCGGCGGCATCGCCGTGCACAAGGCCGCGGAAAAGGTCCGCGAAAAGGTCGTGCAGATCGGCGCGCATCTTCTCGAGGCTTCGCCCGCCGACGTCGTCGTCGAGAACGGCAAGGTCTTCGTGAAGGGCGTCCCCGAGAAGGCCAAGAACTTCGGCGAAATCTCGATGGCTGCCTACCTCGCGAACAACCTCCCCGATGGGATGGAGCCCGGCCTCGAGGCGACCGTCTACTACGACCCGCCGAACTTCACATTCCCATTCGGCACGCACATCGCCGAGGTCGAGATCGACGGGGAGACCGGCGCGGTCCGCATCGAGCGCTACTCCGCGTGTGACGACTGCGGACGGCAGATCAATCCGATGATCGTCGACGGTCAGCTGCACGGCGGCATCGCGCAGGGCATCGGGCAGGCGCTCTACGAGGGCGCCGTGTACGACGACAACGGACAGCTTCTCTCCGGAAGCATGATGGAGTACCACGTCCCTTCCGCTGAAGACGTCCCCATGTTCAATCTCGATCACACCGTGACGTTGACGAACACGAACCCCCTCGGCGTCAAGGGAATCGGCGAGGCCGGCACCATCGGATCGACGCCGGCCGCAGTCAATGCGGTGATCGACGCGCTCTCACCGCTCGGAATCAAGCACCTCGACATGCCACTCACGTCGGAGAAGATCTGGCGAGCGATCCGCGCCGCCGGGGAGGGACGACGATGATCACGCACGCATTCACCTATCAAGCGCCTGCGACGATCGAAGAGGCCGTCCGGCAGCTCGGCCAAAGCGGCGACGCCAAGGTGATCGCAGGCGGCCACAGCCTTCTCCCGCTCATGAAGCTCGGCCTCGCACAGCCGGAGACGCTCGTCGATCTCCGTCGCATCGCCTCGCTGCGGGAGATCCGCACCGAGGCCGACGGGACGATCGTGGTCGGCGCGCTCGCGACGCACCGCGAGATCGCGCACAACGAGGCCGTCCGCGCGAAGCTTGCCGCGCTCGCCGACGCGGCGGGCGAGGTCGGCGATCTCCAGGTCCGCGCACGCGGCACGATCGGCGGGAGCCTCGCGCACGCCGACCCCGCGGCCGACGAGCCGGCAGCGACGCTCGCGTATGACGCCACCATCCGCGCCATCGGCTCCAAGGGCCACCGCGACATTGCCGCGCGCGACTACTTGAAGGGAGCGTTCGAGACCGCGCTCGCCGCGGACGAGATACTCGTCGAGATCCGGTTTCCCGCGCCCGCCGGCCGCACCGGCGGCGCCTATGCGAAGTTCGCACATCCCGCATCCGGGTTCGCCGTGACCGGGGTCGCCGCGGTCGTCGCGATCAAGTCGGACGGCACCATCGAGCGCGCGGCGATCGCGGTTGCCGGAGCGGCCGCCTCCGCATATCGCGCGACCGAAGCCGAGCGAGCTCTCATCGGCACGAAGGGCGACGCGAAGGCCATAGCCGAAGCCGCCGCGAAGGCCGCGAACGGGATCACAGCGCTCTCGGATCTTGCTGCCTCCGCCGACTATCGCACGCAGCTCGTCACCGTCTACGCGAAGCGCGCGATCGAGCGCGCTATCCAGCGCGCCCGCCCTTAAGAGACCGACGTCGAAGTGCGCCGGCGCAACCAAAGGCGCCGGCGCACTTTCGCTTCCGCGCTCGTAGCATCGACGACGTGAGCGCGCCTGCCATGTCGTCGGTCGAGGACGTCGCAGCCGCACTCGAGCGCGAGCGCTACGTCGCCGACCGTTCGCTCGCCGTCACCCTCTTTCTCGCGTTGCGCCTGGGAAAGCCGCTCTTCGTCGAGGGTGAGGCGGGCGTCGGGAAGACCGAGATCGCGAAGGCGCTGGCCTCCGCGCTCGGACGAAAGCTGATCCGCCTGCAGTGCTACGAGGGCCTCGACGTCGCCACCGCGGTTTACGACTGGGATTACCCGCGGCAGATCCTCGAGATCCGCCTCGCCGAAGGCGAAGGACGCGCCAACGACGCGCGCGAACGCATCTACAGCGAGCGTTTCCTGATCAAGCGGCCGCTCCTCGAGGCGATCTCGGGCGACGGCCCGCCGCCCGTTCTTCTCATCGACGAGATCGACCGGGCCGACGAGGAGTTCGAGGCCTACCTCCTCGAGCTTCTCTCCGACTTTCAGATCACCGTGCCCGAGCTCGGTACGTTCCGCGCCGCGGTGCCGCCGCCGGTGATCATCACGTCGAATCGCACACGAGAGATCCACGACGCGCTCAAGCGCCGTTGCCTCTATCAGTGGATCGACTATCCGACCGTCGAGCGCGAGCTCGCGATCGTCGCGCGGCGTCTGCCCGATGTTCCCGCGCGGCTCGCGCGTAGCGTCGTCGCGGTGGTTCAGGCGCTGCGACGCGACGATCTCTTCAAGCGGCCCGGCGTCGCGGAGACACTCGATTGGGCGACGGCGCTCGGTGCTCTCGGCACCGGCGAGCTCGACGAATCCGCGATCGACGGGACGCTGGGCGTCCTACTCAAGTACGAGGAAGATATCTCGCGCGTGCGCGCTGACATGCTCCCCGGTTTGGTCGCAGAGGCCGCGCGCGCGGGCTGACACTGGGCGCCGCTACCGATTCGGATATCACCGGCGTGTCGACTCTTCTGGCATGGCCCGTGCGTGGTTCTCGCGCGTGGAACGAAACGTCACGGACACATCGCGCTCGCTGGGTCGGCGCACTACATAGGTATGGACAGCAACAACGCGCTCGATGCGATCCTCTCGCTTCGCGCGATCTGGGAACAGAAGCGCGGCCGCGTGACCCTCGCCGATCTCGAGATCCTGGTTCGGCGGTGCGTACGCACTCGTGGGGCCGCGGCTCTTCCGCCTGAACGCTGGCGCGGCCGGCCCTGGTGCGCGACGACCCGCCATGAGGTCGTCTTCGAGGCCTGACCGTTCGCCACGTTCGACCATAGAGATGAAGTCGCCCCGGACTTTCGGCCCGGGGCGATCTTCTTATCGCGCGTGGTGCGGTCAGCGGATCGTCGGTGCGGGCCCGAAGATGCTGAAGCCGCCGGCGTCCTGCGAGCTCAGGACCGCGCCCTGAAGCTGCCAGTAACCAGACGGCGCGTACCAGTAGGCGCCGGGTGGCGGGCACGCTGACACGCATGTGGGGGTCGTCCCGAGCGAGAGGGTGCCATTGCCCTTGAGCGAGCCGAGACGAACGTCGACCGGGCCGCTGCCGTACGAACGCTCGAACACCGATACGCCGTTCTCGTAGATGCAGCCGAACTGGTCGCACGTGAAGCGGGACCAGCCCACGTTCATCTGCTCTGTCGTCACGCGGATCGAGGTCGTCGGAGCGAGGGTGACCTTCTCGTCGCGGAGCGGGAAGTTCGCCGATCCGCGCAGCTGGCCGAGCTGGCCGTCCGAGATCGTGCCCGAGAGAGCGGCCGTACCGTTGATGGAGCCGCCGAGGATGCTCGAGAAGTTAGCGCTACCGGTCACGTCGATCGTCTGTGAAGCTGCGGAGGCCGCGAGTGCGGTGGATTGTCCGAGCGCGAACACAAAGCTGAGCGCGAGGGTCGTCGCGAGAACGAGCTTGCGCATTTTCTTCCTCCCGCCGCATCCATCTGGGGATGCGTGCTGGAGCGGTCTACGGTCGGGGGAGCAGAGTCGGGGTGCGGGCTCTCACCGCCGGGACGTGATCTCCGACACCGTGTGCGCCGACACGTTCTGGCCGCCCTCGAAAGACGGCCGAGATCGAATGCGACCATTCAATGGATGCGCGCGTATCCGCTCCTTCTTATCGGCGCTCTCGTGGTGTCCTGCGCTGCGGCGCCGGTGGCCACGGCGACAGGCTCGCCCTCGCCGAGCGGATCCGCCAGCGCGTCGTCGCCGGCTTCGACCGCGACGCCGGCGGCGACCCCGCGTCCAGCTCCGCATGTCTTCGTCATCGTCATGGAGAACTCGAGCCTGGCGACGGCGCTCCGGTCGCCATCGATCGTGCGGCTCACGACGAAATACGCGCTCGCCACGAACTACCACGCGGTGTCCTCACCGAGCCTGCCGAACTATCTCGCCATGACGTCGGGCAGCACCTGGGGCATCACGGACGACGCGTATCACGTTCTGCCGGCCGTCGGACTCGGCGCGCAGCTCACGGCCGCCGGGGTGAGCTGGCGCGCGTACATGGAGGGGCTGACGTCGGCTGGGTGTCTTCACAGCCCCTACCCGTATGCGCTCAAACACAACCCGTTCGCGTACTACGGCGGCTCGTGTCCCGAGAACGTCGTCGCGCTCGACGCCCTCGATCCCGACCTCGCGGGAGACACACCGAGCTTCGTCTGGATCACGCCCGGTCTCTGTCATGACGGACACGACTGCGCGGCCACCGAGGCCGGGCCATGGCTCGAGGATTTGGTCGCTCGCATCGTGGACTCGAACGCGTGGCGTGACCACGGCGCCCTTTTCGTGGTGTGGGATGAAGGCGATGGCCGCTCGAGCGTCGTGCCCTTGATCGTCGCATCGCCCGATGTCGAAAGCCGCCGGTTCGACGGCGACTACGACCATTACTCCCTTCTTGCCGCCATCGAAGACCGATTCGGACTTCCGCGCCTCGGCGCGGCAAAGGACGCGAGTCCCCTTACCGATCTGCTACCGCCTCGCATCCGCTAGGGACCCTATCCTCGGGCCTTGCCCCTCGTTCTCCGGTTCCTTGTGATCGCACTCCTCGCAGCCGCATGCGGCGGCGCGCCGTCGCCCGCACCCGATCCGTTGGCCGGGGTCTATCACCTCGGCGGCGGCGACGCGGCGATTGCGGTCGTGCAGGCTCTCGCCGACGGGTTCGTTGCGAAGCACCCCGGTGTGAAATTCGTTTATGACACGTCGCTCGGGTCCGATGGCGGAATCAACCTCGCCGCTCGGCAGGTCATCGATCTCGGTATGGCGAGCCGGGAGCTGACCGCGGCGGAAAATGAGAACGTCGAACGAGTGCTCATCGGCGTTGCCGGTACCGGCCTCGTCGTACATCAGACCAATGCGCTCAAAGACCTCACGACCGCGCAGGTGGAGTCGATCTACAGCGGCAAGGTAAGCGATTGGGCCGCGCTTGGGGTTTCCAAGCCGCTTCCGGTCATCCCGCTCATCCGCGAAAAGGGGTCGAGCGCGCGCGCGACGTTCGAGAACTACGTGTACGGGGGAACGCCCACCTACGGGGGCGGAGTTCTAGAGATCCAGGGCGGTGACCAGATCCGTCAGGCGGTCGCGGGCCAGCCCGGCGCGATCGGAATGGTCGGCGTGACCGGCGACGAGGCCTCGCCCGCGGGCACCCACCTCGTCACCATTGACAGCATCTCGCCGACGAAGCTGGCGCTTCACGACGGGACGTACAAGCTGCGCCGGCCGCTTTACCTCATCTACGCGCGGAACGGCGAGCAACGGCCCGGGGTGGTCGAGTTCCTGGCGTTCGTCCGCAGCACCGACGGTCAGAGGATCACCGACCGCTTCTAGCGCTAACTCGTCTGAGCGCGTTTTCATAATGGTCTTATTCCCGGTTCTTAGATTCCCGTGGTGCGGAGGCTTTTGCGCTGGAGCTACGGCGCTTCCGCGGACGCGTCGACCCGACGCGACATGCGGCTCGACCTCCTGCGCGGATTCTGCGTCGTCGTGATGGTCGCCGATCACATGGGCGGCGAGCGCTCGTGGGTCTATGTCGTCACCGGCGGCAACCGCATCTTCACGTCGGCTGCCGAGGGATTCGTTCTCATCTCCGGGATCGTCATGGGCACCGTGTATCTGAATGTGATCCGACGCGAGGGCATGAACGCGATGCTGCGGAAGGTTCTGAAGCGCGCCGGATTCCTGTTGTCCTGACCGTCGCGCTCGCCGATTAAGGGAGCGGTGGCGATAGTACTAACGCCTTCCGTCTGGGCCGACCATGCCGGAAAGCCAGAAGAGCGCACCCGCCCCAGCGACGAGCGCGGCGCCGATGACCGCCCACTCGGAGCGTCCGGTCATGAACGACCCGGGGATGACGCCGATGCCCTGGAAGAAGAAGACCGCTCCCGCGAGGAGGGCGACGACGGCGACGATCCGGACGGCGAGCCGCACGGCTACGTTGCGTCCGGGATGTAACGCGGGCTCTTCAAGGCCGTTCGAGTGTGCGGACTAGCATGCAAGAAGTCCATGTATCTCGACCTGGGGCTACTGGTTCTGAGGTTCGTCATCGGCGGAGTCGTCATGCCGCACGGACTGCTCAAGCTCGGTTTGGTCGACAAGGGCGGCTCGATCGCCGGCGTGGCCGGATGGTTCAACTCGATGGGTCTTCGGCCAGGTCTGTTCTGGGCGTACGTCGCGGTCCTCGCCGAGGCCGGCGGCGGGTTGCTCACGGTGCTCGGACTCGGTGGGCCGATCGGCCCCGGGATCGTTGCCGCGGATATGGTCGTCGTCATGTTCGTCGCCCACTGGAGTCAGGGCTTCTGGGCGGGCGGAGGAAAAGTGGGGTGGGAGTTCCCGCTACCGATCGCCGCGGGCGCTCTCGCGATCGCTCTCGCGGGCAATGGCGCCTTGTCGCTCGATCGCCTGCTTGGTTTGGTGTATCCAGATTGGCTCTTGCCCGCTTGGCTCATCCTCGTGGCCGTGGGCGCGGTGCTCACACTCGCCGTGCGTTCGATACGAGCGCCAAAAACGGCGCAGTCTTAGCGGACCCAAACGATATTCCTATCGTTGATTGAGCCGTCTCTTAGGCCGGGCTTAGGCGCGCGAGAGAGGCTATAGCCATGTTCGAAGGTGATCCAACCGCCACCACGCCGATGAGCCCGATGGCTCCGCCGCCTCCTCCCGTTCGGAAGAGCAGCGGCATCCCGGCAGGCCGCCTTGTGGCCCTGGGACTTCTCGCGTTCGCGCTCGCCGCTTTCAGCGGACGCGTCGATCTCAGCTCTCTGGTTTCTACCGCACGGACCTACGTCGATCGAGCCGCGCCCGCCATCCAAACGAGCACCAGCTCGAGCGACACGGCTGCGGTAGCCGCCGTCAAGAACGTGGTCCAGCGCGCCAACGAGGCGCAGGCCCAGGCCTTTACCCGTAATGACCCGACGCTGATGGAGGCGACCGCGACGGTCTCCTATTACCAGGAGCTCGTTCAGACCAACCAGGACCTGCAATCGAGCGGCGCCCAGTCGATCGCGCTCACGAACCTCGAGTGGGTCGACGTGTCCGTTAGCGGCACGACCGCGAACGCAGTGACGAATGAAACATGGCGAACGACGTACAGCGACGGCTCCGTCTCGGACAGCACGGACCGCAACGAATACACCCTCGTCCTTCAGGCAGGAGTCTGGAAGATCTCCGCGGACGTCCAACCGAATACGCAGGTCATTACGCCCGGCAGGGGCACCCCGCCGAACGTTCAACCGGGCACTCCCGCCAGTGTGACGAGCAGCTCGAGCAACTGGTCCGGCTACGCGGCGAGCGGCGGAACGTTCACCTCGGTCACCGCGACCTGGACCGTGCCGACGGTCTCGCCGAGCACGAGCGGCGCCGACGCGACCTGGGTCGGGATCGGCGGGCTCACGAGCAACGACCTCATCCAGGCGGGTACGCAGGCGATGGTCGACGGCAGCGGAACGGTCGAGTACTCCTCGTGGATCGAGATGCTCCCGCAGTCCTCGCGGAACGTTCCGCTCTCGGTGAGCGCGGGCGACTCCGTGACGGTCACGCTCACGCAGCAGAGCGGGAATGACTGGCTCATCACCATGAAGAACAACACGACGAACGGCAGCTACAACGTCACGGTCCAATACAGCTCGTCGAACTCGTCCGCCGAGTGGGTCCAGGAAGCGCCAAGCGTGGGCCGCGGTCTCGTCTCCCTCGATCAGTTCGGCACCATTCAGTTCAACGGGGCGAGCGCGGTCCGCGACGGCAAGACGATGTCGGCCTCGGCCCTCGGTGCGAAGGCGATCACGATGATCAACGGACAGGGCCAGGCGATCGCGCAGCCTTCGACGATCGGGAACGACGGATCGAGCTTCACGATCGCGCGAACCGACGCGACGAGCTCGCCGCAGTCCGGCGGCGGCCGGCGTCGCGGGCCCTAGGAGAAGAGCTCTAGCTCGCGGAGCGCGATTGGCGCCGCAAGAGCATCGCCACAGTCTCGGGGTCCCCGTCCTCAACCGCTGACACGAGTCGGTCGGCGTATTCACCGAGACGCTGGTGATCGGCGGGCAGGGCTTCGTTCCTCTCGGTCGGATCTATCGGAAGCCGCACGGTCTCGCGGAACGCGACGGCCATCATGCGGACGACGTACCAGGTTTCCCGGTCCACGCCGGCTCGGTCCCACGGTCCGCCCGCCACCTGCTCCACATTCCGCACTTTGCGCCGTGCGGCGCCTTTTGAGAACACCGTACGGAGTGAGAGATTTCGGCTACCCCGACTGGGGGAGCAGGCCCGATTCGGCTACCTTTCATGTGTGGCGAACGAAGGAAAGATGCTCGATCCGGTCTGCGACATGATCGTCGACGTCGCGGAACAGCGCGAGCAGGGCCTCACCATCGAGCGACCCGAGCGCGAATACGCGTTCTGCGGGCCGGGATGTCTCGAAAGGTTCGCAAAGGATCCGAAACGCTACATACCCAAAGTGGAGCGTTGGCTCGCGACGGGGGAGTCCGCGCCGCCGCGCATGTGAGGCCGGGGACGCTCCACCGCTCCGCGCACCCGTGAACCGATGAGAGCGGTCGTGTACGAACACTACGGACCTCCGGAAGTCCTGCGAGTTGCCAAAGTCGAGCGGCCCGTTCCGCGGGACGACGAAGTCCTCGTCCGGATCCACGCCACGACGGTGACCCGGTCGGACTGCGGCGTTCGCGAAGCGAATGCGAGCTCGGGGCCGCTCATCTCACTCATCAGCCGTCTCATCTCTGGTGTTCGTCGCCCGAAGCAGCCGATCCTCGGCAGCGACCTTTCTGGAGTCGTTGAGGCGGTGGGCGCGGCCGTTCGCGAGTTCTCCGTGGGAGATCACGTGTTCGGCACCAGTGCCGGCAGGTTCGGCGCGTACGCGGAGCTCATCTGCATGCGCGAGAGCGCCGCGCTCGCCCACAAGCCCGCAGCGATGACCTTCGAGCAAGCCGCGGCTGTTTGCGACGGAGCCATGCTTGCGCTGACGTGCCTCCGACAGGCCGATCTTCGGAAGGGCCGGACGATCCTCGTCTACGGCGCATCGGGATCGATCGGCACCGCGGGCGTGCAGCTCGCGAAGTCCTTCGGCGCTGATGTCACCGGGGTGTGCAGCGCGAGGAACGTTGAGATCGTCCGATCGCTCGGAGCGGACCGGGTAATCGACTACACGCGGGAGGACTTCACAAAGAACGGAGAGACGTACGACGTCATCTTCGATGCCGTCGGCAAGCAATCGTTCAGCCGCTGCCGAGCATCGCTGAAGCCCGGTGGCATCTACCTACCGACCGACGGTATGCAGAACCTGATCCTCGCGCCGGTGACCTCGCGGTTCACGGACAAGAAGGTGATGTTCGTGATCCCGCCGCGGTTTACGAAAAAGGACACCCTTTTTCTCAAGGAGCTCATCGAGGCGGGGAAGTACCGAGCGGTCATCGATCGGACCTACGCGTTGGAGGACATTGTCGAGGCGACGAAATACGTCGAGACGCAGCGCAAAGTGGGGAATGTCGTCCTGACCGTCGTCTGAATCCCAGAGATTGACAAAGACGAGGTGTCGCTCGTGCTCGGGGGGCCCTCCGTCGACCACGTAGGGTCGCCGGTCCCCCTGCGCGCGCACGACACCTCGTCTTGTCTCTCTGATCAGCGGAGGTCGGTCGGATCTCCTGAGGCTGTCTTTCGCAGTTTCACTGTGAACACTCCGCTCTCTGTCTGAGCGCTGATCGTGTAGCCCCCGCGCAAACGCGTTTCTGCGATCCCGTCGAAGTTCGATCCGAACGGGGAGATCACCATCGGCGAGCTCTCGCTGCCGTGAGGCCCGCTCACCGTGATCGTGATCGTCGACGCGGGAGGGAATCCGTAGACGAGATAGCTCGTCGGTGCGACAGCGATCAGCCCCTGACCCGTGGGGACCGCCGCGCGCATGCGGTCGGGCAGGCCCGCGACGAAATCGTCGAACGACCGACCGGTGAGGGCGGCGTAGGCCTGCGCAAGGTTCTGGCCTCGTCGAAGTCGCTCATAGACGCGCGCGATCGGAGCGGTTCCGCCGACGTCTTCGCGCAGCAGCTCGACCGCACGCGCCGATTCCTGGTACTTGAAGTACCCGGCCCAATCGGTGAGCGCGTTCCATGAAAGCTGCGAGACGAGCGTGTTGAGCGGAAGGACGGTGCCCGTCACAGCCATCGACGCGGCTTCATACCGAACGCGCACGAGGCGCCACTCGCCACCGGGCACGAGGGCCTCCGCCAGGCGGGCCTGTCCCTCGTTGAGCCACGCGGGGACCAGGTCGCAGCGCGGGGCGCACGCGTCGATCGTCAAGAGATGCGTGAGCTCGTGGCGGATCGCGGCGACAGGACGGCGCGCGCGGATCGCCTCCCAGTTCACCGCTATGAGGCGCAGCGACGGTTCGAAAAAGGAGACGGAGTTCTCGGCGACGAACGTCGCGGTCGCTCGCGGGTACCCAAAGATCCGCACGAAACCGTCCGCGTAGGTTTCGTTGCTGCCGAAGACGTAGATCACCGGACGCGACGCGAAGGTCCCCTCGAATTCTCGCTCGACCGCGGGTATGTCCGACGCGACCGTCGCGGCCACGACGTCGTCGTCCTCGCGCGACACGGCGGCGTCGATGCGCAGGTCGGCCGGGCCCGACATGAGCGCGAAATTCATTCCCGCGATCTCGCGTGTCGAGAGAGGGGACAGAGCCGGCCCGGGCGACTCGCTCGATCCTGGCGGGCCTCCGACATTGGCCGTCGGCGTCGGAGTGGGGAGACCCGGCTCCGACGGTGAGGGTTGGAGCGGCATCGGGGGTGGCAGGGCCGTGGGCGACGATGACGGTGCTTCACTCCTCGCCGTCGCCGCCGGTCCGCACGCCGCGATAGAAAGCACGACCACCGCGAGTAGGCGCGTCCTCACGCGACGAGCCTAACGACGACGCGGTCTCATGGTCCGGATTTTGCGGTCGCGGGACTCAAGAGATACGTCTTTCGTCGAGGTGCGCCATGCCACCACGTGGTGTAACGAGCGCGAAGCGCAAGCGACAGTACGAGCACATCAAGAAGAGCGAGGCAGCACGCGGACGCTCCAACAAGACCGCCGAGCGGATCGCGGCCGCGACGACGAACAAGACGCGGGCCAAGAAGGGCGAGGCGAAGAGCTCGAGCAAGAAGACCACCAGCCGGCGCAAGAGCTCGTAGCGGCGTGCGCGAACTGGCGGGACGTGTCCGGCACCGGGAGTCGCACAAAGGCGAGTAATCGGCCCGCCCGTCCTCGCTCTTTTAGAGTGGAGGGAGCTACCAGGGGAGGACCGAATAGTGGCAGTCATGACCAGCCGTCAGTCGCGCATACCGCTCGAGGAGCTCTGTCGCCTGCCCTCGTTCTTCTTTCCGCAGGTCTCGTGGAAGGGCGACAAGGTGGGCTTCTACTGGGACAAGTCCGGGCGGATCGAGCTCTACGTCATGGATCTCGCGACCAAGGCCGTGCGCCAGGTCAGCCACGGCGAGGTCCCGCGCGCCATGCGCACCGGTTTCGCGTGGAGTCGCGACGACCGTTTCATCGCGTTCGGAAAGGACGCCGGCGGTAACGAGCAGCACGACATCTACAAGATCGAGGTTGAGACCGGCACGGTCACTCAGCTCACCAACGACCCGGCCGCCGAAGAGCACGCGGTCCAGTTCAGCCCTGACGACCAGTGGCTCACGGTCGACACGAACAAGCGTCTTCCCGAAACGCCCGATCGCGCGGGGCAGCTGAACATCTGGAAGATCCGCGCGGACGGCTCCGGCTACACGCCGCTCACGCGTTACGCGTTCCCCGTTTTCGGCGGCCTGTGGTCCGACGACGGCAAATGGATCAGCTACGTCACCAACGAGGACCTCTCGAACCTGAAGAACCGCGACGGTTACATCGTCCGCCCCGACGGCACGGGCGCGAAGAAGATCTTCAGCGTGCGCCCCGGGTCCCAGGACACGCTCGGCGACTGGCACCCGAACGGCCGTCGCATCGCGGCGACGAGCGACGCGTCGGGCCAGAACCGCGCAGGCATCGTCGATGTCGAGACCGGTGAAGTTCGTTGGTATTCCCCCGAAGGCGTCGAGGAACACGCGCTGCGCTTCTCGAAGAACGGCAAGTGGTTCGTGACCATCCGCAACGAGGAGTCGCAGGTCCGGCCGATCCTCTACGACGTCGAGACGGGCAAGGCCCGCGACCTCAAGCTTCCCGCGGGATTCGCGCTCGGTGCGCAATTTTTCGCGAACGACGGCAAGCTCCTCATCAACTACTCAACGGACGTGACGCGCTCGGCGCTCGTCGCGTACGACCTCGCGACGGACAGCGCCGAGACGCTCATCGAGCCTGAGTACGGGTCGATCGACCGCTCGGTCTTCGTGAACGCCGAGCACGTCTGGTACGAGACGTTCGACGGGAAGAAGGTCCCCGCGCTGCTCTACCGACCGCGCGACATCGCGCCCGGCGAGAAGCTGCCGGCGATCGTGCATGTCCACGGCGGACCGACCGGACAGTGGTTCCGCGGGTTCGATCCGTTCGCGCAGTTCCTCGTCGACCGCGGCCTCGTGGTCCTCGAGCCGAACATCCGCGGTTCGACCGGTTACGGGGTCGAGTTTCGCGATGCGGCGATAAAGGACTGGGGCGGCGACGATCTCGAGGACGTCGCGGCCGGGGCCAGGTACCTGGGGTCGCTCCCGTACGTCGACGCCGACCGGCTCGTCGTGTTCGGTGGAAGCTACGGCGGTTTCATGACGTTCATCGCGGCGACGAAGAAGCCGGATCTGTGGCGAGCCGCCGTTGCCTGGGTCGGCATCAGCGACCTCCACCGGATGTGGGACGAGAGCAAGGAGCACTTCCGGTATTTCCTCCGCGAGCAGATGGGCGATCCCGAGAAGGATCACGACCTCTGGCGCGACCGCAGCGCGATCGAGTTCGCCGATCAGATGCGGGCGAAGCTGCTCATGGTCCACGGCGTGAATGACCCGCGCTGTCCGGTTTCGCAGTCGCGCATCTTCCGGGACAAGCTGCTCTCGCTCGGGAAGCGAGAGGGTGAGGATTTCGAGTACGTCGAGCTCGCCGACGAGGGTCACGGAAGCGCCGACATTCAGCAGAAGATCCGCACGTTCACGATCCTCGCGGACTACCTGGAGCGCGTCCTCTAGCGAAGAGAGCGAGCGAGCCGCTGCCAGTTTTTCGATGCAATTGGCAGCGGCTTTGCTCTACACGCCTCCAAATTGCTTTATTAGGAGGCAGTCATGAACGCGATCACTCTGCTCGAGCAGGACCACCAGAAGGTCAAGAAGCTCATGGGCGAGATCGAGAAGACGACGGAGCGCGGCATCAAGACCCGCGAGCAGCTCTTCAACAAGCTCGTTCAGGAGCTGACCGTTCACGAGAAGATCGAAGAGCAGATCTTCTACCCCGAGGTGAAGGAGCGCGCGACCTCGAAGCAGCTCGAGGAGCTCGTCACCGAGTCGTACGAGGAGCACCACTTCGTCGACATGGTGAAGGCGGAGATCGAGAACACGCCGTTCGAAGCCGAAGAGTGGGCGGCGAAGTTCAAGGTCATGATGGAGAACATCGAGCACCACGCCTTCGAAGAAGAAGAGGGCAAGATGTTCCCCAAGGTCCGCCGGGCGTTCAAGAAGGACGAGCTCGAGGACATGGGCGCGCGCATGGAAGAGCTCAAGCAGCAGCTCATGGAGACGATGGCAGCCGAGGCGCCGACTCGGGCGTCCTAAGCGGCGGCGGTCGCGGGCCGGCGCGTGCGGCGGAAAAGCTGCGACGCGCCGGCCATCGCGAACAGGGTGAGCCCCGCGATGTCGGCGCCGATCCCTGGAGCGAGCAGGAGAAGACCACCTGCGATCAGAAGGACGCGCTCGACGAGGTTCGTCGGTGCCAGCAAATAGCCTCCGACGCCTGCCACGAGCGCGATGATCCCGACAGCCGCGGAAACCGACGCGATGATCGCCTCCGGAATGGTCGAACCGGTCCACAGGATCGCGAGGCCGTCTGGCTGCGTGAACATGAAGGGGACGAGGAAGCAGGGGAGCGCGTATTTCCAGGTCAGCATCATCGTCTTGTACGGGTTCCCCCCGGTGATCGCGGCGGCGGCGAACGGCGACAGCGCCACTGGCGGTGACACCTCGGAGAGCACGGCGTAATAGAAGACGAACATGTGGGCGGCGGGCGGCGCGACGCCGAGCGTGATCAGGGCTGGGACGACTGTGGGAACCGCGACGAGGTATGTGGCGGTGATCGGGAGAGAGAGACCGAGCACCCAGAGCACGAGAGCCGACACGACGAGGGTCGCCACCAGGTTGCCAAAGCCCAGCGAGAGGATGAGGCTCGAGATCTTGAGCCCGAGCCCCGTCTGCAGAAGGATCCCGACGGCGATGCCCGCGACGGCGGTCGTCGCGCCCACAGGCAGGACCTGCTTCGTTCCGGCGGCGAGCGCCTTCACCAGTTTGCTCGGGTTGAGCGATGTCTCGCGGCGGATGTAGGAGACAAGGATCGCCACGACGATCGACCAGAACACCGCCGTGATCGTCGAGAAGCCCGCGACGAGGAAGACGATGATCGCGAAGAGCGACGTGTACTGGTACCAGTAGCGTCTCGTGAGCTCCCAGAAGCCGGGCGCGTCGAGCGCGATCGCGCGCGCGCCGAGCCGACGCGCGTCCACCTCGATCGTCAGCAGGATGCCGAGGTAGTAGAGGATCGTCGGCATCATCGCCATGACCACGACCTGCAGGTAGCTGATGCCCAGGATCTCAGCCATGAGGAACGCTGCCGGACCAAGCACCGGTGGCGAGATGACGGCGCCGATCCCGCCCGCCGAGAGGATCGCGCCACTCGACTCGCGGTCGTGCCCGGCCTTCTTCAACATCGGGTAGGCGATCGAGCCGAGCGTGACGGTCGTCGCCACACCTGAACCCGAGACCGTGCCGAGAAGGAACGAGGCGACCGTCACGGTCCGTGCGGCGCCGGTCGGCCGTTTCCCGGTCAACGCGAAAGCGAGATCCACGTAGAACTTTCCGGCGCCCGTGTAGTCGAGGATCGCGCCGT
The DNA here is from genome assembly GCA_036570125.1 of Candidatus Limnocylindria bacterium. GTDB lineage: Bacteria > Chloroflexota > Limnocylindria > P2-11E > P2-11E > 3-1-20CM-2-70-9. Next base: position 23,297 of record DATCPK010000071.1, read on the forward strand.
AGATCGTGAACAGGATGATGAAGGTGGCGGCGACCTGAAGCGGCGTGCCCAGCATCCCGTCGAGGCCGAGGTACTGGTTCGAGACGATGTCGTCGAGATTCTTCGGCGGGCCGCGGAACACTCCGGGCATGAAGTCGGCGAAATACGCGTATGCGATCGCCGCGATGCCGATCGCCGGCAGATGCCAGCCGATGGTCCGCCGGCCGGCCTCAAGTACGGTGACGATCGCGATGACCCCGAAGACGAAGTCCCACTGGTTCGGGCTGTTCACCCGGTAGATGATCGTCTCGAAGTTGAGGAAGACGTAGGCCGTGATGGCGATCGACGCGGCGATGAACGCGAGGTCGACGACGTTGACTCGTTTGATGAATCGCGGGTGCATCGGGTAAAGCAGGAACGTGAGGACGAGGATCGCGGTCAGGAAGATCATCACGTAGATCTGCGGCGTGGTGATGGTCTGCCCGAGCACGCGAAATGACGGGACGAGCACGACGCCCGTGAATGGGATCTCCGCGCCGGCCGCGGCGAAATACAGCGCGAAAAGCGTCGTCGCCACCGCGAGGCCGGTGACGACCTTGTTGGGCCAGCCGGTGAACGTGCGCGTCCTCGCTTCGGCCTCGTACTCCTCGATCAGCTCCTTTGTCTTGTCCTCGGCGAGCACCGCCTCGAGGTCGGGCCGCGCGATGACCTCCGGCTCCGAGGAACGCTCGGTCACCCTGCACCCTCGAGCAACGCGACGATCCAGGGACGGTCTTCGGCACGTACGCGGACGACTGTCTCGCCGAAGCGTGGCTTCAGAACGACCCGCCAACGTGAGGTGGAGAGCGCCTGCTCCCCAGCCGGCGTGATGCGGATCACGAGCTCGGGATCGACCGCGACCGTGCCCGGCGATTCCTCGGTCCAGAGGCCGTTCGACTGCGAGGGTTCGCCCTTCCATCCGAAGTACTCGACGGACCGGATGTCGCTCGACCGGACTCGTTGGATGCGCAGGCCGGTCCCGTCGCGCGCGAGCTCTTCGAACACGGTCACCTGGTAGATCGACTGGCGGTATGAGTACTGAAGCGATTCCTCGGGCGCGAGGGTCCCGACGAATTCGTTCGGGCCGTCGCTGACCGTGAGGACCGACACGGGGGTGGCGAGCGCCACCCCCGCCGCCGTCACGATCGCCGCGCCGAGCGCGACGAAGGCGTTAGTTCTTCCAGACACCTTTCGACTTATAGAAGTCGATCGCGCCCTGGTGATAGTCGATCGGGGAGCCGACCACGGCCGACTCGAGAGAGAGGTCGTTGGCGGCGATGTGCACCTTCACCAGGTCGGCCTTGTTGTCGAACATGGTCGCGAGAATCGCCCGCGCGAGGGCAGGGTCGAAGCTCGACGGCACGACCAGGAGGTTCGCGACACCCGACACCGTCACGTCCGCCGCCGTGTTGTAGGTGCTCTTCGGGATCTTGATCGGGAAGTAGAAGCTGCCGTACTTCGCGCTCATCTTCGAGATGCTGTCGGCCAGATCGAGCATCTTGATCTTCGTTCCGGTCGCGAGGTCAAGAACGGCGGGGACGGGCAAACCGCCTGAGAAAAAGAACGCGTCTATCTTTCCGTCGCGCAGGGCGTTCGCGGAATCCTGGGCGCCGAGCCGCTCGCGAGAGATGTCGGCCGCCGGGTCCAGTCCGTACGCCTCGAGCGTGCGGTTGGCGATGATCTCCGTTCCGCTTCCGGCCGATCCCATGGAGACGCGCTTTCCCTTGAGGTCGGGGACGGTGTTGATGCCACCGGTCTCCTTCACGACCAGATGCGTAAGGTTCGAGTAAAGGACTGCCAGCGCCTTCGCGTCCGAGGGCTTCTCCGGCGACGCGAACGATCCCTTGGCGTTGACCGCGTCGAATGCCGTATCGGCGAGCGTGAACGCGATGTCGGCCTTGCCGTCCCGGATGAGCTTCATGTTGTCGACCGAGGCGGTCGTCGACTGCGCGCTCGCCGCTGTGCCGAGCTTCTTGTTCAAGAGCTCGGCGAGCCCGGCGCCGTACACGATGTAGACCGCGCCGGTGCCGCCGGTGACGATGTTGAGGGTCTTTCCGGTGAAGTTCGGCGTCCCTGTCGTTGACGGAGTCGGTGTGGTCGACGCCCGTGGCGCGTTGCACGCCGCCGTGACGACGAGGGCGGCGACGAGCGGGGCCACGAGGCGAATAGGGTTTCGCATGTGCACCTCCCCAGCGGTAAGGCGGGAGTCTAGGACGTTTGGGGTCTGTGGAGCCTGAGCGAGCGTCGCGTCTCGGCGGCCTTCATGCGTCGTCGCTCGTCGTCGGTCTCGGCCGTAATGGGCGGGAGGGGCACTGGATTCCCGTGCTCGTCGGTGGCGACGAAGACGAGATACGCGGACGCGACGTGGACAACGTTACCGCTGAGCATGTCTTCGGACTCGACCCGCACGCCGACCTCCATGCTCGTCTTCCCGACGTGGTTGACCGAAGCCTTCGCTGTCACGAGGTGGCCGACGTAGACCGGCGCGAGGAATGACAGCTCGTCGATGCGCGCCGTGACGACGCGAGCGCGGGCGTGCCTCGTCGCGGCCGCGCCGGCGACCGCGTCGATCAGTTTCATGACCTCGCCGCCGTGGACGTTGCCGTAGGGGTTCGCGTCGGAGGGCAGCATCGTCCGGGACATCACGGTCTTCGATCCTGCGACAGTCTTGGCACCTGCATGCACCGCGCGATTCTGTCATCCGCGTCTAGCATCCCCGCGTGACCGTCCTCTCTCGCGAGGAGCTTCGCGCGGCAATGGCCGCGACGCCGCCCCTTATCGAGGATGCCGATCCCCACCTGCAGCTCCAGCCGAACGGCGTGGACCTGCGCGTGGAGCGGGTGCAGCGGCTCACGTCTCCGGGTCTCCTCGGCGCCGCCGACAACGTCCGCGAGCCGGCGGCCCGTGAGGACCTCCAGGCCGACAAGGACGGTTGGTGGGATCTGCACCGGGGCGCGTACGTGATCACGTACCGCGAGAAGGTGAACCTCCCCACCGACCTGATGGCGCTGTCGCGCCCTCGCTCAAGCCTTCTTCGCTCCGGAGTCGCTATCCACGGCGCGGTCTGGGACGCCGGATACTCCGGACGCGGCGAGGGTCTTCTCGCGGTGCTCAATTCGCGCGGCTACCGGCTGCAGCGCGGCGCACGCGTCGCGCAGCTCGTGTTCTTCCGGCTTTCGGCGCCGACGGCGGAGGGATACAAGGGCAAATACCACGGCGAGAACGCTTGAGGACGAGATGATCGGCCGACGCCTCGTCTGGGCCGCGGGCGTCGTCGTCCTGGCCTTCGCATCGCTCGCGGCCCTGATCGTGGCGAGCGCGCTCCCCGCGGGATACGACTTTCACGCGTACTGGCTCGCCGGGCGAAACCTGCTGAGCGGCGCGCCGCTCTATCCCGACGCGACGACGATCCTCGGCTTGCCCGACGAATTCCGCTATCTCCCGATCGTCGCCATCGTGTTCGTGCCATTCGCGCTTCTGCCGTACGCCGTCGCGCTGCCGATCTGGATCGCTCTGCAAATCGCGATCGCCGCGGCCGTCGGTATTGCGCTCATTCGTCCGCTTCCAACTTCATGGCGGCCGTGGGCCGCGGCGGGCTACGTGTTCTTCCTGGGCCTCGTCCTCGAGGTGACCCTCGGCAACGTGAACCTCATGTCGCTCGCCCTGGCGCTCGCCGCGTGGCGCCTGCGCGACCGAGCGATCCCCGCGGGCATCCTCCTAGCGGCCGCCGTCGGCCTCAAGTTCCTTCCCCTCACGCTTCTCCTCTTCTATGTGGCGTCGGGCCGCTGGCGCCCGGTGCTCACCGGCGCTGTGATCGGCACGGTCGCTCTTGGGGCAGGCGCTCTGTTGATGCCCGACCGCACGGCGGAATACATCCGCTTCGCGCCGCGCCTTCTCGAACAGGATTGGGTATACGCGCACATTGCGCGGCCCGGTCCACCGGCGCTCGCGACTATCTTCTGGTCGGAGCTTTTCCCGCTCGTCCTCGCTGGCGCGGCCGCGCTCGTCGCCGTCCTCGCCGGGGTGGCCGCGCGCCGCGACCGCGCTCGCGAGAACACGTGGCATGCCCTGACGCTCGCGACGGCCGGGTACCTCGCTCCGTTCGGCTATTTCTGGACGACGTTCCTCATCCTGTCGCTGCCGCTCGCATCGGACACGCTCCGCCGAGCATCGACGACGCGGTCGACCGCCGAACGGGCCGTCGTGATCGGCGCCGTTGTCGCGTCGTGGCTGCTGATGGAGCCACAGGAAGTGGGCACGCTCATGCCGATCCTCTGGCATTTCCTCGGAGTGATGCTGCTCTGCGTGACCGCGGTCCTGACGCTCGCTCGTCCGGCCCCATCGCCGGCGGGGCTCAGGCTACCCAGTACCAGAGCGCATACATCGCCGTGAAGAGCACGCCGATGGCGGCGCCAAGCGCGATGTAGATCCGACTCGCCCAGCCCCGCGCGATCACCGCGAGCACGATGAACGCCGGAAAGACCGAAAGGTAATAGCGCGGCGACGATGTCAGCGAGCCCGTGGCGATCGAGATGAGGAACACGACCGTCGCGTATGCGGCGAGGCTCGGCCTGAGAGAGCGCCACGCGAGCACGACGAGCACGCCAACGAGCAGCGTCAGGCCGATGACGAGATAGGGGAACCCGTACACGCGCGGATCGAAGAGATCGAGGATCGCCTCGAATGGGACCGACGGTCCGACTCCCCAGTTCGCCTCGGCTGTGAGGATCGCCTTCGGATCGCCGGTCACGCGCCACAGCACCACGAGCCACCCAGCGAGAGCGAGGGCCGCGGGCGCCGCTGACGCGATCGCGGCTCGCAACCCGGACCGCTGGTATGCCTCGATCGCGATGGGGAGCGCGACGGCGGCGCCGATGAACGGTCTTGTGAGCGCAGCGAGCGCCCCGAGAGCGCCGGACCGAACCCACTGACCCTGCCGCGCGTGATAGACGGCGGCGATCGAGAGCGCGATCAGAAGCGATTCGGGGTACACGACGGAGAGGAACACGCTCGTGGGAAAGACGAGGAGATAGACCGCGGCCCGGACGCCGGTCGCGAGATCGTGGTCGATCGCGACGAGCCGCGCGAGGTAGACCAACGCGACAAGAAGGGCGACATTCGAGATGACCACGCCGGCGACGAGATACGCGTCGCCACCGCCACCGAGAAGCGTTGCGAAGAGCCGAATGAGCAGCGGGTAGAGCGGGAAATACGCGCTGTTTGCCGGCACAGCGCCGTAGCCGTCGTGGGCGATGTCCACGTAGGCCTTCGCGTCCCACCGCGTCGCCGCGTCGAGCAGCGGATTGGTCGATGGGTGGCACACGTCGGGACAAGTCGTCGGAGAGGGAAAGATCGCGACGGCGACGAGCGCGACGATGGCGGTGAGCGCGCGTGTCAGGAGGAACGGCGCGAGCACAGCGCGCGCGGCGAACACCGCGGCGATGCTAGGTGCTCGGGAGGTCGATCCCGTTCCGTCGCGCGAACTCGATCGCGTCTGGATACCCCGCGTCCGCGTGACGCATGACACCGGTCCCGGGATCGGTCGTCAATACGCGGCGAAGCTTCTCGCGCCCCAGCGGCGTCCCATCCGCGACGGCGACCATACCGGCGTGGATCGAGTTGCCGATCCCCACGCCGCCGCCGTGATGGACCGAGACCCAGGTCGCGCCGGCCGACGTGTTGACCAGAGCATTCAGCACCGGCCAGTCCGCGATCGCGTCGCTCCCATCGCGCATGTTTTCGGTCTCACGGAATGGCGAAGCGACCGAGCCGGAGTCGAGGTGATCGCGGCCGATGACGATCGGCGCCCGAAGCGCGCCCTGCGCGACGAGATCGTCGATCCGCTCGCCGAACTCCGCGCGTTCGCCATAGCCGAGCCAGCAGACCCTGGCCGGAAGTCCCTGGAACGGAACTCGGTCTCTCGCGAGGCGGATCCAACGGGCGAGAGTGCGATCCTCGGGAAAGAGCTCGAGCACGAGCTCGTCGGTGCGATGAATGTCTGCCGCATCGCCGGACAACGCGACCCAGCGGAACGGCCCGCGGCCCTCGGAAAAGAGCGGGCGGATATACGCGGGGACGAATCCCGGGTAGCTGAACGCGTCGGTGAAACCCGCGGCCTGCGCCTCGCCACGCAGGTTGTTGCCGTAATCGAAAGCGACCGCGCCGCCGGCGGCCAGCGCGACGATCGCTTCGCAATGCCGCGCGATCGATGCACGCGAGCGTCGGATGTACTCGTCGGGGTTGTCGCGGCGGAGCGTGCCGGGATCGGCGACTCCCGCGGGGACATAGCCGTCGAGGGGGTCGTGCGCGCTCGTCTGGTCGGTGACGACGTCGACCTGAAGGCCGCGACGCACGAGCTCCGGCAGCACGTCGGCCGCGTTGGCCACCAGGCCGATCGACCGCGCGGCGCGTTCGTGCCGATACCGGTCGACTCGCGCCAGCGCATCGTCGAGCGACGTTGTGACCTCGTCGAGGAAGCCCTGGGCTTTGCGCCGCTCGGCGCGAGCGTGGTCGACCTCGACGATCAAAGCGATCCCCTCGTTCATGGTGACGGCCATCGGCTGCGCTCCGCCCATCCCGCCGAGTCCGGCCGAGACGACGAGTCGGCCGGCAAGCGATCCGTCGAAATGAGTGCGCGCGACCGCCGCGAATGTCTCGTAGGTCCCCTGCAGGATCCCCTGGGTCCCGATGTAGATCCACGATCCCGCCGTCATCTGGCCATACATCGTGAGTCCCGCATCCTCGAGCCTGCGGAACTCTTCCCATGTGGCCCAACGCGGGACGATGAGTGCGTTCGCGATGAGCACTCGCGGCGCCCATTCGTGCGTGCGGAAAACTCCGACCGGTTTTCCGGATTGGACGAGGAGGGTCTCGTCCTGCTTGAGGCGCGCGAGCGTCGCCAGGATCAGGTCGAATGCTGCCCACGAGCGCGCGGCCCGACCTGTCCCGCCGTACACGATGAGATCTTCCGGGCGCTCGGCGACGTCAGGATCGAGATTATTCTGGATCATGCGGAATGCGGCCTCCTGCGGCCAGCCAAGACAATGCAGCGCGGAGCCGCGCGGGGCCCGAACGGTGCGTGCCGCGACCGTCACGGTTTCAATTGTCCATCGTTCCGGAAGCGCGCCCCATGCGTCCTTCGCCGTCCATCAGACTGCGGGACATGCAGCTCTCGATCGTGATCCCGGCGCACAACGAGGAGACGACGGTCGGCGGAGTCGTTGCCGGACATCGCGACGTCGCACGGTCGCTCGCGTCGAGCTTCGAGATCGTCGTGTGCGACGACGGAAGCACCGATGGCACCTGGGCGGCGCTCGAAGCAGCACGTGCGACCTGCTCCGAGCTCCGGCTCATGCGGAATCCGTCTCGCTCCGGGATCCCGTTCACGATGAAGCGCCTCTACGCCGACGCGCGCGGCGACTGGATCTACTTCGCGCCGGCCGACGGCCAGGTGCCCGCCGCTGCGCTGCCACCGATGTGGGAGATCCGCGAGGGCGCGGCGCTCGTCGTCGGCCGTCGGATCCCACGAAGAGATCCCGCGGGCCGGGTGCTCATCGCCCAGGTCTATTCGGCGATCCTGGGCTGGATCTTTCGGTTGCCGGTGCATGACATCGACAGCGTCAAGCTCTACCGCTCGGAGGATCTTCGGGCGGTGCCGCCGCGAAGCGAGTCGAATTTCTTCGAAGCGGAGATCCTGATCGGGCTGTGCTCGCGCGGCCGCACGGTCCGCGAGATCGACATCCCTCACCGCCCCCGCATCTCCGGACAGGCCAAGGGAGTCACGCCGGTCGAGGCGCTGCGCGCCCTACGGGATGTGCTGGGGTTCACGGTCGGTTGGTGCGTTCGGCGTTTCGCTCTCCTCAGCGCGCCGCGCCCTCCCTCACGCCCGCCCGACCCACCGGTCGGCCGCTACAGCCGATAGATTGCGATACGCCCCTATCCACGTAACGAGCACTACCACACGGGGATCGATCGCACGAATATCGGCGGGCCTTACGAACGCCGCGCGATCCTAGTGTCGCGCGGCTCCTCGGCCTCTTCTGCGAGCAGTTCTCGATCAATCGGCATCGTTCTCGTCCACGCTCGCAGAAAGATGCGGGCGCCCGCCCCCATGATTCGCCACGCGTGACGCACCAACCGGACCTGTCGATCGTCATCCCGACGCTCGACGAGCGCGAAAACATCGCCGTGCTTCTTCCGGCCCTCACTCGGGTCTGCGCGTCGCTGGGCGTCGAGGGCGAGGTCCTCGTGCTCGACGCCGGGTCCGCCGATGGCACGGCCGAGGCGGCCGAGCGCGCCGGTGCGCGCGTACTCCAGGTCGGCCGCGGATATGGCGAAGCGCTGCGACAGGGGCTGCGGGCCGCGCGTGGCGACTACGTCGTCACCATGGACGCGGACCTCTCGCACGATCCAGAGGTCGTGGCGCGACTGTGGTCGATCCGCGATCCGATGACCATCGGCATCGCGTCGCGCTACGTGCCCGGCGGCGCCGCGCGCACGAGCCGCACGCGCATCGTCCTCAGCCGGCTGCTCAACGTCGTGTTCGCGCGGGGCCTCGCGCTGCCGGCGCGCGACCTTTCCAGCGGCTTCCGCATCTACCCGCGGCGTACGGCACAGATTCTCGAACCGCGTAGCGTCGACTTCGACATCCTTCCGGAGCTGCTCGTGCGCGCACACACGTCGGGCTGGCGCATCATCGAGATCCCGTTCAACTACGCGCCGCGCCGCTCGGGACGTTCGAAAGCGCGTCTGCTGCGCCTCGGTGCCGAATACGTGCGCACCTTCGCCTCGCTATGGCGGCTGCGCAATTCCATCGCAGCCGCGGACTACGACGAGCGCGCGTTCGACAGCATCATTCCGCTGCAGCGGTACTGGCAGCGGCGGCGACACGCGCTCGTCACGCGCGCGTGTCGCAAGGGCCCCGTCCTCGACGTTGGCTGTGGCTCGAGCCGCATCCTGCGCGACCTCCCTACAGCCAGCGGCGTCGACATCTCGTTCCCGAAGCTCCGCTACATGAGCCGGTACGGGTTGCCGCTCGTGCAGGCATCGATCTTCGCCCTGCCGTTCGCGGACGGCGCGTTCGAGACAGTCGTGTGCTCCGAGGTCATCGAGCACGTCGCCGAGCGTGATGCGCCGCTTCGGGAGCTCGCGCGCGTGAACAAGCGCGGTGGCACGCTCGTACTGGGGACTCCTGATTACGCGCGCTTCTCCTGGCGCGCCTTCGAGGCGGCCTACCGCTTCCTCGCGCCGGGTGGCTACGCCGACGAGCACATCACCCAATACACGCACGATGAGCTGCGCACGCGAGTGACGAAGCTCGGATACCGGCATGTGCGGACGGATTACGTCGCCGGGTCCGAGATGATCCTCGTCTTCACGCGCACGTGACCCGTCTGGCCCTGCCTTTTGCGGCGGTCTACGTTTCCATCGCTCTCGGCATGTTCCTGCTCATGCGCGACCGCGGCTACCACCCGACCGACGACGGCTTCATGCTCGCTTTCTCATGGCGCATCACGCAGGGCGAGGTCCCGTACCGCGACTTCATCTTCGAGCGGCCGCCCCTCACGCCGTACCTCCATGCGGTCTGGCTCGCGCTGCCGGACGGGTGGCAGATCCAGGCCGGCCGCCTCGCCTTTTACCTCGAGCTCTCCGCAGCGTCGCTCTTCCCGACGCTGTGGGCCGTGTCGCGAGGATTGCGCGCGACCATGCCTACGCTGGCGATCGCCGCGGGAACCCTGCTCATCGCGCTGCACAACTTCCCGCCAATGCCCTGGCCGACCGTCGACGGAGTGTTCTTCGCGTCTGCTGGCGTCGCATCGTTCCTGGCCTGGCGCGATGGCCGTCGCGCGCGCTGGCTCGTCCTGTCGCTCGTCGCGCTCACTCTGGCGTCGCTCGCAAAGCAGACGTTTGCGCCGCTGCCCGTCGTCGCGGGCGCCTACGGCGCCGTCGTCGGATTCCGCGAGCGCGACCTGCGGACGGTCGCTGCCGCCGCGCTCCCGCCGGCCGTGATCGGCGGCGCGTTCCTCCTGGCGCTGGTGGCCGCTGGTGCGCTCGAGCAGTTCCTCCAACAACTCTGGCAGCCCACGCAGATACGGCCGACCGCAACGAATCCGTGGTCGGGCGACATGGTCGCGACCGGCCTCAAGCCGTATCTCGTCGCGCTGACACCCGGCATCGCGCTACTGCTCGGGTTAGTTGGGTTCGTCTTCGTATGGCGCGAACGGAGTCGGCGCGCCGCGCGCTTCATCATGCCGATCCTGGTCATTCTGCTCGTACTCGCGGCCGTGCTGATGCCAGCAGACCCGTACGAGAGCGGATTCGTGATCTTCTACGGCGTCGCCGTGATCGCACTGGCCGAGGCGGTACGGACGCGAGCCCGCGGAGTCGACGTGCCCATCTTGGCGTACGCGCTCGTGCTGCTCACGGGCTGGTGCGCGTCGCTGAGCTTCGCGTACCAGTCGCCCATTCTCGCGGTGGGGATGGCCGGGCCGCTCGTGGCGACGACCCTTGACGGACAGACCGGTCGCTTCGCGAGCGGAGTCGCGGCGGCCGGTCTGCTCGTCGTCATGTGCGTTTCCGTCCTCATCAATGTCGAGCTGCCATACCGTGATGTGCCGCGTGAGGAGCAGACCGCCGACCTGTACGACATCTACCCTCGCTTTGGACACCTCTACACCAATGAGGTCAACGCGCAGCGTCATCGGGAGCTGCGGGACCTCTCGCAGCGCTACGCCTTCGCGACGGGGCGGAACTTCGTCGTGTTCAGCGCATTCCCGTTGGCGCACTTCCTCACGCGAACGAACAACCCGGTGTCGGCGGACTGGCTCGAGCCGCAGGAGTTCCTCGGCAACGACGCACGACTGCAGCGCGAGCTCGAGACGAGCGGCGCCGTGATGATCGTCCAGCGTCAGAAGGGTGCGACCGTCGGCCAAGGCAGTCCGCCCCTGTCGTGCGCGGACACCGCCGCGAGCGCGCCCGCTTTCGCGCAGGATTCGCTAGCGCGCGCCTCCCTCGTTGCGGAGACCGAGTACTTCTGCGTGTACACGCCCTGAGAGGACTACTCGCCCACGAACCCACGTAGTCCTGGCGCGGGCCGTGCCGAGGTCATGGTCTCCGCGGATGGATAATCCTCGCGTGGATCCCGTCACGCTTGCCATCCACGCCACACCCGCATTCATAGCGAGCGCGGTGGAGTTCGTCGAGGCGACGACGATCGTTCTCGCGGTCGGTGTCACGCGCGGATGGCGCGCGCCGCTCTTCGGCACACTCGGGGCCACGGTGACGCTCGCGGTGATCATCGCGACCCTCGGCGTCGCGATCGTGACGATCGTTCCTGAGCAGCTCCTGAAAGGCGTCGTTGGCGCCCTCCTTCTGCTTTTCGGTCTGCGCTGGCTCCGCAAAGCGGTCCTGCGCTTCGCCGGCATCGTCGCGATCCACGACGAGGAGCTCATCTACCAACGGGAGCTGGCCGAGCTCCGCGCTCAAGGCCTCAAGCGAACGGAGTTCGATTGGATCGGCTTCTTGGTGGCATACAAGGCGGTCCTCCTCGAGGGGACCGAGGTCGCGTTCATCGTGATCGCCTTCGGTGCCGCTGGTGGCATCGCCCTGACGGCGGCGACCGTCGGCGCGATCGCCGCGGGCTTGTTCGTGATCGCTCTCGGTATCGCCCTGAAGAAGCCGCTCACGATGGTTCCCGAGAACTGGCTCAAGTTCGGCGTCGGCGCCATGCTTTGCAGCTTCGGCGTGTTCTGGTTCGCGGAAGCCCTGGGGATGGAATGGCCGGGCGATGCGCTTTCGATCCCCTTGATCGTCGTGACATTCCTCGCCGCGAGCTGGCTCGCCGTCCGAATGCTCCGCGCGCTCTTGCCGCAGGGAGCGCGCGTGGAAGCCCGAAATGTTTAGATCGATGTGGTCGACTCTCGTCGGGCTTCTGATCGAGGACGGGCAGCTGGCTATCGGCGCGCTCCTCGCTCTCGCGATCACCTGGGCGATCGCGGCCTCAGGCGGCGATCGGGGTCGTGATGTGAGCGGCTGGGTGCTTCTCGTGATAGTCCTCGTGTTGGTCGTGGCGAACCTTTATCACGCCGGCGTCACGGCGCGCGCCCGGGTGAGCTCCGCCCACCGGTAGCACCTGCGCTCGTGGTCGTTGCGGATGCCGACAGCCTGCATGAACGACTCGACGATGGTGGGCCCGACGAAACGAAACCCGCGCTTCTTCAAGTCCTTCGAGAAAACGTCCTTGTCATCAAAT
>DATCPK010000072.1:0-10009 GCA_036570125.1 Candidatus Limnocylindria bacterium
GACCGATTGCGGAGGTAATGCGATCGGCGATATGCCGCATGACATGAACGGCAATGGGACTGCCTGGTGCCGAGCGCCTTAGTTCGAAAAGCAAAGTCAGAGATGGGCTTGAGGAGGTTGCACCAGATGCTGACACGAAGAGAGCCGTCGGACTCGACGACGACGTCGGACGCGAGCGCCATGAAGGACCTCTGAGGTCGGGGTCGGCCCTTCGCTCCGCCTGACGAACCTCTAGAACATGTGTTCTATCAAATCGGAACCGAACAATCAAGCCCCGCGAGCGAATAATCGATGCGATGGCTTGGAAGAAATCGCCGCCAGAGCTGATCGCCGCTTTCGAGAAGGCGAAGCCCGCCGATCCGAGCGTGATATCGCGGCCGATGTTCGGTTACCCCGCGCTCTTCCTGAAGGGCAACATGTTCGCGGGCACGTACCGGGACAAGATCGTCGTGCGGTTCGGCGACGATCGAACGATCGCCGGGGCGAAGACCGCGAATAATTTCGAGCCGATGCCCGGGCGCGCGATGAAGGATTACCTCGTCGTGCCCGATGCCGTGATGAAGAGTCCGGCGAAGCTTCGCGCCTGGATCGACCACGCGTATGGGTACGCGAAGAAGCTTCCGGCGAAGAAGGCGCGCTAGTTAGGCCCGTGCTGCTTTTGTGTTGGTAAACGTCTAGCTGCGCAGTGCTGGCCCACCCAACTCAAAGCTCAGCAGTCGAATACCGACCAGCAGATGTCGTTCCGCAACCGCTGGTCGTCGAGTACGAGCTCGCGAATCGCGTCCGGGAGCTGGTCGTGCTGCCACCGGCACTCGAGTCGCCCTGCGATCTCGCGCGTTCCTTCCGGGGCAGCAGCACGCGAGGCCTTGATCGCGTAGGCGGCCGCACCGAGCTCGTGAGCCGCGACATGTGCGACGGCCGCGGCTTGGCCGGCAGCATGGGCGGCATGCCGTGCTGCCCCACGCAGGTCTCTGGCCGCGGCGTTTGCGTGGCCGGCCGCATTGCGAGCCTCGGTCATCGTGATCTCGCGGCGCACCCACGCACGGACCTGCTCGATCGCCTGACGGGGTCGCGGGTCCTCAGGCTGAGCCGACTCGAAGAGGTTGAGGACGTGCTCCGAGCACGATGCCGCCCAGAGGGCGAGCAGTTGGTGATCCGAATCGGTGAGCGTTCCACCGCGGCGGATCGTCACGAAACGACGGTCGCGGTCCTTCGGGAGGATCACGGGCGAGTTTCCCAGAACCTTCGCATGTGGATTACCAACACATCAAGCAGCAGGGCTCTAGTTAGCGGACCGGCAATCTCCGCGCCGAAAGCGAGATCGACTCATGCGCTTCGGGCTCGGGCTTCTCGGTCGCTCCGATGATGATCCCAAGCGCGAGCGCGAGGATCGCGCCTGTGATCGCCGAGAGCAGCAGCACGCCGTTCGTCGGCCGATCCGGCGCGTTGTCAAGCATCGAGAGGGTCACCGCCATCATGTAAAGGATCCCTGCACCCGCGACGACACCGGCACCGGCCGCCAGCACGTAGAGCGCGAACCAGCGCTTTGGACGCCGGAGCAACGTGTCGAAGAACGTCCGGAGAAGACGCGTGACCGTCCACACAGTCAGTGCCGCGATCGTCCAGGCGAGGACCGTCGCGATCCAGGTCTCGAGTGTCGCCGTCGCGAGTCGGGACACCAGGCCGGACATCTGGGACCACAGCACCGACGGGTCGAGCTGCGTTCCGAGCTGGCCGAAGCGATCATTCGAGTTCTGCAGCATGGTGAGGAGCGCCGACTTCACTTCCGCCGCGCGAACCGGGTTGAAGAGCGACTCCTGCCGAAGCGAAAGACCGGTCTGCGCGTACGCGCCGAGCGACTGAACGCCCATCGCGACCGCGACGAGCATCGTGAGCGCTGCGCTCGCGGCCACGGTCAGAACGCCGGTGAGCCCGAATACCGCCGCGCTCGTCAGGATCATCGCCGGAGCGAGCCCGAGCGGAGTGAGCACGGGGGTAGCCATCGCGACGGCGATCTGCTCGCTCGGAGCGCTTCGCGTCCAGAGGAAGATCCCGACGATCGCGAGAAGCAACGCCAGGCCGGGCACGAAGATGAACACGAAAGCGGTGACCATCACCCACGCGATCGCGATCGCGACGCCGAGCTGGCCGGCGAACGCGACGACCGCGACGAGGCCCGCAGCGAGAAGCGCGCCGACCATCTCGAAGCCCGTGAGCAGCGCCATCGCGAAGACCGGTAGGGCCGCGCACAGCGAGAAGAACGCGCCGCGCAGCGGCTGCCCGTAGTTCGAGAGCAGCGCGACGACCGGGCTCTGCTCGGTCTTTGGGACGAAGTCCTCGAGCGGATCCGCCATCACCATCCGGGTCGTCGCGAGCTCTTTGTCGACGTTCTCGATCCGCTGCAGCGCCGTCGCAAAGTCGCTGGCCTTCTGGTAGCGGAGGTTTGGCTGCTTCGCGAGCGCCTTCAGCGCGACGGAGTCGAGCTCGCGCGGAAGCGACGGTCTGAGGTGGCTGGGCGGCACCGGCTGCCGTACCACGTGATCGCGGAGCAGCACCGCCGCGTTCGTGCTCGTGAACGGCGGCTTTCCGACAAGGCCCTCGTACAGGACCAGGCCGAGGCCGTACACGTCCGATTGCACCGATGCCTGCTTTCCTTCGACGCGCTCGGGTGCGACGTACATCGCGGTCGCGTACAGCTGCGGCGTATCCGCATCCTCCTGCGGGGCGCGCGCGATGCCGAAGTCGCAGATCTTCGCGGCGTCGTTCGCGTCGAAGAGGATGTTCGCCGGCTTGAGGTCGGCGTGGATGATGCCCTTCGAGTGCGCGAAGGCGAGTCCGTTCGCGACCTCGATCGCGATGCGGACCGCGTCGCCGGTCTTGAGCGGGCCAGCCTGCTCGATGCGCTGTTTCATCGATCCGCCGGGGAGGTACTCCATCACGATGAACGGAGAATCGTCGACCTCACCGACGTCGTAGACGGCGACGATGTTCGGATGCGAAAGCTGCGCGAGCGCGCGCGCTTCCTTCACGAACATCCTGCGGAGATTCCCGTCGGCTGCGGCCGCGGGATCGAGGACCTTCAGGGCAACGTCGCGATTCAGTGCCTGGTCGCGGGCGAGGTAGACCTGAGAAGATCCGCCCACGCCGAGCGGCTCCTCGATCTTGTACCGACCCTGTAGAACCCGCTCCATTCCCAACTCCGTTGCTCTCGCTGGCGCGCCGACTATAACGCCGGCACTTCGCGTTGCGACATGTGTGAGCGGGTTCGACATGATTCCGCCTCCGCCCCGACTCCCCAGCCGTTACGTGAAACGGGAAGCGCGAAGACGCGTTCCGACCCGCGACCGAACGGATACCGGAAATGTGCGCGTTACGGAGTCTTCGTGGTCGTCCCGTTGCCGGTCGTGGTCTTCGCGGGCGCTTTGCGATCGACGAACGTGGCGATCTCCGCAGCGACCTTGGTCTTGAGGGTCGCGGCCTGATCCGGCGTGAGCTTGTTGTTCGCGACCGCTTTGTCGATGCCCGCGTTGGCGGTGGTCGTCAGTGCCTGGACGAGACCGTCGCGGCTCTTGCCTTTGTCGTTCGCGATATCGCCGAGGCTCTTGCCGCTGCGCATCGCTGTCGTGACGTCCTGGAGCGTGACCCCGCCGAGGTAATCGCGCGCGGTCTGGAGCATGTCGCCGAGGAAGGCCTTCACATTCGGCACGGTGGGCCGCACCGCGGCGGCCGGCTTCGTCGGCCAGGTGCGGTCAACGAATGTGTTTATCTCCGCCGCGAGCCCGTCGCGCAGCTTCTTGGCCTGGTCGTCGGTGATCTTCTTGTCCGACAGCGCCTTCGTGATGTCGTCGTTGGCGGCGACCGAGAGCGCGATCACCAGACCTGCCTTGTTCTTGTTCGGGGTGGCGTCGGCGATCTTGCCGAGGCTCGTGCCCGGGAGCTTGGCGATGAGATCTTTCTGCGCGAGCCCGAGGTAGTTCGCGGATTCGCCGAGGAAGTCGCGGACGACCTTCGCGGTACGCACCTGCTTCGCAGTCGCGTCCTTCGCCGCAGCGACGATCGCGTCTTCCTGCTGCTGCGTGATGACGCCCTTCTGTATGAGACCGTCGAGGAGCTGCTTCAGCTTGTCGCCGGTCTTGTCGTCGCCCATCACGGCCGAAGCGGCCGGGGCCACGGCGGAGACCAGTCCAGCGGAGGCATCGGCACCGAACGCGCCCAACGCCACCGCGCCGAACAGGCCGATGCTTCCGACGCCCACTGCGCCCGCCAACATGAGCTTCTGCCGCATGGTCTTCACTTCCGTCATGCCCCCTGATGGTTTCTCGGTCTAACTACCACCTGTCTAACGCATCCGTTTCCCAAAGCGTGTCGTCCGGCGGGCAGAGCGCCATCTCCTTACACGCCGCTAACATCCTTCTACTCCGTGCGGATTACGTTCGCGGCCGCCGAGGTCGCTCCCTACGCCAAGGTCGGCGGCCTCGCCGATGTCGCGGGCTCTCTGCCGCAGGCGCTTGTCTCGCTCGGGCACGAGGTCACCGTGTACATGCCGTATCACCGGTCGATCGACGCACAAAAGTTCGGGATCCCGACATCCGGCGCGCGCACCCACTCCATTCCATACGGCGCCGCCCGCGCTCGCATCGAATACCCCGAGATCACGGCAGACGGGGTTCGGATCGTGTTCGTGAAGAGCGTGCGCATCGGACGCGACAAGGTCTACGGGTTCGAGGATGACGCGAAGCGCTACGCGCTCTTCTGCCGCGCAGTCCTCGAAGATCTTCTCGAGGCTCCCCCCGACATCGTGCACGCACACGACTGGCATGCGGCTCTCCTGGTGCCGCTCGCGGCACGTGCTCGCCAGCTGCGGCGTGCCGCGACGGTCTTCACGATCCACAACCTCGCATACCAGGGACGAACGAGTGCCGATGTCCTGAAGCTCGTCGGTCTTCCGCGCGCGCGCCTGCCGATCGAAGACAAGGGCGAGGCGAACGTGATGGCGCGCGCGATCATGACCGCCGACATCGTCTCGACCGTGAGCGAAAAGTACGCGGAGGAGATCCTCACGCCGGAATTCGGCGAACGTCTGGAAGGGATCCTTCGTGGTCGCCGGGCCGACCTCTGGGGCATCACCAACGGCATCGACACGAAGTTCTTCGACCCGGCGCACGATCCGCACATCGCGGCTCACTTCGACGCGGAAGACCAGGGCGGGAAGGCGATCGGCAAGGCCGCGCTTCAGAAGGAGACGGGCCTCGCCGTCGACGCGACCGCACCGGTGTTCGGGGTCATCGGCCGGCTCGTCGAGCAGAAGGGCGTGGACCTTCTCACCGCCGTCGCGCCGTGGCTGCTCGAGAACGGCGGACAGCTCGTTGTCCTCGGCAGCGGCGATCCTGCCTATGAGCAGAAGTGGCGCGACCTTGCAGCGAAGAACAAGGGACGCCTCGCGCTCACGCTCGGTTTCGATGCGGCGCTGGCGCAGCGGATTTACGCGGGCGCCGACCTGTTCCTCATGCCCTCACGGTTCGAGCCGTGCGGCCTCGGCCAGCTGATCTCGCTGCGGTACGGGACGATCCCGGTGGTGCGGGCCGTCGGCGGTCTCGCGACCACGGTCCGAGACGTAGACGCGGATCCGAAAGGCAACGGCTTCTCGTTCACCAAATACGAGGCCGCCGCGTTCTCCGATGCGATCGGCCGTGCCCTGCACCGATACAAGGCCAACGGAGATCCCTGGCGGCAGCTCCGAACCCGCGCGATGCGCGAAGACCACTCGTGGTCCGCATCCGCGAAGAGGTACGTCGAGATGTACGCCGCCGCGGCGAAGGCCCGCCGCGCCGCATGAAGACCGAAACGCGGCCCTCGATCGCCGAGCTCGAAGAGCGGATCGCGGCCCTTCCGCCGGAAGCGCGGGCCGCCGCCGAGCGCATCTTCGATGTGTCGTCGACGGTGGGGAAGCTCGAGGCGCCGCCCGAGATGCGCGATTGGATCGTCAAGCAGTTCGGCTCGGTCGAGGCCGTGACCGCTCAGAAGATCGTTCGGGTCACCAACCTAGTCATGCTCGAGGGCGCGCTCTTCAACGACCTTCGCGCGCGCCGGCCCGTCGAAGTGAAGGGCGCCAACGAGGTGCGCGAGACGATCGAGCGGTCTCGCAACGATCCTTTCTGCCACCCCGAGACGGGAACGCCGGCCGACACGTTCGGTCGCATCAAGGGAGCGCACGGCATGACCGCCTCGAACGTGGCCAAGTACGACGGGTATCACGGTGTCCTGGTGTTCGACGAGCACGACCCGCTCGCGCCGATGGACGCGGACATCATTCGCGACCGGCTCGTCACGGCGCGCCGCTGGGCGCTCGCGGCGAACGAGGAGGATCCGAGCTCGAAGTACTACTTCCTGATCTGGAACTGCCTCTGGCGCGCGGGCGGTTCGATCGTCCACGGTCACATGCAGATGACCGCGACGCGAGGCATGCACTACCCCCGGGTCGAGATGCTTCGCCGTCGCTCTCTCGAGTACGACGAGCAGTACGGACGCGACTACTTCGACGATCTCTGGCTCGTCCACGATGCCCTCGGTCTCGGGCACGAGCGCGACGGCGCACGCGTTTTCGCGGCGCTCGCTCCCATCAAGGAGAGCGAGGTCGTCATCCTCGGGCGGCCTGGCGAAGATGAAACATCCCTCGCAGCGGGGATCGCCGGTGTCATTTCGGCATATCGGAAACAGGGCGTCGTCGCCTACAACCTCGCGCTGCTGCTCCCGCCGCTGAATCCGGACGGTAACGATTGGCGTCGTTTCCCGCCGCACGCCCGCCTCGTGGACCGCGGTGACCCCGCGAACCACACAAGCGACATCGGCGGCATGGAGCTGTACGCCGCGAGCGTCGTAGCAGCCGATCCCTTCCGTCTGGCCGAATTGCTCCGCGTCTAGAAGGAATCAGAGCCCTTCGCGCTATTGACGCTCGCTTTGTCCCTTGCATAGTGTGCGACAAAGTGGCCGAACACTCATTCGTTTCCAGACGTGACAACACCTTCCGCGAGTACCCACCCGCGTCGGCGCAGCTCGCGATGATCATCCCGTTCTACGGCGAGCTGACGGTGTGGATCCGCAAGGCAGACGCTGCCGGTTGGCATTTTCCAACGAGCGGGCGGAAGGCGGGCGAGACGATCCTCGAGGTCGCAAAGCGCGAGCTCTGGGACTCCGCGCGTATCGTTCCGCCGCGCTTGGACCTCCTCGGCGCCATCCGTTACCAGAGCCCGAAGAGCACGACCGCGTACGTCTACATGTGCGAGGTCAGCCACCTCTCGTGGTGGTACGACGCTCCCGAGAAGGACAAGGTCGCCGAGATCGGCGTCTTTCGGACGCTGCCGGCACCCCTCGCATCGGAGTCGGTCGAGGTCGTTCTCGAAGCCGCCCTCCGCGCCCGTCGCACCGGCCTGCGCTAGCCGAAGAGCCGGGACACCGCGCGTACTAGCTCGTCGCCGCTCAAGCCGTCTCCGTAGAAGTCGTCGCCGACCCGCACTTCGAGGTGAAGGTGCGGCCCACCCTGTGGATAGCCTGAGCTTCCGACCTGGCCGATAAGCGCGCCCGCTTCGATCTTCTGTCCAACGACGAGCGACTCGACCGCTGAGAGGTGCGCGTAGCGGGTGATCACGCCTTTGCCGTGGTCGATCCACACCTGGCGGCCGCGTATCCGGTCGAGCGTTGCCGCGGGCGTGTACCCGAGGGTGACCGCCTCGTAGAGCGCGATCTCCTGCTGCTCGCGGTTCCAATCGAGAAAGCTCACATCGACGCGCACCACGGTTCCTGCGGCAGCGGCGAGCACCGGCGTCTCGTTCGGAGCAGGGAAGTCGATCCCTTCGTGGATGCCGGCCCGATAGTCGCGCGGGGCGCCTGGCAGTAACTCGAGGTCAGTGGGGATCTCACCGCCCTCGATGGGCAACGCGAACATGCCCCAGAGCCGGGTGTAGGTGCGCGCCGCGCGCTCGCCGACGTCGGGTGGCGTCGTCGTGACCGCGGGCATGGGCGTGTAGTGCGGCGCGGGAACTGGACCCGCGGCGAGGGGCGCCGAACCGGACACGGTCACGGCGACCACACCGAACAGCAGCACAGAGAGGATCGCGAGGAGGATTCGCACGGCGACCTACGCTACCGCCGGAACCGTGCCAACCCAGCGCAACGCGGTCTCATCAAACCTATACTCCGAACAACGCCACCACCTTTAACGACCGGTCCTGTGAGGCCGGGAAGGAGCGCCAGACGACCACGCTACTCGCGGCGGACGATGTCCGCCGAGCCATCACGCGGATCGCGCACGAGATCGTCGAGCGTGATCGCGATCTCTCCCTTCTCGCGATCGTTGGTATTCGCGCGCGCGGCGATGCGCTCGCGGCTCGCATCCAGACGGCCATCCGGGCCAACGAGGGTGTGGACGTCCCGCTCGGTGCGATCGACATCACGCTCTACCGCGACGATCTGACGCGCATCGGGTACGCGCCGATCGTGCGCGAATCGGAGATCCCGTTCTCGGTCGACGGGCGCGTCGTCGTCCTCGTCGACGATGTGCTCTTCACCGGCCGCACGATCCGCGCGGCAATGGACGCGCTCGTCGACTACGGGCGCCCTCGCGCGATCCGCCTCGCGGTCCTCGTCGACCGGGGACATCGCGAGCTTCCGATCCGGGCCGACTTCGTCGGCAAGAACGTGCCGACCGCCGCCGCCGACGACGTCCGAGTGCATCTCGCTGAGGTCGACGGCCGCGATGAGGTCGAGGTCGTCACGAGGGTGCCCGCATGAAGTGGAGCCGCCGTCACGTCCTCGACACCGATGACTGGTCGCGCGACGAGATCGTGACCGTCCTCGATCAAACGCGAGCGATGATCGAGATCCTTCAGCGTCCGATCCGTCGCGCGCCGCCGCTTCGCGGACGCACGGTCATCCTCTTCTTCGCAGAGGCATCAACGCGCACACGCGTCTCGTTCGAACTCGCGGCGAAAGCCCTCTCGGCGGATGTCACGAACATCACCGCGAGCGGATCGTCGGTCGAGAAGGGCGAGTCGTTGTACGACACCGTTCGCACCCTGCAGGCGCTCGGTGGCGACGTCGTCGTGATGCGGCATGCCTCATCCGGTGCTCCGTACTTCGTCGCCGAGCGGACCGATGCGGCCGTGATCAACGCAGGCGATGGATGGCATGCCCACCCGACCCAGGGCCTGCTCGACGCGTACACGCTCCGCGATGCCCTCGGCGATCTCGATGGGAAACGCATCGTCGTGGTGGGCGACGTGCTGCACAGTCGCGTCGCGCGTTCCGACATCAACACCTTCATCCCGCTCGGCGCCCGGATCACCCTCTCCGGTCCGCCGACCCTCATCCCGACCGCGTGGCGCTGCGGGCAGCTGCCGCCGGGCGTGACGTACGACTCCGATCTCGACAAAGCGCTGACGGACGCGGACGCCGTGATCGCGCTGCGGCTTCAGCGCGAACGCCAGGAGTCGGGATTGCTGCCATCACTGCGCGAGTACTCGCGGGTGTGGGGTCTCACCGCCGACCGCGTCGCGCGGATGCGGCCGGGCGCGCCGGTCATGCATCCGGGTCCGATGAATGAAGGGGTCGAGATCGACGCGGCCGTCGCCCACGGAAACCGTTCGCTCATCGAGAAGCAGGTCACCAATGGTGTAGCCGTGCGGATGGCGCTCCTCTACCTGCTCGCGGCTACCGCACCCCTCGAGGCAAGCGCATGAGCCTCGATCGGCGCGCGCTCGAAGCGAAGGGCTACCTCGTGGTGCCGGGGTTCATCGATCTGCACGCCCATCTGCGCGAGCCCGGGTTCGAGGATTCGGAGACGATCGCGACCGGAGCGAGGGCCGCTCTTCGGGGCGGATTCACCACGGTGTGCGCGATGCCGAACACCGAGCCCGCGATCGATTCTCCGGGACTCGTCGCCGAGCTCATCACGCGCGCCCGAGTCGCGGACGCAGCCCGTGTGCTGCCCGTCGCCGCGATCACGCGCGGCCGC
>DATCPK010000073.1:0-11727 GCA_036570125.1 Candidatus Limnocylindria bacterium
CACGCGCGAGGCCGTCCTCCTCGCCACAGACGCCGACGCCGCGACGCTGCGCAAGGGCGCCCTGTCGGGCATCGGCTCCGGACAGATCCTGCGCGCGCCGGCCGCGACGGCGTCGGCCGGCCTCGCGATCGTCGACGCGCCAGACCTCGATTCCGTCGAGCGCGCCAATCGAATCATCGCCGACGCCCTCGTCGAGGCGGCCGACCTGGGCATCTTCGTCACCTCGGCGACGCGTTATGCCGACAAGGTGCCCTTCGATGTCGTGCAGCGGATCGCCGCGCGCGGGCTTCCCCTGCTCATCGTGGTGAACCGCATGCCGCCCGACGAGTCGGAGCAGCGCGTCGTGCTCGAGGACCTCCGCCGCGTTCTGAAGGACACGGCGCTGCGAGGGATCGACGATGCGCGCGTTCAGATCGTCGGGGTCGCCGAAGGCCGACTCGACCCGTCAGGCGAGCGCCTCGAGGCCGAGGCCGCGGCGCCTGTGCTCCAGCGCGTCGACGAGCTCGCACGGGACCGCGAGCGGCGGCTCGCGCTCGCGCGACGCGCTCTCGAAGGCGCGCTCGCCGGACTCGGTCCACTCATCTCGAGCGTCGCGGACGACGTCGAGCACGCGGCCGCCGAAGGTGAGGCGCTTCGCGCGATCTCGGCGAAGGCATACGAGGCCGAGCTCGCCGCGTTGTACGAGGAGCTTCGCGGGGGGACATTCCTCCGCACCGAGGTGCTCCGGCACTGGGAGTCGTACGTCAAAGCCGATCAGATCACGCGGTTCTTCTCGCGCGGTCTGGGCCGGATACGCGGCACGATCGTCGCGGCCTTCCGCGGGATGCCCGAGGCTCCGGTCGGCGTCGTCGAGAAAGAGGTGACGAGCGACGTGGTCGCTGTCGCGGTCTCGCGAGCGACAGAAGCCGGCCGCCGGGTGGCGAGCGAATGGGCCAGCCGCGAGGGTCCCGCGGCTCTGCTCGCGCGCGACCCCGCACTCTGGTCTGCGTCGCCGGACCTCGCGGCGCGCATCCAGCCGCGTCTCCACGAGTGGGTCGGAAGCATCGCGACCGACGTGCAGGCTCGCGGTGCGGGCAAGCGCGACCTCGCGTTCGGTGTCTCGCTCGGTGTCAACGCGCTCGCGATCGCCGCGATGGTCGGCGTGTTCGCGGCCACGGCGGGCGTGACCGGCACCGAGCTCGGCATCGTTGCCGCGACCGGGTTCCTGAACCAGAAGCTCCTGCAGGCGATCTTCGGCGAAGCCGCGATGCGCGAGATGATCGCGAACGCGCGCGATCGCCTCGAGACGCTGCTCTCCGACGAGTTCGCGAAAGAGCGGATGCGTTACAACCGCCTCGCGGCGGATCCCGTCGAGCTCCGCGCACTTGCCGATGAGCTCAAGTCATCGATGGCGCGGCTCCCCGCGTGACGCTCTCCGCGAGTCTTTCGGCTATCGACGATGCGATCGACGCCGCGGCTGCGCTCGGTCTGGACACGTCGCGCGCGCGCCGCGTCCAGGACGACGCCCGGGAGCGACTCGGGTTCGAAGGATCCGCGTACGTGCTCGCCCTGGTCGGCGGGACCGGCGTCGGGAAGTCGAGCCTGCTGAACGCTCTCGCGGGTGCCGACGTCAGCGCGGCGAGCGCACGCCGTCCGACGACCGGGACGCCCGTCGCGTGGGTCGCCAAGAGCGCGCGAGAGGAGACCGCTCCCCTCCTCGGGTGGCTCGACGTCCGCGAGGTGCGCGACCACAGCGACAGCGCGTTCGCCGACGTCGCCATCCTCGATCTGCCCGATGTCGACTCGACGACACCCGAGAATCGCGCACGGGTCGACGAGCTCCTCCCCCGCGTCGACGCCGTCGTCTGGGTCGCGGACCCCGAGAAATACCGCGACGCGATCCTCCACGACGAATATCTGCGGCGGTGGGCACCGCGCCTCGCGCGGCAGCTCGTCGTGCTCAACAAGGCCGACCGGATCGGGGCGGACGCCGAGCGTCTTCGCGAGCATCTCGCTGCCAGCCTCCGCGCAGAGGGCATCGACAACGTCGCCGTCGCGGTCACGAGCGCGACCCGCGGTGGCGACACCCGCGAGCTGCGCGACTGGATCGTCGACGGGGTCGAGGCAAAGCGCGTCATCGCGGAGCGGATCGCCGCCGAGCTGCAGGACGCGTCGCTCGACCTTGCGACGCGGGCCGGCGTCCTCGACGACGCGAGCCCGCTCCTCACCGCCGAGCAGCGCGCGCAGGTGCTCGCCGACGTCACGCGTGAATCGGCCGCCATCATCGACCTCGCCGGACTCGAGCGGCAAGCCGTCGCCGCGACACGACTCGCGGCGCGGCCACGCGGAGCCGGTCCGTTCGGGCTCATCACCACCTTTATCTATCGCGCGACGGGTCGAGATCGGGTGGTCGCGGATCCGGAGGGGTACCTCCGCCGCTGGCGCGAGCGCGGCACGCTCGCCCGCGCGTCCGAGCCGATACGAATCCTCGTGGGAGACCTGCTGCCGCGCGTGCCGTCCGCGGCGCGCGGCGCGATCGCATCCCTCATCGATGCCGAGGCGCTTCGCACGCGGGTCACATCCGCTATCGATGCGGCCGTCGCTACGCGGACAGCCGATGTGCGCGCGCCGACGAGCATCGTGTGGTCCGTGATCGGCGCGCTCCAATACGTCGTGACGGCGGGCCTGCTCTTCGCCGGCCTGTGGATAGCGGCGGTGTTCCTTCTGCATGCGCCGTTCGCAAGCATCGACATTGGGGTCCTCGGCCCGATCCCCACACCGCTCGTCGTGCTCGCGGCCCTGCTCCTCGCCGGCTTCCTGCTCGCGCGTCTCCTCGGCGCGCATGCGGGCTTGCTGGGGCGACGATGGGCCCGTCGCTTGCGCGCCGATCTGTCACGCGAGCTCGAGCAGCGTCTTCGCGATGTGCTGTTCGCGCGGCTCGACACGATCGATGCGGCGCGTGCGCGGATCGCGCGGGCGCGTTCCACGATCGAGCAGGCAGGGGCCGCCCGTCGCGATTGATCACGCCCGAAACTCCGTCGTAGCGGCCTCGTTCGTGCACCTCCATGCTGAACGCGCACGTCGGCGACCTCGCCGGTTTTCGTGCGTCCTGGGATCGCGGAGTCGCTCTACCTGAAGAGCTGGCGGGCGTAGGTCAGCGAGCCGAGCGATCGCGACGACGCGACGTGCAGTCCCGTCAGGACCGCTGCCATCGCGACGAGGCAGGGGCCAAGGACCGCCACGTCGATCGACTGCATGAGCACGCCGACCAGCGCGGGCAGCGAAGCGCCCCCGATCATGCCGGCGGCAACCTGATAGCCGATCGCCCGCGGCGCGGCGGCGCTGCCGATCCGTCGCGGCGTGAGATAGAGAAGGACGGGAACGAAGACGGAGAGCGCCGCGCCGAGGCATGGCAGGGCCAGCAAGGCCGCAACTGGCGGAGGCAGGACCGAGAAACCGATTGCGCTTGCGAGCGCCCCGAACACGCTCAGGTCGAACAAACGCGCCGGCGCGACGCGGTCGCCGAATAGAGCGAGCGCGATGCGGCCCGCAGCGAGAGCCGACCAGTACAAGAAGACCGCGAGCCCGGCCAGCCCATCGCTGAGCGCGCCGTCCACGGTGAAGCGCGTGTACGTCCACTGTCCGGCGCCGAGCTCCACACCCACGTACACGAACATCAGCGCACAGCCGAGGACCACGGTCCGGCCGACGCTTCGCTCGCCGCTCGGCTCCGACTCGAGCTCGGGCGCATCGCCGAGATCCGACCGGACCGCGTAGGTCGCGATGCCAAGCAGAACGAACGCCACGGCGGCCGCGACATATGCCGGGCGCCACGAGTCGCTCGCGACGAGCATCGCCCCGACGAGGGGTGGACCGAGCGAAGCCCCGATGGCCCACGCTCCGTGAAGCGCGCCCATGAAACGGACGTCGCCGCGAAGCGCCGCTTCGGTATTCACCGCCGCGTCGAGAAGCCCGACGCCGCAGCCGAGCACGGCCGACGCGAGGATCGTCGCCCACCAGCCGCTGGCGATCGCGAAGATCGCGAGACCGCCGGCCGCCGCGGCGACGGAGACGAGAAGCAGGGCGATCGTCCCGAGACGCTCGCGGAGTAGGCCGCTCGCGGCGCTTGCGGCGAACTGCGCGACGGTCATCGCCGCGACGAGGAGGCCGAGACCGACAAATGGCGCATCGAGCGACACGCGCATCGACGGCCAGGCGATGCCGAGCATCCCCGTCGGCAGCCCGAGAAGTACGAGCCCGACGAACGCGATCGCCGCGGCTCGCCGACGAACGCGCACGCTCAAAGGCTACGGCTTTCGCCCACTCGCGAAACTGCTTCGTCCACGTTGCGGCGGTACGATGCGGCCGGGGATGAGGCGCTAACGAGCTCCACATTTGGGGAGGATCTGATGCTCCGGCGCTCTACGCTCGTGACCCTCGCGATCGCTGCCATCGTTTTCCTGGCCGCCGTGCCGGCGAGTACCGCGAACACCGGTGTGGGAAACGTCCCACAAGGTCTCCAGACCGATCGCCAGTACGCGCGAAGCGTCACGGACTACGGCGTGACCAACGTCCTTGCGACCACGCAGCGCACCAGTTGCTACACGCCCGAGGTTCCCTTCTTCACGAGCCTCGCGCCTGCGAATGCCTACAGCGGCATGACGCCGTGCGGCGGCGCCGCCAACACCGGCGAGAAGCCGGGTCCATACGCGACCCAGGTCGGAAGCAACCCCGGCTACCCGGCCGCGACGGCGATGCTCGTCAAGGATCACTCCGAATCGGACATCCGAGTCGACCCCACGAATCCCAATCACCTCATCGGCCAATCCAAGTGGTTCGTGAGCGCGGAGGGGTACAACCACCTCCTCGGGTTCTACGAGTCGATGGACGGCGGAGCCACCTGGCCGGTGCAGGGACACGTCCCCGGATACGAGGGCTGGACCGACAACACCGATCCGGTGGGCGCGTTCGACCGCTTCGGCAACTTCTACTCGCTCGTCCTTCCCTACCAGTTCTTCTACGACAACGATTCGCACAACTTCCAGACGAACCCGAACCGCGAGCCGAATCCTTCGCAGCCCGCGGAAGCGATCACGGTCTCGGTCCGCCGCCACGGCGCGGCCGGCGCGAACGACTGGTTGACGACGCGCAATGGCCATCCGGACATCGTCGCTCCCTACGACAGCAAGGGCCGCGAGCCGGACAAGCAGTGGATCACCATCGACACGAATCCCTCGAGCCCGTTCGTGGATCGGATCTACGCGATGTGGGTCGTTTTCACCGGCTGCTGCACGCCCCACCCCTACGTCGCGATCGCGCAGGCCCACGCTGACGGCACGCACAGCGATTGGTCGGCCCCGATCTCGTTGCCCGAAGTTTCGGGCACTCCGCAGGGCGCGACCTACCTCCTGCCACACGTGACCCCCGACGGCGCGGTCTACACGACACTCGTCACGTTCCAACCCAAGCAGGGCTACTGCTGCGTCGTGATCTTCCTCGACAAATCCACGGACGGCGGGCTCACGTGGAAAAGCTCACGAATCATCGACGGCGTCACGCCACCGCCTCTCACCTACGCGAACACAACGCTGCGTGATGGCATCGAGGAAACATTCGGAGTCGGCATGCAGCGCGTGCGCGGCCACTACCCGCTCTACGTGAGCTGGGAGGATTACAGCGCCGGAGTCGACAACATCCTTCTCTCGGCGTCGTACGACGATGGCGCGACCTGGACCTCGCCGATACAGGTGAATGACAACGCCCATCCGGTCGACGAGTTCCAGCCGAATCTGGACGTCGCTGCGAACGGCACGGTGAGCGTCGCGTTCTACGACCGGCGCCTTTTGTGCCCCGCCGCCGGCACGGCCGAGGCGCAGGCCGCCGGCATCGCGCTGGATACGGTGAACCCCAACTACAGCGGGACGCTGCCGCCCTACGGCGCCGGCAACTACTGCGTCAACGCCAGCATCCAGTACTACACGCCGACGCTCGCTCCGAAAGGGCACAACATCCGGCTCACGGCCCACACCTGGGATCCACAGCTATCGGCGCCGCACACCTCGTGCCCGACGTGCCTCAGCACGTTCATCGGCGATTACTTCGGGAACGTCTCAGCTTCCGGCAAGACATTCACGACGTCGGTGACCACATTCAACGACGGAACGAACGGTGCGCATCACCAGGAACAGGTCATCGCGATCCTCGCGATCCCGTAGAGCACGCGCACGGGGCGGCGGCGAAAGCCGTCGCCCCGTGCGACGATTCTTTTGTGATGTTCGTCCGGCGCCTGATCCTCTTCGCCGTCATCTCGATCTTCACGCTCGGGCTCGGTCTTCTCGCGCTCTTCGATGGGATCGAGATGCTCGCGGAGGCGGCCGGCTACACGGGGAATGACCGAAGCGCACTGCTGGGGCTCGGCGTCCTCACGACAGCCGGAGCGCTGGTGCCGATCGCTCTCTGGTTCATCGCGGGATGGGCGATCTTCGTCAAACGCCAACATTGGGAATGGTGAGCGAGGTCGCGTTGCGAGTCGCACGGGCCGCAAGTTGAACAGCGTCGGGGTCTTCTGAGCGAGCTGCCCCTAGCTCGCGGTCCATTGCGATCCCACGAGGGGCCGAGCGAAGAAGACCCCGGCGCTGTTCACGCCCGCAGACCGCAGCCGACTCGCAACGAGGGCGCGCTCGCTATTGGCTCGGGATCGTCCAGTCGGCGGGCACGATGTGGATCCAGGTCTGACCGGGATCGAGGCGGACCGCTTCACCGCTCGCGTTCCGGAGCGTGAAGACGTCGAAGATGTCGGGTCTGGTCCAGGTGACGTCCTGTCGCTTGCCATCGCGGAAGATCGATCCATTGCCCGTCCCGACCAGGGTCATGTCGAGCTTCGGGTTTCCGGCCGGGTCCAGCCCGAAGTCGGTGGTGAAGTGGACCTCCGTCTGGATGACGACGATGTTCTTCGCCGCGACCGCTTCGCCAGTCGCGCCGTCGACTTCATGCACACCGTCATCGAAGCGTGCGTAGGTGCGCGAAGCCGGGTCGTATCTGTAGCCGACCGTGAAGAGCGCGCGGTACGGGATCGTGATCGAGCTCGCGTCGACGCTGCCGGCCATGCCACCCGCGAGCGGATCGGTCACCGTCGGTGGAAGGAAGTTCCAAGACGGGATGCTCACGGGCTGGTCACCGTCCGGCGCTCCCGCGAGCGCGTCCTGCAGATTGCGATACGTCGTGAAGTAGTTGTACGGGGCGTCGCGGAAGCCCACGCGATAACCCCACCCGTACCCGGGCGCGAGATCGAGGTACCGATCCACGACCGCGGCGTCGTAGTGCAGCTTCATGAGCTCCTCGGGACCGCCGCCCGAATAGACGAACGCCGCGTTGAGGCTCGGGATGATCGGCGTGTCGGTCATGCGCGCGCTACGGACCGAGCCGATCTGGTCGGGATCCTTCGATTGGAAGACCGCGGCGAGGCGGGTTGTGAGCCCTTCGACGAGCCACTCGTAGACCTGATCGGCTTTGGTGATCCCGTAGTGCGGACGAGCGTGCGGGTTGTTGTCGATCTTCACGTACAGCGGGCGCTTCGAGGCTGAGCCGCCGGCGAGCGGCATTCCGGTGAGCGGCCAGCGGGGGCAGACCGTCTCTTCGGACGTGGACGTCGCCTTGAACCCGCCGCCCATATTGCGGAGAAGGTTGCTGTGGACAAGAACGCCGTCGGCCGGTGCGATCGCGGCCGCGTCCACCCTGCGGTCTCCGTTCCAATCGCCGAACAGCACGGCCGTGGCTCCGGCACACGAGGAGCCCGCGGGCAGCGAGGCCCAGCCCCCGAAGCCGTTGGCCGGCTTGAACGAGCTGCCGGAGTCGAAGACCTGCACCTTCGCGCTCCCGTCCGCGTCGCCGTACACAGCGACGAGATCGTCCTTGCCGTCACCCGTCACATCGCCCGCGTTGATGGACGCGCGGCTCAGGTCGTACTCGCCCTCATTCGTTGCGTAGACGTTGTCGATCAGGGCAAGACCCGTGGGGTTGGGATCGAAGACCAACATCCGCACCTTGGCGTTCGGTGCCTGGTAGAGCGCCGCGATCTGCTGAGCGCCTCCGCTGCGCGTGAAGTGACCGACCGCAAAACGCGCGAGCGACAGATCGAACTTCGCCGGCCCGGAGTCGTACGCGCCCTGAGTACCACCGAACGTGAATGCAGAACCTGTCGACTCGAAGTAGTGGATGCGCATGTCGAAGTTGTCGTTCTGGTACGCGACCATCACGCCGTCGTGGCCATTGCCACCGAAGTTGCCGCCGACGATCGCCCGCGCCCGGTTCCAGATGTAGTTCTCGCCGTCCCACCACTTCTCGGCGGGCATGAAGCTCGAGCCGCTCGAACGGAAGACGAGCAGGCCCGACTTGAACTCGCTCTCGTCGTACAGCGCGATCAGGTCATCCTTGCCGTCGGCGGTCACGTCGGCGACCGCGAACTTCGCTCGGTTGAGGCGGAACGTGTTCGGCCCGCTCGTCAGCCACACCGACTCGGTAAAGGAGTCCCCGTCGGCGCTCGGCTCGCGCACCGCGATCTGAAGGCTGGCGTCGCCGGCACCGGGCTCGACCAGTGCGATTTGAGACTTGCCGTTGCCTCTGAAGTCACCGCTGGCCGCCACCCCGGAGCCCACCTGGCTGACCGAGCGCGCGGGTTTGAGTGGTGGGATGGGCGTTGCGGTGGGGACCGGCGAGCCCTGCGCTTGCTCACTGCCGGTCGGTGTCGCCTGAGGCGTCGAGGCGGTGCAGGCGACGAGCGCTACGGTCGCGAGAGCGAGTGCTCGCGCGGTGAGGAACGGACGATGAAGCAACCCGCTTCGCATGATGCGGCACGGCGCACGCGTTGTGCCAGCAGTCTGGAGACCGACGGCGAAGCCGCCTGCCGGTCGAGCAACCAGGCCCTAGGTGGTGGTGCGCTTGGGGACGAAACGGACAGCGGTCTGAAGACCGCGGGGGTGCTCTTCGAGCTTGATGTGCTGGTAGTTGTGAACGGTGACTTCATGCTGGGTGCGGAGAAGGCTTGCGGCGGTGAGAGCCGGCATCGAGCCTTGCGTGCTCACCACGAAACACTCGCGGCATCCGGCGTACCGGCAGGGAAAACCACCTGATCTCATGCGGGCCGCCTTTCTGGCCGTCAAGCGGCCCGCGTAGATATCAGCGTACAACCAAAGTGCCCTATTACGAGGGGCAGATGCGGCCTTTCGCGATCGGACCGGTATGCTTATGACAACTCAATCGGGCCCCAGAAGAGATATGTGCCGGGCCGCATTACGCGGCCCGTTTTTTCTAGCCCCTGGAAGGACCTCGCTTACTTGATCACACTTGCTCCAGACCTTGATCGCGCCACGGGTGACCTCGGGTGGACGGCCCTCACTCCGATCCAGGATCTCTCGATCCCTCATCTTCGCGCCGGACGCGATCTCTTCGCGCAGGCGCAGACCGGCACCGGGAAGACCGGCGCCTTCGCACTCCCGATCCTCGAGCGGATCGAGGGCCGGGCGACGGCGCCCATCGCGCTTGTCATCGTCCCGACGCGCGAGCTCTGCGCGCAGGTCGCCGCCGAGTTCGAAGCGCTAGGACGTCACCGCAACGCGCGGATCGTCGCCCTCTACGGCGGCGTCGGCTACCGCGATCAGGAGCTTGCCCTCCGCCGTGGCGCGCACGTCGCCGTGGCGACACCCGGCCGCCTGCTCGACCTTGTGGCGCGCCGCACCTGCGATCTTTCGAAGGTTCGCGTGCTGATCCTCGACGAGGCGGACCGCCTGCTCGATCTCGGATTCGCGCCCGACGTCGCGAGGATCGTCAAGCTCATCCCGGACTCGCGCCAGACGGCGCTGTTCTCAGCGACGCTCACCGCGGACGTCAAGGCGATCGCGCAGCGTTACACGAAGAACCCCGCCACCGTCGCGGTGCGACCCGAAACGCCGACCGTCGACGCCATCGACCAGGCCTGGATCGAAGTGCGCGAGGCGGACAAGGTCGGAGCGCTCCACGAGCTGCTCGGCCGTGAGGGCGTGGAGCGCACGCTCGTGTTCCGTCGGACGAAGTACGGCGCCGACAAGCTCGTGAAGGCACTCGGTCGACTCGGTCGGCCGGCTCGCGCTCTGCACGGCAACATCGGCCAGCGCGAGCGCGAGCGCGTGCTCGAGGGCTTCCGTCGCGGAACCTTCCCGACGCTCGTCGCGACCAACCTCGCGGCGCGCGGCATCCACGTCGACGACATCGGCCATGTCGTGAACTACGACCTTCCCGAGAACGCCGACACATACGTCCACCGCGTCGGCAGGACCGGGCGGGCGGGTCAGCGCGGCGTCGCCTACACCTTCGTGAACGAGACCCAGCGCAAGGACTTCGAAGACATCCGCCGCCTCGCCAAGGTGGCCTTCCGCCGCGAGCGGCTCACCACTCCGCCGGCAGCCGCAGCTGCGATCGCGAACGCCGGAACGCCGACGGCACCCGGGCGCAGGATGGCGCACACTCGACGTTGGGCATCGAGATCAGGATCGAGCTCGAGTTCACGCAGACCGGTAAGGGGGCAGAGCTAGGTGGGAAGAAAGAAGCGCATCGGCTTCGCCGACCTTCAGGCGACCCACGCCGAGCTGGACCGCGGCGAGCTCCGTTGCCCGGAGTGCAAGCGCAGCGTTGCCGAGGCCGACGGTCTCCGATTCGTTCCAGCTCTCGGGCAGACCGAGTCCTCGCTCGCGACGCTCAGCTGCCCGCGCTGCCGCACGATGATCAGCATTCGGTTCATCGCCGCCCACTAACGCCGAGGCGAAATTTCCCCCATTCGGCCTATTGGAAGTACTGGCTCGGAGTAGGACCCTTTTCGTAGCACGCCGGAGGCGAGTAGATGAGCTGGATGCCCGAGCCCGACCCGACCCCGCTTCGTTTGCGACTTGGACCCCGTTCAGAGGTCCCGCTGCGTCCCGCCTTCGAAGACGCCCTCACCGATAGTCCGCTCGATCCCGCCAACGATGACGGCCGGCCGATGCAGCTTCCGGGGACCATCGAGATCCCTGCGCAGGCCACGAGCGAAGCCGCCGCGCCCGCCGGCTCGAAGGATCCGCTTCGCGCCGCCGCGAGCGAGGAGCTGCAGCGCGCGATCGAGCAGACCTCCGACCGCGTCGAGCGTTGGATGGCGGACCAGCGAACGCGGCTGGGCATCGGTATCGATGCGATGGTCGCCTCCCTCAAAGAGCAGCGCGATACCGAGCTTTCGCGCATCGAGGAGTGGAAGGCCGGCGAGCGCGAGCGCGCTGAGCGCCAGCTCGCGGACGAGAAGGAACGGTTCCACGGACAGCTCATGGAAGAGCTCGTCGAATTCGAAAAACAGCTTGGCGAGCGCCTGCGCGAGCAGGAAGAGCGCCTTGCCAAGTGGTGGGATGAGGCCGAGCAGCTCACGAAGAAGCGCTTTGCCGACTTCGGCCTGTCTTCGGAGGCGAGCGACTCCCCGAAGGCCTGACCCTCTCGACTACGCGGCCGGATTCATAAGAACGCCGACGGTCTGGAACCAGTGAGGCTCCGATAAAGGGTTGCGCTCGATCGTCATGCCCAGTCGCTTCATGACCCCGATGGACCGCGCGTTGTCGTTTTCCGTCGTGGCCACGATCCGCGCGAGCTCGAGCTCATCGAAGGCGTAGGACACCATGGCGCGAGCGGCCTCGGTCGCGTAGCCCTTTCCCCAGCGATCCGGAAAGAGCGCCCAGAAGAGACCGACCTCCGATGTGC
>DATCPK010000074.1:0-11393 GCA_036570125.1 Candidatus Limnocylindria bacterium
CGATCGGCGTCTCGAGCGAGACCGGCTCCTGCGAGACCTTCACGATCTCGCGGACCTTGTCCGCGGTGATGAGCATGCGCTCAGCGATCTCTTCCGCGGTCGGCTCGCGGCCAAGCTCCTGGAGCAGGCCACGCGACACGCGGATGAGCTTGTTGATCGTCTCCACCATGTGGACCGGGATGCGGATGGTCCGCGCCTGGTCCGCGATGGCGCGGGTGATGGCCTGACGGATCCACCACGTCGCGTACGTCGAGAACTTGTAGCCCTTGCGGTAGTCGAACTTCTCGACCGCGCGGATGAGACCGATGTTCCCTTCCTGGATCAGGTCGAGGAAGCTCATGCCGCGGCCGATGTACTTCTTCGCGATCGACACGACGAGACGAAGGTTCGCCTCGGTCAGGTTGTGACGCGCATCGTCGCCCTTCTGGATGAGCTCGTCGGCGAGACGGCGCAGCGCGCGCTGCTCGTCCGAGTCGAGCTGTGCGAGCTTGTCGAGGTGCTTCACCAGAATGTCGCGTAGCTCGGCACCGAGCATGACGAGCTCGCCGAGACGCTCCGCGCCTTCGGCCGGCCCGTGGATCTTCGCGTACTGCGGCAGGATCCGGAACGCGAGGCGTTCGGGATCGCGGCGCGCGGCGTCGATGAGGGCGACGGTCTCGTCGATGAGCACCTTCGCCTCGTAGCTGATCTCTTTGCTGTTCGCTTCGCCCTGCAGTGGATCGCGAAGCTTGAGGAGCCGGTTCGCGACGCGACGCAGCTCCTTGCCGCCTTCCTCATCACCGAGCGTGAAGCGGAGCGACTTGTTGGTGAAGCGGGTGGCCTCGTCTACGAATTCCTTCGGACGTCCGAGCGCCATGCGCTTCTTCACTTCGACACCGAGCTCGTACAGGTGGATCACCGACAGTGCCGGTGACACCAGTGCCTGCTCGCCGAGCTCGATGGACTTGGCGAGGTTGACCTCTTCCTCCGCCGTGAGCAGAGGAACCTTCCCGATCTCCTTGAGGTACATGCGTACCGGGTCGTCGACGCTGATGAGGTCCGACGCCAGGACCGATGCGATCGAGTCCTCGCGCTGGAGCTCTTCGGTCTCCTCTTCCTCTTCCTTGACCTGCGCCCACGTGGGCGAGCGCTCGGCCTCGAGGATCTCGACGTTGTTGTCGTCGAGGGTCGTGAGAAGCTCCTCGACCTCTCCCGGCTCGGCGTCCGGGATCGCCCGAACGATGTCTTCCTGCGTGACGTAGCCCTGCTGCCGTCCGCGCGCGATCAGGCGCTCGGCCGCCTCGCGGTGCTCGGGGTGGATCCCGCGCTGCTCAGGCGCCGCTGCTGTGGCTGTGGTGGCTTCTTTGACCTTGGTGCTGCTCTTCATTCATTCCTCTCGTCGGCGTCCGCCGCGTGTAAGACCGTGTGTCGCTCCCGGCGGTGCATGAGCTCTGCGAGCTCGTCCGCCAGCTGAGCGACCTCTCCGTCCACCGCACCAGCGTCGCCGCCGTTCGCCCGCGCAAGCTGACCTTGCGCAACCTTCATACGACGCCGCAGGTTTCGTTCCCGAAGAGCCAGCGCGGCGATTTCGATCGCCTCAGCGACGTCGACTTCGCCTTCGAGCTCCGGCGCAAATGCGCCAGCGGCCGCTGCTTTGGCGGCCAAGTGAGCCGGCAGGTCAGAAGTCGGATGCTTCCCCGCTTTGAGCATTCCGAAGATCGCTCGGTGGTCGGGGTCATCAAGGTCGCCGGGGGCGAGTTCGGTGCGCGCTGCTTCTTCTGGAAATCGGATCAATAGTGCCATTAGGTAACGCTCGAGAGGGGCCGTTTGTTTCGCCGCAGTCTCATTGGCCGCTGTCGTCGGGCGCTGCGCCGGCGGCGGCGCGGCCGCGGCCTCGCGCCGAAGCTGCTCCTGGTCGAGCCCGGTCGATGACGAAAGCGTTCCCAGGTAGAGCTCGCGGGTCAGCGGGTCCGGCTCGCCGGCGACGAGCGGCAGGGCTTCGGCCAGGAACCGCCGCCGGCCGTCGGCCTTTTCCAGGTCGCTGCGCTTGGCGATCCGATCGAGGACGAACTCGAGCACCGGCTTGGCCTGCCCGATCAGCGCGCGAAGGCCGTCCGGATCGCGCCGCGCGAGCACGTCGGGGTCGGTGTCGGTCGGAAGGACGGTGACGTAGACCGATAGGCCGGTGCGGGCGGTCACGGATCCGCGCCCTGCTCGCCGGACGGCGCGCTGGACCTGCTGCGCCAGGTCGATCCCCCGCCGCTCGGCCGAGCTCTGCCCGGCCGCGTCGCCGTCGAAGGCGACGATGGCGCGCTCGATGCGCATCGCATCGAGGACGTGGTACTGGTCCTCGGTCAGCGCAGTTCCCATCGAGGCGACGGTGTTCTCGAAACCGGCCTGGTGGAGCGCGATCGCGTCGAAGTACCCCTCCACGATCACGGCGGCGTTCTGCTTCCGGATCGCCGCTCGGGCGGCGTCGAGCGCGTAGAGGGTGGCGCTCTTGTTGAAGAGCACCGTCCCCTGGGAGTTGACGTATTTCCCACGCTGGTCGGCGCGCATCGCCCGGCCGCCGAACGCGATGATCCGCCCGCGCCCGTCCTTGATGGGGACGATCAGCCGGTGTCGGAACCAGTCGAAGACGCCCCGGTCGTTCCGCCCGACGAGGCCCGCCGCGACGACCTCGTCGTCGGAATACCCCTTTTTTCGGAGGTAGCCGACGAGCCCATCCCAGCTGTCGGGCGCGTACCCGAGGCCGAACTTGTCGATCGATTCCGGCAGGATGCCGCGCTCCGCCAGGTAACCGGCGATTTCCTTCCCTCGCTCGGTGCCCCGGAGGGCCTGACGGAAGTAGAAATGCGCGGTGTCGTTCGCGGCGAGGAGCCGCTTCTCGCGCTCCTGCTCGGCGGGGTCGCGCCGGGTCGTCAGCTCGACCCCGGCCCGCTCGGCGAGGACCTTGAGCGCCTCGGCCTTCGTCAAGCCGTCGATCTCCTCGAGGATCGTGAAGATGTCCCCCGAACGGCCGCAGCCGAAACACTTGTAGCTCCGGGTATCCGGGTTGACGTGAAACGAGGGCGTCTTCTCGTTATGGAAGGGACAGAGCCCGGTGAACCCGCGGCCCGACTTCTTGAGGACGACGCCGTGCTCGCTGACGACCTGGGAAATGTCCACGCGCTCTTTGACGGTGTCGAAATCTCCGGGCATCGAGTCAAGTATCGCGCCCGGCTTGAGGCCAAGTTAGAGCTGAAGCTTCAGCAGCTCCTCGAGCTTCGACGCATCGACAGGCTTCGTGATGTGCTGATCGAAGCCGGCCTCGCGGGCGAGACGGCGGTGGCGGTCCTCCCCGTAGCCGGTGAGCGCGATGAGGAGCGCGTCGCCCAGGCCAAGCTCGCCGCGGATCTTCTTAGCGACCTCGTACCCATCCATCTCGGGCATGCTGATGTCGAGCAGGACGATCTCCGGGCGATGCAGCCGAGCGTTGTCGAGCGCCTGCGGCCCGCCGTGCGCGGTCGCCACCTCGTGGCCGAAATCCCGGAGCAGCTCCCCGAGCGCCTCGGCCGCGTCCACGTTGTCGTCCACGACGAGGATCCGGCGCCTCGGGCCCGCCGCGGCGATCGCGGCGATCGGCGGAGCGCCGTCGGCCACCGGCGGCAAACGCAGCGGCAGGCGGACGACGAACTCAGTGCCTTTCCCCGGACCTTCGCTCAACGCTTCGACCGTACCACCGTGTAGCTCGACGAGGCGACGCACGAGCGTGAGTCCGATCCCGAGGCCTCCGCGCGCGCGAGCGCGCGTCTGCGGGCCCTGCATGAAGAGATCGAACGCATGCTTTCGTAGCTCCCTCGTGAGGCCGGGACCGTCGTCCTTGACCCCAACGACGATCGCGCTTCCCTCGACGCGAGCGCGCAGCCAGATCCGCCCGCCGACGTCGGTGTATTTCGCGGCGTTGTTCAACAGGTTCGCGAACACCTGGGCAAGTCGGGCCGGATCGGCGAGGAACGTGACCGGCTCTGTCGGAAGATCGAGCGCGACACGGTGGCCGCGCTCGTCGATGAGCGGGCGTGCGCTCTCGATCGCCCGCTCGATGACGGCGCTCAGGAGCAGCGGCTGCTCGCGAAGCTCGATCTTCCCGCGCGTGATACGCGAGACGTCGAGAAGATCGTCGATCAAGCGAGTCATGTGCTCGATCTGCCTCTCCACGATCTCCCGCGACCGCGCGACTCGCCCCGGCTCGTTCTCGTGGATACGCATGATCTGCAATGCGGTCGTCACCGGCGCGAGCGGATTGCGGAGCTCGTGCCCCAGCATCGCGAGGAACTCATCCTTTCGACGGTCCACCTCGGCGAGCTCGTCGATCTTGGTTCGCAGCGCATTCTCGAGGACGGCGCGCTGCTCGCTCTCCGCTTCGAGCGCCGCGGCCTTTTGCTGCAGGGTGGCGATGACGCGGTTGCGCTCGTCCGCTTCGACGATGCTGTAGCTCTCCGCCGGCGTGACCCAGGTATGCGCCGCGTTGATGTCAGCGAATGGCTTGGCATACGCGGCCTCGTCGAAATGAGAGATGGGATAAGCGCAAAGCAGGGCGAAGCTCTCCTGCCGCGCCAGTTCGTTCCAGAGCTCCTCGAGACCAAGCGCGGCGTCGCGGTTTCCCTCCGCCCAGAGCAGGGCGACCATCTCGCCGAATGCGAGGACACGACGGTCGCCGCTGCGGGCCGTTCGGATGACCGGTCCGATCGTTGTCGCAAAGCGCTGGGGGTCAGGCGTGCCGTCGACCATGAAGCGCGAGAGCGTGTCCTGAGCGTCCAGCGCGTGATAGCGGCCGCCCGCGGTCAGATCGTTGAGGTCGACGCCTCTCCTGCGGAGCCGCGACTCGACACCGTCGCGGTGCGCGCGCGTGGCGATGAGAACGGCGGAGTCGGTCCCGCGCAGGCCGTCGGACATGAAGTCCGTGACCCGGTCGTAGAGGAACCCTTCCTTCTCGTAGTACTGGACGAGGTGCCCGTCGTTCATGGGCGCACCCATATCCGTCGCCACGGCGTGGACCTCTGCCAAATTCGTGCCAGAAATGTCACGGCTAAGCCTCGACGCGCGTTACAAATGGCTCCAGCCGGAAGGGATGAAGATCGAGGCGTACGTGTCCAGGGCATACCGGTCCGTCATCCCGGCCACGTAGTCCGCGACGGCGCGCCGCACGCCGTCGCGCTGGGCGATCCGCTGGTGCTCGGGCGGGAGCAAGTCGGAGTTCTTTTCGAAGTGCTGAAGCAGCTCCCAGAGAACGCCCTGCGCCTTGCGGTCCTCCGTCTTGGCGGGACCGGCGAGATAGACGTGCTCGAACATGAACTTGCGGAGGGCATTCGTCGCCTCGAGAACCTCGTCGCTCATCGTTACTTCGCGCTTGCCATAGGAGGTAACGATGACGTCGAAGATCATCGTGTCGAGACGCTCGGCGCGGTCGCGGCCGAGCGACGCGCGGATCTCCTGCGGGATGTCCTCCTCGCGCACGATCTCCGCGCGCATCGCGTCGTCGATGTCGTGGTGGAGGTACGCGATCTTGTCGGCGTAACGGACGACCCAACCTTCGGGCGTCTCGGGTATGCCCCAGGCCGTGGTCTCGACGCCGCCTTCGGTCGGCGCGCTGTGTTTCAGGATCCCGTCGCGGACTTCTTTCGTGAGGTTCAGACCCGCGCCGTTCTTCTCGATCTTCTCGACGATGCGCACGCTTTGCTCGTTGTGCCGGAAGCCGTCGGGCAGGAACTTGCCGAGCAGCTCCTCTCCGATGTGACCGAACGGCGTGTGACCGACGTCGTGCCCCATCGCCATTGCCTCGACGAGGTCCTCGTTGAGGCGCAGGCCACGCGCCATCGATCGGCCGATCTGCGTGACCTCGAGCGTGTGCGTGAGGCGCGTGCGGTAGTGATCGCCGACCGGCGCGAGAAATACCTGGGTCTTGTGCTTGAGGCGGCGGAATGCCTTGCTGTGGACGATCCGATCGCGGTCGACCGCGAACGCGGCTCTCGTCGGCGACGGCTCCTCGGGCTTATCGCGGCGCGCATTCGCCGAGCGCGCCGCGTGCTCGGCGAGATTCGCGTTTTCGAGCTCCTCGGTGTGCTCGCGGACACGGAGGGCGGCCACCGAGCGCGCTCGGGAGAGCTTGGCTTCGCCGCGCGTCTGGGTGGCCATCTTGCGCGTAAGGCTAATGGACGCGCTTTACAGCCCCAGGGCGGCTAACGGTCGCGCGCTGCGCCCTGCGCCAGCGCGGCCTGCGCAGCGGCGAGGCGCGCGACCGGCACGCGGTACGTCGAAGGCGACACGTACGTGAGGCCGAGCTCGTGACAGAGCGCGACCGACGATGGCTCGCCGGCGTGCTCGCCGCAGATACCGATCTTCAAGTTTGGCTTGGTCTTGCGGCCGCGCTCGACCGCCATCCGCATCATCGCTCCGACGCCGTCGCGGTCGAGTACCTGGAACGGGTCGGCGGGGATGATCTTCTCCTCGACGTAGCGCGTGAGGAAGCTCTTCTGCGCGTCGTCGCGCGAGATCCCGAGCACGGTCTGCGTGAGATCGTTCGTGCCGAACGAGAAGAACTCCGTCTTCGTCGCGATCTGGTCGGCGATGATGCACGCGCGCGGGATCTCGATCATCGTCCCGAACTTGTAGTCGACTCGCTTCCCGCGCTCCTTGAACACCGTCTCCGCGACCTCGGTCACATGCGCTTCGAGTCGATCGAGCTCTCCCATCGTCGCGACGAGCGGCATCATGATCTCGGGCTTCGCCTTGACGCCCTTCTCCGCCGAGTCGATGGCCGCGCCGAGGATCGCGCGGATCTGCATCTCAAGGATCTCGGGATAGACGAGGAGCAGCCGGCATCCGCGCAGACCGAGCATCGGGTTGTCCTCGTGCAGCTGCTCGAGCCGGTGGTAGATGCGTTCTTTGTCGGCGAGGGCCGCGCCGTTCTGTCCAGTGGCCTTCGCCACGGCAATGTCGACGTCGACGTCCGCGTATTCGCGCAGGAACTCGTGGAGCGGCGGATCGATCAGGCGGATCACGACGGGCAACCCATCCATCGCCTCGTACATCTCGCGGAAGTCGCCCTGCTGGAACGGCAGGAGCTTCGCGAGGGCGCGCTTCCGTCCGGCCGTGTCGTTCGCGAGGATCATGTCCTGCACGATCGGGAGACGCTCGGCCTCACGGAACATGTGCTCGGTGCGCGCGAGCCCCACGCCCTCGGCACCCAGCTCGCGCGCGAGGCGGCACTCACCCGGCGTGTCCGCGTTCACCCACACGCCGAGCTTGCGGCGCTTGTCCGCCCACGAGAGGAGCTCGATGAGGTCCTTCTCCTCGCGGAAGTTCGCGGCGATCGTCGGAAGCTCGCCCGCGAAGACCTCGCCGGTCGTCCCGTCGATGGAGATCGCGTCACCTTCCTTGATGACCTTGCCGTCCACGCGCATCTCGCGTTTCTGCAGGTCGATGTCGAGCGCCGCGACGCCGGCGACACAGGGCAGGCCGAGACCGCGCGCCACCACGGCGGCAT
The DNA here is from genome assembly GCA_036570125.1 of Candidatus Limnocylindria bacterium. Lineage (GTDB taxonomy): Bacteria > Chloroflexota > Limnocylindria > P2-11E > P2-11E > 3-1-20CM-2-70-9. Next base: position 7,505 of record DATCPK010000074.1, read on the forward strand.
GCGAAGTGGAACCGCCACGCGCGGTGAGGATCCCGGTCGCGGCGACCATGCCGTGAAAGTCGTCCGGGCTGGTCTCGGGCCGCACCAGGACGACGAGCTGCTTCTGTCCCTTGAGCACGACGGCGCGGTCGGCGTCGAACACGGCGCGCCCCGTCGCGGCGCCTGGTGATGCATTGAGACCCTTCGCGAGGTAGCGGCCGGCGGTGCGCGCTTTATCGACCTCTTTCTGATCGAAGCGCGGCAGGAGAAGCTGCTCGACCTGGGCCGGCTCGACGCGCTGGATGGCCTCGTCCTTGGTAATGAGGCCCTCCTTCACCATGTCGGTCGCGATCTTGATCGCCGCCGCCGCAGTCCGCTTCGCGGATCGCGTCTGAAGCATGTAGAGCTTGCCGCGCTCGATCGTGAACTCGAGGTCCTGCGCGTCGCGGTAGTGCTTCTCGAGACGTTTGGCGATCTTGTCGAACTCCGCGTACGCCGCGGGCATGTCCTTCTTCATCTGCGCGATCTTCGACGGCGTCCGGATTCCGGCCACGACGTCTTCGCCCTGGGCGTTCGTCAGGTACTCGCCGTAGAGCTCCTTCGTCCCGGTGTTCGGGTCGCGGGTGAACGCGACGCCGGTACCCGAGTCGTCTCCCATGTTCCCGAAGACCATCGTGACGATGCTGCATGCGGTCCCGAGGTCGTCCGAGATCTTGAACTGCTTGCGGTAATCCTTGGCGCGCTGGCCGAACCACGAGCCGAACACCGCCTCGATCGCGAGGCGCAGCTGGTCCTTCGGCTCGGCCGGGAACGGCTTGCCTGTCTCCTTCCGGACGATCGTCTTGTACTCATCGACCAGTGCCTCGAGATGCTTCGGCGAGAGCTGGGCGTCGCTCTCGACGCGCGCGGACTTCTTCTTCGCGTCGAGCGCGTGCTCGAACTTTGTTGGCTCGATGCCGAGCACGATGCGGCCGAACATCGAGATGAACCGGCGATATGCGTCCCAGGCGAAGCGCTCGTTCTTCGTGAGCTTGGCGAGGCCGGCGCGGCTCTCGTCATTCAGGCCGAGGTTGAGGACCGTGTCCATCATTCCGGGCATGCTCATCGCGGCGCCGGACCGCACCGAAACCAGGAGCGGATCCTTGGGATCGCCGAGGTTCTTCTTCGTGGAGCGCTCGATGGTCGCGAGAGCCTTCTCGACCTGATCCCAGAGGCCCGGCGGAAGCTTCTTGCCCGAGGCGAAATAGGCGTTGCAGGCCGCGGTGGTGATCGTGAAGCCCGCGGGAACGGGGAGACCGGCGTTGGTCATCTCGGCGAGTCCGGCGCCCTTGCCACCCAGCAGCTCGCGCATCTTCGCGTTGCCTTCGGCTTTTCTGTTCGCGAAGAGATAGACCCATTTCTTCGCCTTTGGAGCGGCGCGGCGGGATCCAGCTGGGCGCGGGCGGCTACGAACGGCCATGACGACCTCCCCTTCGGAGACATCGATTGTGGCAGAAAACCTGCTCCGCCAGACGCCAGTGCGTAGCCCTGCGGTACAGTCGCGGCCCGTGTACGAACGACCCGGTTACCGCACGCTCCTCGGTCGGATCCGCGAGAACGTGCGCACCTACATCCGCAAGCAGCTCGAGCTCCCGCGTCAGGAGATCGCGGAGATCGTTCGCGCGAACGTCGCCGCGGCGAAGTGGTTCGGCGTCGCGCTCGCGTTCGTCTTCATGTTCCTGACGGCACTCGTGTTCCTCATCGTCGCTCTGATCGCGCTCGTGCTGCCCCTGTGGGCGTCGGCGCTCATCGTGCTCGTTCTCATGGGGCTCGGCGCCGGGATCACGGGCTTCGTCGGCTACAAGCGCCTCGACCTTCGCGGTCCCACGCGATCGATCAACTCGGTGAAGGAGACCATTCGGTGGGCGAAACAGCGTCTGCTCGGACGGAGCGCGAGCTAGCCGAGCTCCGCGGCCAGATCAACGCGGATCTGGACTACCTGCTCGCGCGCGTTCGCGACGACGCCGACCCGCGGAATCTCGCGCGGCGTCAGCCGATCGCGGTGTTCGGGACGCTGGGATCGCTCGCCGCGATCGTCGGGATCGCGTTCGCGTCGCGGGTCAAGAGCTTCCGCAAATCGCGCACCGAGAAGGAGCTCGACCAGGTCATCGTGCGGCTCGGTGGCCGCCTCGACCGCCTCAAGGGCCGCGCGCGCAAGCGGCTCCGCGCGACGCTCAAGGACGAGATCGCGGAGGTCGAGACCGGCCCGCGCGCGAAGCAGATGATCTGGGAATCCGCCAGCGCGGCGCTCACCGCCGGGGCGACGCTCCTTGTGCGGCGCTTCGTGTCACGCCTGACGAGCGACGACGAGCTTCCCGACTCCAAGGCTTAGCGCCAGCAGCGCCGCGTACGCGAGCGGCACCGCAGCCCCGCCCGCAAGACCGGAGCCGATCGCCAGCCCGATCGCGACTGCGGGATCGCGCGATCCAGCGCCGATCGCCGCGGCGACGCCGTCGCCTCTGAACAGGATCGCGCCGATCGCGGCGGATACGGTGCCCACGAAGAGCACGAGGGCCGCGACACCGATCGCCCGCGGATCGACGAATGAGAGCGCGGCAAGCACGCCGGCGCCGAGGATGATCGCGAGCGCGACATAGCGCGCGCCGTCGACGATCGGCAGGATCAGATCGCGAAACAGCGGCACCGCGCTCGCGAGCGCCGTCCCGATCACGAAGGCGAAGAGCGCGATGTTGACCTGCTGCCCGATCCCGGGGATCGCGGAGAGCAGCAGCGGGAACGAGAGCACGATGGTCCCGGTGAGCAGCGCCCCGACCGTCTCCTCGCGCGCGCCGACGAATCGCGCGAGCATCGGTCCGATGAGCGGCGACGGCGTCAGCACGAGGATCACGACGACCGGATCGCCGACGATCACCGCGACGAGGGCGAGCGCGGCGTACGCGAGGACGATCGGGGCGAGGTTCCGCGGCCGTCGCAAGGAAAGGAGCGCGAGGAGCGGGGTTCGCGTGCCGGTCGTGAAGAAATACAGCGTGAGCGCCGATTGCACGGCGCTCTGAAAGTCAGGCGCCGAGCTTCTCCCGGAGCGCCGGCACCAGCTCGTCGATCGCCACGCGCACCTGGCTCATCGGGTCGCGCTCGCGGATCGTCACGGCGCGATCGTCGATCGACTCGAAATCGACGGTGACGCAGAGCGGCGTGCCGATCTCGTCCTGGCGGCGGTATCTGCGCCCGATGGCCTGCGTCTCGTCGTACGTCGACATGAAATGCGGCCGGATCTTCGCCCAGACATCGCGCGCGATGGGGCTGAGGCGCTCGTTCTTCGAGAGCGGCAGAACGGCGACCTTGTACGGCGCGAGGTGCGGGCGGAAGCGCATGACGACGCGGGTGCCCTCCTTGTCGGGCTCCTCGTCGTACGCGGCGCACATGATCGCGTAGGTCGCGCGGTCGGCGCCGACCGACGTCTCGACGACGTGCGGGATGAAACGCTCGTTAGCGACATCGTCGAAGTACTCGAGCTTCTTTCCGGAGAACTCCGAGTGCCGGCGCAGGTCGTAGTCGGTGCGGTAGTGGATGCCCTCGAACTCGTTCCACCCGAAGGGGAATTGGAACTGGATGTCGGTCGCCGCCGCGGCGTAGTGCGCACGCTCGTCGGCCGCGTGGTCGCGGAAGCGCAGCTTCTCCTTCGGGATGCCCTGCTCGAGATGCCACGCCAAACGCGTTTCCTTCCACGCGTCGTAGAAGCGCGGCGCATCCGCGGGACGGCTGAAGTACTGCATCTCCATCTGTTCGAACTCGCGCGAGCGGAAGATGAAGTTGCCCGGCGTGATCTCGTTGCGGAAGGCCTTACCGATCTGCGCGATCCCGAACGGGAGCTTTTTCCGAGAGGTCTGCTGCACGTTCTCGAAGTCGACGA
>DATCPK010000075.1:0-13117 GCA_036570125.1 Candidatus Limnocylindria bacterium
CCTGATAGGTGCCGCCCGCGACGAACTGGGGCAGCGTTGCCGTGCCAAAGCGCGCGAGGTACGGGGGCTGGGCGGTGATCGAGTACGGGTTGCTCGGGGCGAGCCAGCCGACGCCTTCCTGCACGAGCGCAATGCGCAGAAGGTAGGAGCCCGGCGCGCTCGGCGCGGTCACCGCGAGCGGCACCATGCGCTGCTGCGTTGGCGCGACGTCGCCGCCGATCGCTGTACGTGCGCCGTCCCAGATCACGATCGCGCCGGATGCGTCGTACCAGTGATAGCTGAGGTTGATCTGGCCGGGCGCCGTCGACTTCCACGTCTCCGTGCCGGTGTTGGTGAGCATCACCGAGACGACGAATGCGCTGCTCGCGGGGACCGCTGCGGGCGGTGAGGCGACGTAGGTCGCAACGAGCGTCTCCGCAGGCATCGCGAGAGCGACACCGCCCGGGAGCAGCGTCGCGAGCGCGACAAGCGCCGGTACGACGTGCCTCAAACTCACCCTTCCCTTTTCCTCTGGTGCTCGGTTGTCCGCTGGGCTACGGGCTGGTGTTCACGACCAGCACGTTCTCGAGGTGCCGCAGGTCCACGGCCGGAACGAGGATGGCGCGCTGGAAAGTTCCGTTCTCGCCTTTGGTGACTTCCACGACCTTACCGAGGATCAGGCCTTTCGGATAGAGCGATTTCAGGTCATTCCCGATCGCGAGCCCTGCCGTGATCACGACATCGCCGGCTTTCACGTCCTCTGTTTGAAGGATCCAGTCCATGACGAGCGTGTCGCCGTACTGCCCGCGGACGATGCCGGCGGCGCGCGAGCCCTGAACAAGCGCGGACACAGCCGAGCCCGAGTCCGTCACGAGGAGGACCTTGCTGTAGTTGTTGCCGACCTCGCTCACGCGTCCCACGACGCCGCTGTCGGAGATGACGATGTCGTCGAGGAGCACGCCGTCCTTCGCGCCTGCGCCAAGGACGATCGTCTGCAGGACGCCGGACGGGTCGCGCGCAATGACCGGCGCGCTGCTGGTCGAGAGCTTGAGCGCTTTCGCGGCCTCAGCGAGCTGCATACCCTGCTGCGCTTGGAAGGCCTGCTCGCGGAGCTGGACGTTTTCGAGGGTGAGCTGGTCGACCCTCGCCTTGAGGGTGTCGTTGTCGGTCCGCAGGTTCTCGATCTCGGCGATGGCCTGCCAGAAGCCGCCGGCCGTCCCGCCGACCTGCCCCAGGACACGCTCGGCCGGGACGAGGAGCTCCGTTACAAAGGTCGCGCCGGCCCGGACGAAGGTGGTGTCACGGAGGAGGAGCAGGGCGAGAGAGACGACGAACAGGGCGGCGAAGGGGCGAAGGAAGGCGTTTCCGGAGCCCGGAGCGCGCCGGGCGCGCCCAAATGTGGCCATCGAGGTTATTTAACGGCGCGGACGCTCGTATGTCTCTAGTTCTAGCGGGGAAGCGCCGCGTATGTCTCCATTACGAGACTCCGCTCGTAGTTCTCGAGCTCCTCGAGGATCTTTCCGCACCCGCGAGCCACGCACGTGAGCGGGTCGTCGGCGATGTGCACCGCGATCTGCGTGGCCTCGGCGACGCGCGTGTCGAGGCCACGGAGGAGCGCGCCGCCACCAGCGAGGTAGATGCCCTGGTCCATGACGTCGGCGATGAGCTCGGGTGGGGTTTCCTCGATGGTGTCCTTGATCGCGTCGACGATCTGCTCGACCGATGGATCGAGCGCTTCGCGGATCTGCGCGCTCGTGACCTCGATCGATCGCGGCAGACCGGTCAGGAGATCGCGCCCGCGGAAGAACGTGGTGACCTCTTCGTCGAGCGGATACGCCGAGCCGATCGCGATCTTGATGTCCTCGGCGGTGCGCTCGCCCATGAGCAAATTGAACTCGCGTCGCGCGTACGCGACGATGTTCTCGTCCATCTCGTCGCCGCCGATACGGATCGATCGCGAGACGACGATGCCGCCGAGCGATGTGACCGCGACCTCCGTCGTGCCGCCGCCGATGTCGACGATCATCGAGCCCGACGGTTCGTTCACCGGCAGTCCCGCTCCGATCGCCGCGGCCATCGGTTCTTCGACGAGTCGCGCCCATCGCGCGCCGGCCGAGAGCGCGGCGTCCTGCACCGCGCGCTTCTCGACCTCGGTGACGCCGGACGGGATCCCGATGATCACGCGCGGGCGTGGCAAGAGCGCCATACCCGAGTGCACCTTCTGGATGAAGTAGCGAAGCATCTGCTCGGTGATGTCGAAGTCGCTGATCACGCCGTCGCGGAGCGGGCGGATCGCGATGATCGATGCGGGGGTTCGCCCGACCATGCGCTTGGCTTCGGCGCCGATCGCGAGCACTGCGCCGGTCCGCGCGTCCTTCGCGACGACGGACGGCTCGCTGATGACGATCCCGCGCCCACGGACGTGGACGAGCGTGTTAGCGGTGCCGAGGTCTATGCCGACGTCTCGCGAGACCAACCCAAATACGGAATCGAGCAATCCCAGGAACCCTCCGAGCGCTGTGTGTCCTCGCGCCGAACTCTAACGCCCGAACTGGGCCGTTAGCGCGTTGTCGAGGCTGGAGTTGGTGTCGGTCTTGTCTGCGTCGTTGGTTTTTCGGTCGGCCGCGGTGTCGTCTTGGCCGTCGGACGGGGTGTTGGGCGGACCGTCGGCTTCGTAGTCGGCTTCGGTGTCCGCGGCGTTGCGGTCCGTTCGGGCGCCGTTATCCCGGCGCGGGCCTCCAGAGATCGATTTCCGGTAGGCCGTTCTTGCTGAGCAGCGCAGAGATCTCGCCGGTGTGGAAGGCGTCGTGGGAGATGATCCGCATGAGCACCGACTGTCGCGTGTGCTTTTGCGTCTTCCCGCCTATGTCGCGCGAGAATTCCTCATCGAGCATGGCCGGCGTCCATCGCTCGAGCGTTCGCTCGATGATCTTCCACGAGGACTCGAGGGCGAAGACGAGCTCCTTCGAACCGCGCGGGTGGCTCTCGTCGTCCTCCCAGCCAACGCCGCTCGATGGATCGGTAAACGGCGTGTTCTCCGCGCCGCTCTCCTTGAATACGCCGCAGAGCCAGTAGACCCGCGCGCCCGCGGTGTGCGCGGCGATTGCCCACATCGGCCACTTGTCCGGCGCGGCGCGAAGCCTCAGCTGCTCGTCGGTGAGACCGCGGATCGCGTCGACGAGACGACCGTTGTATTGGCCCCAGCGGTCATAGAAAGGAGCAACTCCCCCGCCCATAAGCCGATTGTGAGACGCTTTCAGCATGCGGGCGCTACTCCTTCTTGTTCTCGTTCTGGCGGCATGCACCACCCAGCCGAACGCGGCGTCTTCGCCGTCGCCCACTCCAACGCCGACCGCCACACCGACACCGAGTCCGTCACCGACCAGCTCGCCGACGCCATCACCACAGCCGATCCCGCTACCGACTACGGCCCAGCTCAGCGCGCCATCGGGGACAATCGTGTGGGCGCTGGTCGGCGGGACGCGCCTTTTCCGTTCGTCCGACCGCGGCGACACTTGGGCGGAACGCTCGATGCCTCCCGGTCTCTCAAATACGGAGGCGGCCTTTGCGGACAGCACGAACGGGCTTCTCCTGAACACCGGCGCCCCGACCACAGACTGCCAGACGGAACTCGCTTCGATCGGTCGGACGATGGACGGCGCAGCGTCCTGGCAACAGGTCACTGCTACCGGCATCGCGAGCGAAATGTGCAAGAGCGGTCTCTCAGCCGCGGCCGATTCACCGCACGCGTGGTTCACGGCGTATCGGCCGAATAGCCCTTTGGTGATCTATCACACAGCGGATCGGGGACAGACGTGGACAGCGTCGGCCCCACTGCCTGGTCCGCCAGGGCTCGGGGCGCAAGGAGCCAACGCCGCACTACGACCGGGTCGTCCTCGAGCGTTCGGATCGATCGTTCTCGTTTCGGTCGACGCTGTCGTTGGCGGACAACTGACGAGATACGTCCTCCGGTCGACAGACGCCGGCGCCACGTTTACGTTCGCGTCGATCGTGCCGACCGGCGAGGGATCAGTCGCCTTCGTGACCGCGGCGCGCTGGTTAGTGATCGGGACACCCAACGCATCGCAGCAAACCGTCGACGGGGGCGCGAGTTGGCAACCGTATCCGACCGACTACAGCCAGGCAGCGCCTATCGCACCCGACGTCGTCTTCGGCGACGCGAACGTGGGCTACGCGACGGTGCGCGGCGCTATACAGCGAACGACGGACGGCGGCGCGCACTGGACCACGATCAAGACGCCGGGGACCGTGTAGCCGCTAGGAGCGGGCGCGCTCTCCCTCGGCCTTGCCGCCCGGGTGGACCGTCCAGTCGCGCTCGTCGAAGTCCTTCGCGCAGAACGGGCAGATGTTCCACTCGGGGCGGATGAGCTTGCCGCAGTTCGGGCACACGCGCTTCAGCTTGGTGCGGCACGTCGGGCAGAGGATGAACTCTTCTTGCACGCGTTCCTTGCACGTTGGACAGACGACGCGCTGCTCGGCTTCAGCGAGAAGGCTCTCCTCGGCGAGCTGACGCTCGTACGCCTCACCGAGCGTCTCCTTCGGACGAACGATGAGATAAAGGAAGAGGCCGAAGATGTTCAGGATGACGACCATCAGACCTGCGAGATACGGGAGCAGCTGGTTCTCGGTGCGCTGCTGCGCGTCGCGAACGGTCCAGAACACCATCGCGAGGTAGATCGCGAGGATGTACAGACCCGCCAGCCGAACCGATAGCTGGATGAGCGGGTTGCTGACGATCGACGTCCAAAGCTGACTGAGATCAGGCATTCATCACGGCTCCAATGCGTACGGTGTCACGTCGGACACGGTCGCGCCAATAATCAAGTAGGTCTCTAAGGGTCTGCTCAAAGGGTATCTGGGGCTCCCAGCCGGTGGCCTTCTGGAATTTGGAGGCGTCGGCCCAGAGGATCGGGACGTCCGACGGCCGTAGCCGCGCCGGGTCCTCCTGAGACCGGATCTTCACCTTCGAGTTCGCCAGCTGCATCGAGAGCATCTCGCCGATCGCCCAGGTCCGGCCGCGGCCGACGTTGTAGACCTCGCCGGCCTCGCCGCGCTCGAGCGCGAGCCAGTACGCCCGGACCATGTCGCGGACGTCGGTCCAGTCGCGCTTGCTCGTGAGGTCTCCGTGGTAGATCACCGGTTCGTGTTGTCCCGCCTCGATCAACGCGATCTGGCGGGCGATGGTGCTGGTCACGAAGTGGGTCCCGCGGCGCGGGCCGGTGTGGTTGAAGCCGCGCGTGACGACCAGGTGCAGGCCGTACGACTTGAAGTACTGGTACGCGAGCTTGTCCTGCGCGACCTTGCTCACCGCGTACGGCGAGAGTGGGCGCAGCGGGTTCGTCTCTTTCATCGGGACCTCGTCCGGGTAGACGAGGCCGTACTCCTCGGACGAGCCGGCGATGTGCACGCGAATCTTGGTGTCGTGACGGCGGATCGACTCGAGGATGTTGAGCTGCGATTCGATGTTGATGCGCATCGTCGACGCGGGCTCGTCGAACGATGACTGCACGAACGACTGTGCTGCGAGGTGGAAGATCCGGTCCGGCCGCGTCGCTGAGATCAGCTTCTCGACGGCGCCCGCGTCGGTGAGCTCGCAATGGAGGAGCGTGACGCGACCCTTGTGCGCCTGGTCGGCCTGACCTGCGCCTGATGAGTACCGGCCCTCGATGACGTCGAGGACGCCCTTCGCCATGAGCGTGTCGAGGTTCTCCATCCGCGAGCGCCACCGATAGGTGCCGAAGATGGCGACATCGGGGTGCTCGGCGAGGATGTACTCGGCGAGATGGCTGCCTGCGAATCCGGTGATACCGGTAATAAGGACACGCACCGCGCGAGAACATTAGCAAGGGTCGTGCCGGGGCTCGATTGCCTGGCTTAGGACTCGCCAGCGGACGCGCGTAGCACGGCCGTTTCCTTTTCTCGGAACGTTTACGAGGAATGCGGATATGTGAACTAACTGCAATGCCGCCATTACCGAATCGTTGGCTCCGTCGCGAAACAGTGGAATCAAGCGTGCTGCCGATCCTCCCCCGGCGCGGGAATGCAGAACGTCGGTTAGGGGCTGGTTCAACGTTCTCGACCACGCACATTGCGGCGTCGGCAAGACGCAGAGGTCACCTTATGGCGAGTCGACTGCGCACTTTCGTATGGTCACGATTCGGCGTCGTACGCGTAATCACCTCGACCCTCGTCTCGATCCTCATCGTTGTGAGCGTGGCACCGACGAGTCAAGCGTCGCCAGGCGCTGATCCTCTCGGACCTCCCGACTGGGTCGGGAGTCTGCTCTCGGCGAACACGAATCTCATGGCGATGAGTAACCCGACCAGCAGCGCTGAGGAACTTCCCGGACTGGGTCACAAGTTCGAGCTCTTCTTCGCGATGAAGGACGACCAAGACCCGCTGAACACGACGAACGATGTGATCTCGGTCCTCACAACAACGTCGTATCCAGCTGGCATAGGCGTGGCCTTCCGGAATACGCCACCGGGATTCAAGATCTCGGCACTAACGAACCAACTCCAGTTGAAGTACTACTACCCCGGCCGGAGCTGCGGCGGGGGATCGCCCCGGATCCAACTTGCGATCGACACTGACGGCGACGGAAACTCGAATGGCAATGCATTCGGCTATGTCGGACACACCGGATTCGGTGGAGGCTGCCTCACTGGCGTTTGGGACTTCGTCGACATGACCGACAACGTCCCTTTCCGCTGGGACCTGACCCAATTCGGACTCGGCTACTACAGTTGGCCGACGGCGGTTGCCGCCATGACGACGGCCTTTCCGATTCACCGCGTGTTGAGCGGGTCCTTGGTGGACGACTCGTGTTCGTTCAGCACTCCATCGTGCGGGCAGGCGTATTACGACTTGCTCACGATCGAGAACCGAACGCTGGAAAACCGACAAGATACCGTCCACTAACCATTCGCGAATAAAGATAGAAAGGGGCGATCGCAGGATCGCCCCTTTCCTCTCGCACGACGACCTGGCGCGCTGGCCCTAATCTCGCTCGATGCCGGTCCTAGAGATCCGCCGTCACGCAGAGCGGACCGATCGCGGAAATGAACAGAGCGCGCTATCGAAAGCGGGATGGGAAATGGCGAAGGTCTTGTCGAAGAGGACCGGCCCGTTCGCGCTCGTTCTCTCTAGCCCACTGCCGCGCGCGAAGGAGACCGCGCAAACGATCGCCGGTCGGCTCGATGGGATCGAGCCGGGCTTCCTTCCGGAAATGGGCGGCGCGATCGGCGATCGGATCTTCGGCGAGATGCGCACTCTCGCGGACTGGGCCGAGGTTCTCCGCGAGAGGGAAGACGCACGCAAGTTCGCCACAGAGCAGCTCGCGACGTGGGCGCGCGTCGCGATGCGTGTGGGCGCGAAGGATCGCGTCCTCGCGGTGTCGCACGGCGGAATCATCGAGCTGCCGGCGATCACCCTCGCTCAGCGGCTCAAGACTCCGCTCGAGGGCGCGTCATTCGGCTACTGCGAAGGCGTCGTCGTCACGTACGCGAAGGGCGCGCCCACCAAGATCGAGGTCGTGCGGGTCTAGGCCTATTCGACGGAGATCGACTCGCGCCGCTTCGTGCCGCTCGTCGATCCGTTCTCGTCCTGCTTCTCGATCCAGTGATCAAGCACCGACCGCACCGCGAGCAGGTTGTGCTTCCACGCCTCGCGCATGTGTTTGCGCGACTCGGGCGGGAAGAGCTCGTCGACGAGTGCGCGGCCTCGTCCCCCCATACGGTCCTCGTCCATTTCGTGGAGACGCGCTTCCAGCTCTTTGATGCGCGCTTCGAGCTCAGTCGTCGTAGCCATTTTCTTTCTCCCCTAGTCGCGGACCGGTGCCGCGAAGTCGACACGAAGCGTGTTCCCCTCGAACTTTGCGCCTTTCGCCGGTGCTCCGACAAGGGCGCGCGGTAATACCAGGTTGCGCCGCCACGACCCGACCTGGAGGACGAGCTCGTCGCCGTTCCGCAAAAGCTTCACCTGCTCCTTCGACGTGAACGGCAGGTCGAGCGTGAGCACGTAGCCACCGTTCTCGCGGCGTACGCGGTACGGTCGGCCGCGATAGAAGAACTGCGCCGGATCCTCATCGGCGAACAGCGCTCCACCGAGCTTTCGGAGCATCTCGAGGCCGACGACCTCGCGGTCGAAGAACGGCACAGGTCGGACGGGCACAGGTGCGAACGACTCCTCGACGAGCGGCTGGTACCGCTGCTGGGCCTCGTGCCACGCTCCGAAATACGCGCCCGCGCCCTCGGGCAGCACGCGGTTGCAGACCACAAGGTCGGTGGGGTAGCCGAAGAGATGGAAATAGGTGAACGAGCGCTGCGCCTCCTTGATGACCATCTTCTCGAGGTTGAGCACGAGGCGCACCGAGCTCTTCTGCTCGTCCGCGAGGAGCTGCTGCATGTGTTCGAGGCGATGAAAGAGCTCCTCGCCGGCGGCGAAGACGCTGTCGTCGGGGACCGGAACGCCCATCACGCGGCGCAGCACCGGTCCGGCGATCTGCATGGCGCGCCGCTGGATCGGAAAGATGCGCTCGAGCCACCACCGTCCCGCCTCGGGCAGCGAAAGCAGGCGCACGGTCTCTCCGGTAGGCGCGGCGTCGACCACGATGACGTCGTAGTTGCCGCTGTCATGGTGCTCGGCGATCCAGAGAAGGCTCGATAGCTCGTCCATCCCAGGCAGCACCGTGAGCTCCTCTGCGAGCACGTCGTCGAGACCGCGCCACTTGAAGACGCTCTGCACGTATCGCTGGATCGTTCCCCAGTAGCGGCGGACGTTGTAGTACACGTCCGACTCTTGGCCCCAGAGGTTGTCGACGATGCGCGTGGGCTCGCCCCCGAGTGGCATATCGAATGAGTCGGCGAGCGAGTGAGCGATGTCGGTCGAGATGACAAGCGTGCGCTTTCCTCGCTCTGCGCATAAGAGCGCGGTCGCGGCCGCGACACTTGTTTTTCCAACGCCGCCCTTGCCCGTGTACACGATGATCCGCGTCGCGTTGGTCATCGACCGAGCATAGGTCTGACCGCGACCGATACCTCATCGACCCGACCGCGAACGCACGCGCGCGTACGTTCGGTCTGCCGGTGTGGCGGCACCAGCAAGGAGGAAGCAGATGTCGCCACTTTCTCAGCGAGAAGCAGAAGTCCTCGAGCTCGTTCGCACGGGACACACGACCAAGGACATCGCGGCGCAGTTAGGGATAAGCACCAGCACCGTTCTCTGGCATCGCAAGCTGGCGCTCGCGCGTCAGACCGCGGCCGCAACTCCGAACCGCGTCTCCAGTTCGCGCACGACGTCGACCAGAAGGTCGACGTCCGCTTCCAGGGTGCGCGAGCTCTCGATCGCGGGACGGAGAGTCACGACGCCGAGCTAGGCGGTCCGCCGCCGGAATCTGACTCCGGCTAACGTGGGGGGATGTCGAAAACGGCTCCCCCCGAGCGTCGTCCCAGTGTGCGGATGCTGCTGCACGGCGCCTACCGCGGGTTCGCGGGGGGCGCGCGTGAGCTGAGCCTGGATGCCGGGACGATCCGGGAGGCCCTCGACGGCCTCGTGCGCACACATCCCAGCCTCACCGAGCGCCTTCGCGACGAACACGGCAAACTGCGTCCGCACCTGGCGCTTTTCATCAATGACGACGACGCGCGCCTCCTCGGCTGGGAGGACGCGCCACTCCGCGACGGCGACGTTGTTCACGTCATACCGGCGATGTCAGGCGGCTAAAAGGGGAGGGTCGATGGCGAAGAAAGTCACGCTCCTGGTCGGAACGAAGAAGGGTCTCTATGTCCTCCGCGGCGACGCGGGCCGCGGCTCGTGGGCCTGCGAAGGTCCGCAGTTCGCGCCGGCCGAGATCCACCACGCGGCGTACGACCCGCGCGACGGCTCGATGTTCGCCGCCGTGAACCAGACGTGGGGCGGCTCGCGCATCGAAGTGAGTCGGGACATGGGCAAGACGTGGAAGACCACGAAGAACCCCGCGTTCCCGGAAGGTGGCGACCGCACCTTCTCCAAGACCTGGCACATCGAGCCCGGTCACGAGAAGACGCCGAACGTGGTCTGGGCCGGCACCGAGCCGGCCGCGCTTTTCAAGAGCGAGGACCGCGGCGAGACGTGGTCGATCGTGAAGAGCCTCGACGATCAGCCTTCGCGCGCGAAATGGGTGCCGGGCTTCGGCGGCATGGGTCTCCATTCGATCGCGATCGACGCGAAGGACCCGAACAAGATGCAGGTCGGCATCAGCGTCGGCGGCGTCTACACGACGACCGACGGCGCCAAGACATGGGCGCAAGACAACAAGATCGACGGCGCGCCGAGCGAGCGGCCCGACGTCTTCTACTGCATCCACAAGCTGCTCGCGCATCCGGTGGAGAGCGGCGTGCGCTTCATGCGCGTGCACGAAGAGGTCTATTGGCGCGACCCGGGCGAAACGACGTGGCGCTTCAGCACGCCTGGACTCCCATCGAACTTCGGATTCGCCGCGGCGATCCACCCGCGGGACACCAGCACCGCGTACTGCATCCCGCTCGACGGCACGAGGCGCACGGCTTCGCCGTTCGGGATCGGCGTGTACCGCACGACCGACAAGGGCAAGACCTGGGATCGGCTCGACAACGGACTGCCCGAGGGCGCGCCGATGGAGTCGGTCCGCGAGGGGATGCACAACGATCGTCTCGATCCGATGGGTCTCTACTTCGGCACGGCGAACGGCGACGTGTGGGCCAGCAAGAGCGAGGGCGAGAGCTGGTCGCGGATCGCGCAGTACCTGCCGTACGTCACATCGGTGCACGCCGCGACGGTCGACTAGGAGCCGCTCCGGACGTCGATCTCGTACGGCGCCGCAGGGGCGTCCGCTTCGGTCCCCGGCGCCGGATTGCGTTCGAGGTAGCCGATACCGATGCGCGTTGTGGGAAAGAAGGCGTTGATGCGGACCACGCCATCGACCGCACGAATGCTGTGCGGAACGCCCCTGGGGACCATGGCGACCGCATTCTCGCCGACGAGGCGGTCGTGGTCTCCGACTCTGACCTGGGCGGTCCCTCGGGCGATCACGATGGCTTCGTCGTGCGGATGCGTATGAAGTGGGATGCGGTCGCCGTTCGCGATCTGTTCGAGGACTACGAGAAGGTCCGCGACGTAGGGAGCGTCCGTCGTTACCGGATCCACGATCATCGCCCAGCTTGTGTTCGGGCGGTGGTCGTCGGGGTCCCCGACCATCGGCACGAACTGCGGCCGGTCGATGATGCTCACGGGGTCGTGATGGTAGGTGGTCCGGCGGTTTCGGCCAGACTCGCCCAATGACCGCAACCTGCCTCTTCTGCCAGATCGCCAAGGGCGAGCTCCCCGCGCACATCGTGCACCGCGACGAGTACACGGTCGCGTTCCTCGATCGCGCGCCGCTCCTCCATGGCCACGTGCTCGTGATGCCGGTCAAGCACGTCGAGACGCTCGACGACATACCGGCTGAGCTCCTGGCGCCCGTCCTCGCTGCGGTGCGGCGCACCTCGATCGCGGTTCAGAAGGCGCTTCGGGCTGAAGGCTCATTCGTCGCGACCAACACGCGAGTGAGCCAGAGCGTCCCCCACCTTCACATCCACGTCGTGCCACGGAACAAAGGCGACGGATTGTTCTCGACGCGCCTCATCTGGCAGCGCAAGAAATACGAGACCGACTCGGAGATGGCGGAGATCGCGACGAAGATCAGGACCGCATACGCAGACTGACCGCAAAGTACTGATCCATCCCCCGCGATAGTTCCATTGCGCGAGCGGGCGGCCGGGCGCTCAATCGTCCGTGGGTGGAAGGCCGGCACGAGCCGGGAGGGGCTGGAGAGGAACGGCTATGAGCGCAGGACACAGCTTGCGACGTGGCTACGCATACGGGGTGAGCACAGCGGTCCATTCAGCACCAACGGGACGGAGCACATCGACGGACATGGTCTCGCTCATCGTCATGGCGACGCTCGTTTTCGTGATCGTCGCGGTGGCGAGCGATCCGGTGCTCGCGGCATCGGTCGGACGCATCTTCGGTACAGCCTGGTCTGACGCGATCGCGTTCTTGCTGCGAGTGGTGAGTCGCTAACCTAGCGGCCCACCTCCGCGGGGACGAACCTTCTAATCGCTTCGACGATCGCGACGTGCTCCTGCTCGAGCACGCGCGCCGCGAGCGTCACGGACGTATCGCCCGGTTCCACCGGAACGCGGCGCTGCACCACGACCTCGCCAAGATCGACGGTCTCCGGATGGACGCGATGCACCGTGCATCCGGATTCCGTCGCGCCGGACGCGAGCACGGCCTCGTGAACCTTGTCGCCCTGCATTCCCCGCCCGCCGAAGAGCGGCAGGAGCGCGGGGTGGAGGTTGATCACGGGCACGCCGGCCAGTCGCACGAAGAAGACCGGCGCGAGGATGTGGTCGAAGCCCGCGAGCACCACCAGCTCCGCACCGAGGCCCGCTATCGCCGCGGCCATCGCCGAGTGGGCGGCCGCGCGGGCCGAGTACGTGCGCAGCGTGAAGACGGCACTCGGCACGCCGGCGAGCGCGGCCCGCTCCAACGCAGGAACGCCGGCGTGATTCGAGACGACGATCGCCACGCGCGCGTCGAGCTCGCCTGAGGCGCACGCGTCGAGGATCGCCTGAAGATTCGACCCGCGCCCTGACACGAGGACCGCGACAGGCAACGTCATCCGAAGATCACCCTCCGACCGGCTGAATGTGGGACGACCGTTCCGAGCGCGACGGCGCCGGGGACGGCGGCAAGGGCCGCATCCAAATTGTCCGCCGCGATCGCGACGACGAGGCCGATCCCCATGTTCCACGTATCGAACTGCTCGACCTGCTCGAGGTCGCCGAGCCGCGCGAGAAGCGTGAAGAGCGCCGGCACCTCCCAGGATCCGCGTTCGATCCGCGCGGCGGTGCCACTGGGCAGCGCTCGTGGGATGTTTCCTTCCCACCCTCCGCCGGTCACGTGTGCGATCGAGTGGACATCGGCGACGTCTCGAAGCGCGCGCACCTCCGCGAGGTAGGGGCGATGCACCGCGAGCAGCGCTGCGCCGAGCGTCGCACCGCCGAGGTCTTCGCGCGGGGCCAGCAGCACGTCGAGCAGTGACGCGCTCCGTTCG
>DATCPK010000076.1:0-19971 GCA_036570125.1 Candidatus Limnocylindria bacterium
CAGATAGTCGTTCCGGAAGCCGCGCTGCAGCCTTGGCTTGAAACGCTTCTCCGCCATCAGGCACGTGCGGGTAGGACCGGTCCGGGAGACGAGAAAAACCTCGCTCTCC
Source organism: Candidatus Limnocylindria bacterium (assembly GCA_036570125.1). Taxonomy (GTDB): domain Bacteria; phylum Chloroflexota; class Limnocylindria; order P2-11E; family P2-11E; genus 3-1-20CM-2-70-9. Next base: position 110 of record DATCPK010000076.1, read on the forward strand.
TTGCCGGCCTTCAGCACGCCGAGGTCGAACTCCTCGTAAGGCGCGTCGGCAAGCCAGTCGCTCGGGAACAATGCGGGCACGCGTCCTCCGTGTTGGAGACACGCCGATGGACTTCGTCACGCGCGGCGCTAGAGAGTGTCCGGCGCTCCGACGAAGTGGAGGCCGGCGGCGTCACGCGCGGTTCGAACGCTCATCTGACGGCCTCCTAGGTTTTGTCGACCGATGGTCGCGCGAGAAGAGTAGCACTCACGGTGTCGGAGTCGGCCGCCTCGACGGAAACGCTGGGACCACGAGATCCTGACCGAAAATATTCGAACGCGGAGTGTCGCTGAAGAACTTCATCACGCCGTCCGCGATCGCGGCGGCCAGAAGATCGGGCTTATCGAGCATCAGCGCGCGATCGTCGTCGTTCGAGACATAGCCCATCTCGAGAATCACCGCAGGCGTATGCGCCGCCACAGCATGCTGGAAGCGACTCCAGTTGAAAGCAAAGTAACCCTTCATGCTGCTCGTAATGTGCGTCGGGTCGTAGTCGAGTCCGGTCGCCGCACCGAACGCATCCTTGATGTCATTGAGCAACGCATCCTCGTACGGTCCGCGCCGCGCACCGTGTGCCATCTTGAATCCGCTGTTGGAGCCGACGCCATCGCTGTCCGCATGCAGCGCGACGAACGCGTCCGCGACGTACCCGACCGGGATCGTCGTCGGAAGGATGTCTACGGCGATGCCCTTCGAGTTGAGGATGACGCCGACGCGCTGGGCGATGTCGAGATTGATCTCGACTTCGGTCACGCCCTCCCATTCCGCCCCGGTCTGTGGAATCAGTCGGCGGAGCTCGTCAGGCGCTTCGTCGCTCTTCCAATGGCCGGCCTGTATCGCAACGCGGCGCAGGCCGGTCGGTACGTTCTTCGGTACGGGAATTCGAATGGTGCTCGAGGCGCCGGCGGCTGCGTTCGGCCCAGGCGTTTGCACGATCACACCGCCTGGCGGCGCGGCCGCCGACCAGGGGTCGCTGGGGTCGTCCGGATCGCTGCCGATCATCCCGAGGGGCGCGCCCGCCGGCACGTAATTCGGATCCGCGGCTCCGCCGATGACCGGTCCGAGCTTGAGGCCGGCGAGCTGGATACCCGTCATCGCCGTATTGACGACGAGGATGATCGCCGCGCCGATCGCCGCGACCGCGATGACCGCGGCAATGACGCGTCTCAGGATCCCAGCCTCACCCGTCGCATTCTCAGGCCGCGATGACCTCTCCGACCCACTTGATCCATAAGAATCCGCGAAGACTCGGGGCGACGAGACGAAGGGGATACCCGTGCCCCGCCGACAACGGCTCTCCGCCCACGTGCGTCGCCAGCAGTGCCTGTTCGGCTTCCGAGCGGTCGAACGTCCATCGATGTCCGGTGACGGAGATCACCTCGACACGTGTCGCGGCTTCGCTCATCCCGCATCGCGCAAGAAGATCGCTCAGTGAAAAGCCCGACCAGCGCTGCTCGGTCCACCATCCTCCGGTGCAGTCGAGTACGACCGATGCCTCGCGGCGCGGAAGCGTCGCCAGATCGCTGTAGGCGAGCTCGACAGGCGCAGCACTCGTTGATCCCGAGACACGGAGCCGCCAGGACTCGACAGCGATGTTCGGGACAGTGTCGAGACTCCAGATCGTCACGGGAAACACGTTGCCGGTGAACGAGCCCGCGTGGCGCGATCCACTGTCGCGCCGCGCGAGCGCGATCCTGTCGAGCGCGGCGGTCGCGACGAACGAAGCGGCAAGGAGGGCGAGACCGCGCAGCGCGGCCCGCCGGCCAGCGAACGTGACGAGGGCGGGACGTGATTCGCCGCGCATCAGCACGTGAGCGACAACGATCCCCGCGAGCGCGAGTCCGGCGATGACGTGGAGGTTGAGCGCCGAATACGCGAAGGGGCGATCGAACGACACGAGCCCCACCGTCCATGCGAGGCCCAGCCCCGCGGCGACGATGGTCAAGCCCGCCGCAGCAAGCCCGACCCAGACTCCCGACCCGCCAACGCCGCGACGACGGAGCGATCGACGCGCGACCCTGTACTTCCACACCAGCGAGAGGACGAGGCCAACGCCGGCGACGCGATGCACGATGTACAGGGCGCCGGCGGCGCTCGCCGGCAAGAGCCACGCGAGGATCCCCGAGGCCAGGAGCGTCGTGATCGCGGCGAGAAGCGTGAGATTGGCGAGCCTGCGAGGCACCAGAGCGATGCTAGTCGGCTTCCGCTGGCAGACTGATCGCGTGCTCGAACGCGATCTGCTCGTCGTGACCGAAGAACCGCTGAACGCGGAGACGAAGCTCGACCGGCAGAGCGGAATCACGGTGCCCGCGGGCCGACACTACGTGAGAACGCATTTCAAGATTCCCGAAGGGTCGCGCGAGGTGCGCATCACAGGCGCGGTCCACGAGGCAAGGTCAGTGACTCTCGACGCGGTCCGTACGTTGCCATCGCGAACGCTCGCCGTAACGCTCGAGTGCGCCGGCAACGGCCGAAAGTTCCTCGAGCCGCCTGCGCCCGGAGAGCAATGGGGGCTGGGCGCGGTGGGAACCGCTGAATGGACCGGAGCCGCACTGCACTCGATCCTCGAGGGCGCGCCCCTTCCGTCGGCGGTCGAGATCTTGTTTCGCGGTGCCGACGAAGGCGTGCCGAAGGATCTCGGAAAACGCATCGCCTACGAGCGGTCGCTGCCCCTCGACATCTCGCTCGGCGACGATGTCCTCGTCGCGTACGCGATGAACGGCGAGGCGATCCCGCGCGAACACGGCGGACCGCTCCGCCTCCTCGTTCCGTCGTGGTACGGGATGGCCTCTGTGAAGTGGCTCGCCGAGATCCGGGTGCTCGATCGGCCCTTCGAGGGGTTCTTTCAGAAGGATCGCTACGTGATCGACGGCCGGCCGCTCCGCAACGTCGAGCCTCGCGCGGTTATCACTTCGCCGGCGGATGGCGCCGATGTAAGCGGATCGATCGAGGTGCGCGGGTACGCGTGGTCGGGTCGCGCACCGATCGAGCGGATCGAGCTGAGCGCGGACGGGGGACGGCCCCTGGGCACGATGACCGCAGGCGCCGAAGCGCCGCGTTTCGGCTGGCAAGAGTTCGTCTTCCGGGTCGCGCTCGAACCCGGGGAGCATCTCCTGGTCGCGCGCGCGACCGACCGCGCGGGTAATACGCAGCCGCTCTTGCCTCGATGGAACTCTCTGGGCTATGCGAACAACGCGGTGCGACCGACGCGGATTCGCGTTCGGGGCTAGGCGGCCGCGACCTCGAGGCGATCGCTGACTTCGTCGAGAAGCTTGGCCACTCGGGCGGCGACGTCGGGCAGCAGGGCCTGCGCCCCGACGATGTTCGATTCCGCGCCGGAGTTGGGATTCACACGACCATCGTCGATCCCGTCGCTGACCCGTCCGTTCACGCGGTCGTACGTTGGCTGCGACGCACTGTTGCGTCCGTCGAACCACGCGCGCGCTTGATCGCGCCACCGCGAGTACGCGGCCTCGCCGGTCGCCTGATACAGGCGGTCCATCGCGTAGACCGCTGCGGCGACGCCATAAGGCTGGACCGTGCGCTCGGGGAACGCGCGCTCGATCTGCGGCGCGAGGAGCGCGTGCGCGCTTTGCCGCGCGAGGTCGAGAAGATCGGGACGATCGAGAAGCGGCGCGGCCTCGGCAAGGACACCCTCGTGCACGTGACCCCAGAGGTGCGGCGGCGCCGTCTCGGCAGGCGAATTCAAGAGGATCTCGCCCTCGCGGCAATTGGCGATCTCGTCGCACCACCGCTCGAGCGTTTCGCGAAGGACCGGCGTCAGGCCCACGCGCATGAGGTCGAGGGCTGCGAGCACGTGGATCGTGCGCACGTCGGGAGGCGCCGGATTTTCGGTCGCGAACGCGAAGCCTCGCGCGAGGGGAGCCGCGACGCGCGGATCGCGGAGCACCAGGTGGGCCTTCGCGAGCGCGCGGACCGCGCGCGCCTGCCAGAACGTGCCTCCCGGATATGACGTCGGCCCGTCCGTATTGACGGTCCCGTCCCAGTCGCGAATGAAGTTGTGGAATCGGCCGTCCTCTCGCTGCATGTAGAGGACGAAATCGACGAGACCGGTGGCCCACTCTCCGAGGCGGCGATCGCCCGTGTCACGGTAAAGATCGAGAAGGAGTACGACCGCGCGCGCCGCGTCGTCGATGCAGGCGACACCCTCGAACCCCCGGTCCCGCGCCGCAAGGGCCTGATCTTCATCGTTCGCGTACACGGCGAGGGCGACCGCGTGCGGTCCGGCCGCGCGAACGCGGCGTGTGAGCCGCGCGAGCTGCCTGATCATCGCTTCGGCCAGGGCTCGAGGCTCGCGATGATCTCCTTCACCGAGAAGTCCGCGGCCGCGATACACGAGTCGGCGGCGCCGTAATACATCCGGATGGTGTCGTCATCGAGGTGGACGACGCCGCACGAGAAGATCGTGTCGTTGAACAGGCCGAGCCGCTCGTACGTCGCGCCCGGCGCCATGATGGGCGCGGGCGAGCGTGCGAGGACCTTGCGAGGGTCATTCGCGTCGAGGAGCAGACCTCCCATCGCGTAGCGGTGATTGCGGTTCACACCGTGGTAGAGCTCGAGCCAGCCTTCCCTCGTCTTGAACGGCACCACTGACCCGCCTGTCCGGAGCTCGTCCCAGTGGTCCCAGCGGGGGAGACAGAGTGTTTCGTGGCCGCCCCACTCGGTGAGATCGTCCGAGAACGCGATCCAGATTCCGAAGATCCGGCTGAACGACTGCGGCATCGGGCGCGTCAACGCGACGTACTTCCCGTTGATGCGCTCGGGGAAGATCACGACGTCCTTGTGATCGGGAAGGAATATGACGCCGCGGCGCTCAAATGAGTTGAAGTCCTTCGTCGTCGCGAGGCTCGTCGTGATGCCCCATCGCGAGACAGACACGTACGTGATGTAGAAGGTCCCGTCGATGAGCGTGATGCGCGGATCCTCGACGCCGTACTCCTCGATGTCGAGATGCGGTGAGATCGCCGCGACGTCGTCGATCTCGAAGGCGATCCCGTCGCGGCTACGGGCAAGGCGAAGGTGGCTCATCTGCGCGAGGTAATCGGTGTACCCCTCGTTGGTCACCCCGAGCACGCCCGTGCTGTTCCGATAGCGGATCGAGCGGGGATCCCGGAGATCGAGGCCCGGAAGGTTCTTCGGGATGTAGGCCACGACGACGCGCGGCTTCCCGCCGTTCGTGTCCAGGAAGCACATGCCGATGACGTCGTGTTTGCTGTAGCCCTTGGGCAGCGGCCGAAGGACCGGATGCGGTCCATCGAGGTCGAGCGTCATCGCATCCGGCGGCGGATCGATATCGCTGCGCGGTCGCTCGGCGATCCGTAGCAGAAGGATGATCTCGCCATTGAGCTGCGCCGTTGCAGCGTTGAAGACCGAGACCACCTCGAGCTCGGGGAGCGACGGCTTCACGTCCTTCGACGTGATGAGCGGGTTCTGGTCCAGGCGACGACCGAGCCCGGTCGTGCGCTCTATGCGTGCAGTCGTCATGCGGTGTGGACGGGACTCTCGGTGTCTTCGGTGTCGATGGGCTCCTCTGGGGGGGTCACCTTCGTCGTCGACGGCTCGAGGAGCTCGCGGGTGAGCGCGAGCACGCGCCGGCCAACATTCGGCCACGCCATTTCCTTGCCGTAGTCGTACGCGCGCCGCTCGAGCTCCGCCTTGAGAGCGGGATCGTCGAGGATGGCGAGCACTGCGCGAGCGAGGCCGTCAGCGTCGCGCACGTCCACGAGCAGGCCTCGCCCGTCCGCGAGCGCTTCGGCGGCGTGCAGGTAACGCGTAGAAACGATGGCCTTGCCGGCGCCCAGCGCGTAGGCGAGGGTGCCGCTCGTGATCTGGTTCAGGTCGAGATACGGCGTCACGTACACGTCGGTCGCGAGAAGGTAATCGACGATCTCGCGCTGCGTGAGGTACTGGTTCACGAAACGAACGTGGTCGGACATGCCCGAGCTTTCGATCTTGCTGACGAGCTCGTTCCGATACTGCTCACCGGCCTTCTTCAGCAGCTCCGGGTGCGTTTGCCCGACGATCAGGTAGAGCGCGTTCGGGTGGCGCGCGACCACCTCGGGCATCGCGGCGATCATGTACTCGAGGCCTTTACGTGGATCGACGAGACCAAACGTCGACAGGATGGTCCGGTGGTCGACGCCGAGCTGCCGCTTCAACCGGTGCCGGCCGCGCGGGACGATCGCCGGCATTCCGTGTTGGATCATGACGGGTCGCTGCGAGATGCCGTAGACGTCGCGGAGGAGTCTTGCGGCGGTTTCGGCCATCACCACGACCCTTGTGCTCCGCTCGGCGATATGACGAACGACCTCACGGATCTGCGGCTCCGGCTCGGGAAGCACTGTGTGCAGCGTCGTGATCACGGGCTTCTGCAAAGCCTCGAGGAACGCCGTGGCGTGATCGTCGTAGACCCCGTCGCGCCATACGCCGTAGAGACCGAACTCATGCTGGAGGTTGACCACATCGACCGATGACGCGTTGATGGCGCGAGCCGCGGTGCGGTAGCTCTCCTTGTCACCCTGCTTGATGCGCCACCGAACGTCGGGCCCGTACGCGCGCGCCGTGTTCGGTTCGTCGATCGCGGCAGCGACACAACGGACCGCTGGGTCGGCCGCTTTTACAGCCGCCATGAGATCGGCGGTGAAGGTCGCGATCCCGCAGCGCCGAGGGATCGCGGAAGCGACGAAAGCGATACGCATAAGACCATTCTGCGGTGACAGCGCTTCCTTGCTCGGCAACACGGAACGGAGGGTAGGAACACCTGGGTGAATCGCCACCTTTAGTGGTCGAGCAGGAAATGTGCCCTCATCGGTCTATTTCTCGTGTGAGACGGGAAGTTTGGCGCTGCGCCATGCGGTGAACCCGCCCCGCAGATTGGCCGCCGTCCGACCATTCGACTCGAGGACGCTCGCCGCGAGGCTCGAGCGGATCCCGCTCTCGCAGTACGTGATGATCGGACGGTCGAGCGGGAGCTCGTGCGCCCGCACGCGAATCTCCTCGTAGGGAATGTGGACCGCGCCAGGCGCGTGCCCCGCCTCCCACTCGGATCGCTCGCGCACATCCACCAGCAACGCGCCCTCGCCGGAACGTGCGGCCGCGGCCCGAGCATCGAGCTGCTCGATCCGCAGCGTCTCCTCGCCGGAGGATGGATCGGGGGAGGCGTAACCGCGGACGTCGTCATATCCGATGACGGCGAGCTGTGCGCGAAGCCGTTCCGCCTGCTCGATGTCGGTCGTGAGGATGACGATCGAGGAGCCGAATGGCACGGTGGCGCCGACCCGAACCGCGAAGGAATCGTTGCCAACGACATTCAGGGCTCCGGGCCGATGGCCGGCGCCGAACACATGCGGCGGTCGCGGATCCACGCGGACCGCGTCGGCCGCTATCTCGCTGATGAATGGAAGTGACACACGCGAGGCGATCGGCGCGCCCCGCGCGTTGAGCGTGCGCACGTACGGGTAATACGCCGGCGCGACCGGCAATCCCGCGGCGATCGTCGCGCGGAACGCCTCGAAGTCGCCCGTGGCGGATCGCGCGACGTGGTTGTGGCGCCGCTCGAAGCCAAGGGTCGTCCAGCGCGAGCCAGCCACGTCCGCGCTGCAGGCGCTGCCGCCGCCGTGGGTCGGAAACACCGCCACGTAATCGGCGAGCGTGAGCACGCGGTCGCGGAGGGTGTCGTACGCCGATCGCGCGAGCTCTTCGGCGAGCTCCGCGCCGAGCAGATCGACGCGCGCGATCTGTCCGACCAGGAGCGCACCACCGGAAAAGAGGTACTGGGGATCGTCGGAGCGGCGCAGATCCGCGACGAGATAGGCGACGTGCTCTGGCGTATGCCCCGGCGTGGCCACGCATCGGATCACGAGCTCGCCGACGTTGACGACATCTCCGTCCTGGTGCGCCGAGTGCGGATACGCGAGCGCTGCGCTCGTGCCGGCGTGCACGGTGATCGGTCGCATCTCGGCGAGCGCGCGCGACCCGGAAACATAGTCGTTGTGGACATGCGTCTCGAACGAGTCCGTGATCAGGACGCCGAGGCGCGCGGCGGCGGCGAGATACGCCTCGATCTGGCGATCTGGGTCGACGAGAAAGGCGACGCCGGCGTCGGGGTCCGCAACGAGATAGCTCGCGTGCCCGATGCCGGCGTCGAAGAACTGCTCGATCAGCAACTCGCGCGCACTCTAGCGCGGCTTTCTACGGTCGCGGCTGCTGGCGGACCGCCTTGGATTCCTGCTGGAGCACTTCTTCGCCTGGACCGAGGTCCTCTTCTTCTCGCGCGATCACGGTGGGTATGCGTTCCTCGACGCTTTTGCTCTTTGCCTCTGCTTCTTCGAGCGTGTCTTCGGGGCGTGGCTTCTCTTTATCCATGCCCACCTAAGCGGCAATCCCCGTGCCGCACGAGAAGCGCAGACCCGGGTGCTGCCAACCGAGATCGCCAGAGCCATTCGGCGGCGTTAGACGCTGATGCCGGCGAATCCGAGCGCGCGTGGAAGCAGCGACCCGAAGATCCAACCCGCGGCCGACGCCGCGATGACGAGGGCGACTATCTCGAGGCCCGAGCGCACCGGATTGCGTTTGGTGAGCCGCGACTTCGCGACGCCGAGGCAGAACATGACGAGGATCGCCAGAGCGATCGCTGTGACGAGCGCGACGGGGACAGGAAGGAAGAAGAACGGTGCGAGCGGAACGAGCGCGGCGACAGCGAACGCTCCCGAGAGGATGAGCGCGCCCTGGATCGGGCTGCCGGCCTCGTCGACGGTGAGTCCGAGCTCCTTCTCCACCATCGTCTTGAGCAGAACGTTCGGGGAGCGTGCCAGCTCCGCGGCGGCGTGTTTGGCCGAAGCCTCCGGCAGCCCCTCGCGCTCGAGCATGTACGCGACCTCGGCCTCCGACTCGTGCGGGCGCTCGACGACCTCGAGGCGCTCCTTCTCGATCTGCGCGAGGAAGATCTCGCGCTGGCTCTTGGAGCTCATGTATTCCCCGGCGCCCATGGAGATGACCTCAGCGATCGCCGCGGCGATCCCGGCGACGAGGACCGCGTACTGGTTGCTCGTCGCGGTGGCGACGGTGATCACGACGGCGAGGATGCTCGTGACGCCGTCCTGCGCGCCGAAGATCGCTTCGCGGACCTCACTCAGCAGGTCGGCTTCTTTTCGCTCCGCGCGCAGGTGGTCGTCAAGCCACGCTTTGGTGAGGTATTCGGGGTTCTCGGTCGCTCGCTCCGCCATCGTCAGGAGCCTACCTCCGGCGTGCGCGATGCGTGACCCTGCTCCTCGGGCGGCCGCAGCTCGCGGAACGAGAAGAACACGAGTAGGTCGTACGCGACCTTGATCGCGCCCGCGGCGACGAATGGAAGGCCGAGGGCGGCGATGCTGAAGGCCCAGCCCGTCACGGCCGGCGAGATCGCGGCGGCGGTGCTCCGCGCGACGTTCGTGAGTCCAGCGGCCGCGGTGCGCTCGTCGGGATCGACGACGGCCATGGTGTAGGACTGGCGCGTCGGCACATCCATCTGCGAGATGCTCATGCGTGCGAGGAACATCGCGGCCGCCAGAGCGCCCGTGGGCATGAGCGGAACGAGGACGAGCAGCACGCTCGCCGGCAAGTGCGTGAAGACCATGGTGTTGATGAGGCCGATGCGATGTGCGAGCCAGCCCGCCGCGAGCAGCGACACACCCGAGAGGAGGTTCACGAAGAAGAAAAGGACGCCGAGCTGTCCCGGATCGAAGCCCCAGCGGAGGTAGAACCAGTACGCGACGAGCGATTGCACCACCAGGCCGCCGGCGAATGCGTCGAGTCCGAAGAGTGCGCCGAGCCGCGCGACCGTCCCAGCCGAGCGATGCACGCCGACGAAGCGGCGCTTGCCTTCGACGCGTGCGGCTTCGACCTTGTCCGAGAGGCTCAGGAAGATCACGAGGTTCAACAGACCGATCACCGCATAGAGAAGGAAGAGGGGTCGGTACGCATCGGCGCCCGCGAGGCCGAGCGCCGCGAAAGCACCGACGACTCCGGCGAAGAGCGAGCCCACGGCCTGAGCGATGTTCGCGACGAACGCGTAGATGGAAAAGAGCCATGTGCGTCGCTCCGGTGGCGCCGTTTGCGGCAGGATCGCCTGCTCGACGGTGAGGAATGCGCCCACCTCGGAGCTCGTCGCGGAGATCGTCCCCGTGAACGCGCCGAGGAGCAGGACCGGAAAGCTCGAACCGAAGGCGAAGAGAAGGCCCCCCGCGATCATGAGCACGGCCATGGTCGCGACCGTGCGGCGCCGGCCGAAGCGGTCCGCGGCCAGGGCCCAAAGGACCGTCATGAGAGCCGATCCGAGGATCGCGGCGGACAGCACCACGCCCACCTGGACCGTGTCGAGGCCCAGTCGCGCGAGGTACAGCGCGATGACGACGGCGAGGTACCCGTAGGCGAAGGTGCGCAAGATTCGGGTGACCAGAAGCTTCTTGCCGTCGGTAGAAAGCCAAGCGAGCGGCGCTGACAATCCCCTTTAGATCACGCGCCCGGGCGCGCCGCTCTTGGCGACCAGCGGAAGGCCGGCCCGCGACCACGCGGTGACGCCGCCGTCGAGGTTCTCGGCCCCGATGCCGCTCATCCGGAGACCCTTCGCGGCGCGATCGCTGCGCGACCCGGTGCGGCAGACCGCGACCACCACATGCTCTGTCGGGACCTCCGCCAGACGATCTCCGAGCTCACCGAGGGGAATGTGCTGCGCACCCTCGATGTGCCCAGCATCCCACTCGTCCTGCTCGCGGACGTCGAGCAGATGGAGTTCGGAACGCCGCTTGCTGACGACCTCTGGCACCACGGGCCAATTCTGGCGCACGGAGGCGACATGGACTTCAACGCGATGCGCGAGCGACTCGAGAGCGAACGCGCCGATCTGGCGGAGACGGTCGAACGGATCAAGGAGCGCCTCGCCGTGCCCCAGCGCGACAGCGGCGGAGATGTCGCCCTTGCCGACCAACACCCCGCGGACCTCGCGAGCGAGACCGAAGCGCGCGAGCTCGACCTCGCGCGACAGACGATGTTCGAGGCTCGGGTCGGGCTCATCGACGAGGCGCTGCGCCGTCTCGAGCGCGGGGAATACGGAAAGTGCGTGATCTGCGGAAAAGACATACCGAAGGAGAGGCTCGAGCTTGTTCCTGAGACGCCGTTCTGCATCGAGGACGCCGAGCGCGAGCAGCAAAGCTCGACGCGCTAGCTCTTTCGGCACAATGGCTGGGTGAAGCCCCCGTACCCGACCGAGATCCCGCCGCTCCTACCACTTTTCCTCAACAAGCGACGAGGGAAGATGACCTTCCCGCTCCAGAAGACCGAGGAGCTCGGGCTCGATCGAGCCACGTTCATTTGGACGGTCAATCTCTCTTATCGCGGTGCACGCGGCGCGAGCGCCGAGCCCGGCGATCTCGCGAGCGTGTACGGCACCATCCCAGGTCGGTGGCTTCCGATGGCCGCGGCCGCACGCGGCGCGGGGCTCGCCGAGGAGCGGGACGGTCGCTGGTACCTGACCGAGAAGGGCCGAGGGCTCGCCGCCGCGATGCACGAAGCCGCACGCGCGCATTACGCGACGCTCACACCGCTCCCGAAGGAAGAGCTCGCGGAGCTCGCTCGTCTTCTCGACCGGGCGTTCCTTGCCGGCGCGAAAGCGAGCGAACCGGCGACGCGCCTCCACACGCCCTTCGCTTTCGGCTATCGCGGCGATGAACCGCCGGCCGGTTCGTTCGCGCAGCTCGATGCTGCGGTCTACGGGCTCTGGCAGGTGCGCGACGACTGCCATATGGCGGCGTGGCGCGCGTCGGGCCGCTCCGGACCGGAGGTCGAGGTGCTCACGAGGCTGTGGCGCGAGGAGGCAGCCGACGACGCCGCACTCGCGGACCTGCTCAGCCATCAGCGCCCTCTGGACGTCACAGCCGCGGTGGCGAAGCTACGAAAAGACGGGCTCGTCGACCGGAACGCCCTGAAGACGACGGACGCCGGCGCGAGCGTCCGGCAGAAGATCGAAGACGACACGGATCGGCTCTTTTTCGGGCCCTGGCCGGAGGATGTTGGGGCCAAGGGCTCCTGGATCGCCGAGAAGCTCATTCAGGTGAATACAGCGCTCGGCTAGGTGTGGCGCGGGCGCTTTCCGTTCGAGCGGGCGCTCGTCTTCACAAATGGCACGGCTTTTGCCGTATTTCGTTACAGATGCTCGATCAGGAAACCGCGCCCTCCTCCAGGCGTGACGCGCTAGGCGGGCGGATCCTCGTCGTCGACGACGATCGAGACGTCGCTCGGCTGGTCAGCACCGTCCTCGAGGACGCCGGGCATGAGGTCAAAGCGATCACCGACGCACGTCAGGCGATGGAGACGTTCAACGAATTCCACCCCGACCTCGTGACGCTCGACGTCCTCATGCCGGCGGTCGACGGGATTAGCCTCTGCCTCCAGCTCCGCCGCAATTCGGATGTCCCGGTCCTCTTCCTCTCGGCGAAGGACGATCCGCCCGATCGCGTGGTCGGGCTGCGCATCGGCGCCGACGACTATCTCGGCAAGCCCTTCGACAACGACGAGCTCGCCGCGCGAGTCGAGGCGCTGCTCCGGCGGGACCGCGCGCACAACGATCACTCGAGGGATCGGCAGCTGCGCTACGGGCGCTTCATCGTCGATCTAGCGAGCATGCAAGCCATCGCGGGGGACAAACAGCTCCCGCTGACGCCGACCGAGTTCAAGCTGCTTCGTACGCTCGCCGGCGAGCCGGGGCGCGTGTTCACGCGCGACGATCTGCTCGTCGGTGTGTGGAGCTACGAACCCGGAAGCGACACCCGCCTCGTCGATGTCCACGTCGGGCGCCTTCGCAAGAAGCTCGAGCAGGCCGAGGTCAGCGAGGTCCTTATCGAGACGGCGCGCGGGTTCGGGTACCGGCTGATCGAGCGCGCGAACTAGCCTCGCGTCGCGTCCGCACCGCCCCAGCGAGCTCGTTCAGCACAGCGACCGTCGAATCCCATCCGATGCACGCGTCCGTGATGCTCTGCCCGTAGACCAGCGGCGCTGCGTCCGCGTCCTGACGTCCCTCGACTATGAAGCTCTCAGCCATCACGCCGACGATCCCCCGCTCGCCAGACGCGACCTGCGCTCCGACCTCGCGCGCGACCGCGGGTTGGCGCGCGTGGTCCCGCAGGCTGTTGCCGTGCGAGAGGTCGATCACGACGTGCGCAGGCAGCGATGCGACGGCGAGGGCGTCGAGCGTCCGACGCACGCTCGTCGCGTCGTGGTTGGGCCCGGGAGTGCCGCCCCGCAGCACGACGTGCGCACTGGGATTCCCGCCGGTCTCGACGATCGCGGCGAGGCCCTGCTCGGTGACGCCCATGAAGCTGTGCGGCTCGCGAGCGGCGCGCACGGCGTCGATGGCGACCTGCACGCTCCCGTCGGTCCCGTTCTTGAAGCCAACCGGCATCGATAGGCCCGAAGCGAGCTCGCGGTGCACCTGACTTTCCGTGGTGCGCGCACCGATCGCGGCCCAGGCGACGAGATCGCTCGTGTATTGCGGCGAGATCGGGTCCACGAACTCGCACGCCGCGGGGACGCCCATCTCGACGAGGTCGAGCAGCAGGCGGCGCGTCAGGCGAAGCCCGTCGTTGATGCGGAATGAGCCGTCCCGGTGTGGGTCCGAGACCAGGCCCTTCCAGCCAACGCTCGTTCGCGGCTTCATGAAGTACGCGCGCATGACCACGACGAGGTCGCCCCGCAGCTCTTGACCGAGGGCCTGCAGGCGCCGTCCGTAATCGAGCGCGGCGACCGGATCGTGGATGGAGCACGGCCCGACGATCGCGATCAGCCGGTCGTCCTCAAAAGACAGGATGCGGGTCAGATCCTCGCGCCATGTGGCGACCAGGCGCGATCCGCTCTCGGAGAGCGGCAGCTCCTCGAGGATGATCGCCGGCGGCACGAGCGGCCGGTAGCCGGTGACGCGGAGGTCGCGTGTCTTCATCGCACTATTGTTCCTGACGTGCCGCTCTACGGCTACCGGGGCAAGATGCCCAAGGTCGCCCCAGATGCTTTCATCGCGCCGACGGCCGTCCTGATCGGAGACGTCACGGTGGAGAGCGGCGCCTCGGTGTGGTTCGGGACCGTGCTGCGCGGCGACATGGATCGCATCGTCATCGGGGCCCGTTCCAACGTGCAGGACAACTCCACGATCCACACCGACGAGGGCGAGCCCACGCTCGTGGGGCCGGACGTCACGATCGGGCACAACGCGCTGGTCCACTCGAGCGTCATCGGGCGCAACGTCCTCATCGGACAGGCGGCGGTCCTGGTCGGCGGAAACGTGATCGGCGAGGAGACGATCGTCGGTGCGGGCGCGGTGCTGCCGGAGAAGTTCTCGCCGCCGCCACGGACGCTCGTTCTGGGCGTCCCCGCGCGGGTCGTTCGCGAGGCCCGACCCGAGGACGCGCGATGGACCGTGCGCGCGGCCGAGCACTACACCGAGCTCGGGGCCTGGTACCGCGAGAACTTGAAATAGCCACCCTCCGGCTCACCGGGCACGACCTCACCATCGCCGACGTCGTCGCGATCGCGCGCCGTGACGTGGCGGTGGGTCTCGACCGGGCGGCGGAGCGCCAGGTCCAGCAGGCGGCGAAGGTCGTCGCGCAGATCGCGCAGGGCGACGATCCCGTCTACGGCATCAACACCGGTTTCGGCGATCTCTCGACGGTGCGCGTGCCGCACGACGAGCTGCGCTCGTTGCAGCGGAATCTCGTGCGCAGCCACGCGGTCGGTGTGGGGCCGGCGCTGCCCGAAGACGTGGTCCGCGCGATCCTGGTGCTCCGCGCCAACACGCTTGCCGCCGGCAGATCCGGGGTGCGCGCCGAGGTCATCGACCTCCTCTGCGACATGGTCAATCGGCGCGTGCATCCGCTCATCCCGCGACACGGCAGTGTCGGGGCGTCGGGCGATCTCGCGCCGCTCGCGCACGCGGCGCTCGTTCTCATCGGCGAGGGCGAGACGATCGATCAGGGCAAACGCAGGAGCGGCGCCGAGGCGCTCAAGGCGGCGGGACTGAAGCCAATTGAGCTCGGTCCGAAGGAAGGCGTTTCGCTGATCAACGGCACGCAGGTCATGACCGCGATCGGCTGCCTCGCGCTTCATGACGCCGAGGTGCTCGCGACGACGGCTGATGTCGTCGGCGCAATGTCCGCCGAGGCGTTGCGAGCGACGGACCGCGCGTGGGACGCGGAGCTCCACGCGACGCGGCCACATCCGGGCCAGCAGGCGGTCGCCGCGAATCTGCGCTCGCTCATGGCCGGAAGCCTCAACGTCGCGTCGCACCGGGTCGGCGATCCTCGCGTGCAGGACCCGTATTCGGTCCGCTGCATGCCACAGGTGCACGGCGCGTCGCGCGACGCGCTCGCCTACACCCGGCGAGTCCTCGAGATCGAGATCAACTCGGTGACCGACAACCCGATCGTGTTCGCCGAGGATCACCGCGTTGTGAGCGGCGGAAATTTCCATGGCCAGCCGGTCTCGATCGCGCTCGACCTAGCGACGATCGCGGTGGCGGAGCTCGCGGACATCAGCGAGGCACGCGTCGACCGCATGACGAACGGGCACACCAGCGGCCTGCCGGCGTTCCTCACGCGCAGTCCGGGGACGAACTCGGGCTTCATGGTCGCTCAGTACACCTCGGCCGCGCTGGTCACCGAGAACCGCCTGCGCGCGTATCCCGCTTCGGTCCAGTCGATGCCGACATCGGCAGGCATGGAGGACCACGTCAGCATGGGCGTGCACGCCGCGCACAAGTTCGCCGAGGTCGTGCAGAACACCCGGGATGCGCTCGCGATCGAAGCGCTCTGCGCGGCGCAGGGCCTGGACCTTCTCGAGACCACGACCGGACCTGCGGTGGAGGAGGCTCGGCGCGTTGTTCGGGAGCGTTCCGCACGCCTCGACGAAGATCGCCCGCTGTCGGGCGAGATCGCCGCGATGGCCGACTCGATCGCGCGTGAGGTTCTCATCGCCGCCGTGCGCATGCGCCTCCCCGAGCTGTCGTGAAGCTCGCGCTGTCGGTGAACGGCGAGCCTCGCGAGGTCGACGTGCCACCGAACACGACGCTCCTTTCGGTCCTGCGCGACGACCTCGACCTCACCGGCACGCGGTATGGCTGCGGTCGCGGCCAATGTGGGGCGTGCTTCGTGATCGCCGACAACCGGGCGGTCGCGTCCTGCCTTCTCACGGCCGATCAGGCAGCGCGAATGGAGATCACGACCATCGAGGGACTCGCCGGTGGCGAGAAGCTGCATCCGGTGCAGGAGGCGTTCGTCCACGAGGACGCGATGCAATGCGGGTACTGCACGAGTGGCATGGTGATCTCGGCAGCCGCCCTCCTCGCGCGCGAACCGGACCCCGACGAGACGTCGATCCGCGACGCGCTCGCGGGCAACCTCTGCCGGTGCGGCGTGTACGGCCGTGCGATCCGCGCGGTCCAGCGTGCGGCGGCGACCTCCTGATGTGGGACCGGCATGACCCCGAGCGGCTGGAGCAGCGGATCCGGGTCGAGCCCGACGGGAGCATCACCACACTCTCCGGAAAGATCGACTTCGGCCAGGGCATCCGTACCGCCTTCGCGCAGATCGTCGCCGACGAGCTCGATGTCCCGATCGAGCGCGTGACGGTGATTCTCGGAGACACCGACCAGGTGCCGTTCGATTTCGGCACGTTCGGGAGTCATTCGGTCGCGCAGGAAACGCCGCTCCTCCGCAAGGCCGCGGCGTTCGCGCGCCACCAGCTCATCGATCGCGCCAGCGCGAAGCTCGGCGTTCCCGCCGCGAAGCTCGACACCGAGTCCGGCCTCGTGGTGGGCGGCGGCAAGCGAGTCGCGTACGCGGAGCTCGTCGGTTCGGAGCCACTCGCCGGCACGATCCCCGAGCACGTCGCACTCATGCCGGACGAGCGCCGACAGTACGCGGGCCGCCCGATGGCGCACGTGGAAGCGCGCGACGTAGTCACCGGTCGCGCCACGTTCGTCGCCGACGTCCGCCTCCCAGGCATGGCGCGAGGCGCGATGGTCCGTCCGCCGGTGCGCGGCGCGAAGCTCCGCTCGCTCGACGACGCGGCCGCGCGAACGATGCCCGGAGTGATCGCGGTCGTGCGCCAGGGCGACGTCGTCGGCGTCGTGGCGGAGCGCGACGAGCAGGCACGCGCGGCAGCCGGTGCGGTGATCGCGGAGTGGCACGCCATGCCGGTCGATGGACCGACGGCGGAGGTGCCGATGCGCTCCGACCCCGACGTGGACGAGAAGCTCCGTGGAGCGTCGGTGCGTCTCGCGCAGACATACGTCCTCCCGCCGATCGCGAGCGCGCCGATCGGCCCGAGCGCCGCGGTCGCGGACATTCGCGCCGACGGCGGCACGATGTACGTCGGCACGCAGCGCCCATTCGGCGTTCGCGAGCAGGTCGCGAAGACGGTCGGGCTGCCCGAGAAGAAGGTCCGCGTACTCCCGCAGATCACGAGCGGCACGTACGGGCGCAACAGCTCCGCCGACGCCGCGGTCGAGGCCGCGATCCTCTCGAAGGGCTCCGGCCGCCCGGTGCTCCTCCAGTGGACACGCGAGGAAGAGTTCGCCTGGTCGCCGTCACGGCCAGAAGCTGTTCTCGAGATCTCGGCGGGTCTCGGCGCCGATGGCCGGATCGCGGCGTGGCGGTATGACGAGCACACCAACGTACATACGGCCGCGGGGCTCGATCCGCAAGTTCTCATCGTCACCTCGGGGCGGAACGCGGTGCCGCCGTACACCGGCTTTCCGGCGAAGGTGACGCTGCACATAGAGCCGACCCGACTTCGCACCGCGAACTTCCGCTCGCTCGCCGCCGCGGAGAACGTGTTCGCGATCGAGTCGTTCATGGACGAGCTCGCGACGATGTCGGAGCAGGACCCGCTCGCGTTCCGATTGCGGCACGTCGACGATGCGCGCTTCCGCCGCGTTGTCGAGCGAGTCGCGGAGCGGAGCGGCTGGAGCGACGCTCCCGGTGGAAGGCGCGGTCGCGGCATCGCGTGCACCATCTATCACGGGACCTACGTGGGCCAGGTCGCGCTGGTCGAGGTCTCGCTCTCAGGTGCGGTCCGCCTCGTCAAGGTCTGGTGCGTCGTCGATCCAGGGCAGACGCTGAATCCCGAGGGTGTGCGTAATCAGATCGAAGGCGGCATCCAGCAGTCCGCGTCGTGGACGCTGAAGGAGGAGCTCCTCCACCGCGACGGCCGAGTGATGAACACGGGTTGGGACACGTATCCGATCGCGACATTCCGCGACGCGCCCGAGTCGATCGAGGTCTTTGTCGAAGGGGATCGATCCGAACCGCCGACCGGTGTCGGCGAGCCGGGCGCGGTGCCGACGGCCGCCGCGATCGCGAACGCGGTCTACGCGGCGAGCGGCGCGCGGCTGCGCTCGGTACCGCTCACGCGGGAGCGCGTTCGAAAGGCGATGGCCGGCTAGCCGGAAATGGGTACGCCTCGGGCAGTGATCTTCGATCTCGGTGGAACGCTCGTGCATTGGCCGGACTGGGACACCGGCGCCGACGCGAAGTGGGCCGCCTCGTACGACCACCTTGTGACGCAATTCTCCGATCGCAAGTGGCCCGGCCGCGACGCGTACGTGAGCGCCATGCGCGACGCCGAGCGCGAGCACTGGCGCAGAGTAGACACCGAACACTGGAGTGGCCCGCCCACCGGACTCGTGCGTGAAGCCTTCGATCGCCTGGGCGTCCCGGTGAGCGGCGCGGAGCTGCTCGGCGCGATGGATGGATATGCGAAGGCGATCGCGGGTTGGTCGACCGTCGATCCCGATGCCGCGACGGTCCTAAAGACACTGCGCGAGCGCGGCTATCGGCTGGGTCTGCTCTCGAACACCTGGTGGGCCGCGGACTGGCACAACGCCGATCTCGCGACGCACGGCCTCGCGGGTTTTCTCGACGCGATCGCCTACACGTCCGATCTTCCCCACTCCAAGCCACACCGAAGCGTTTTCGCCGAAGTCGCGCGTCGATTGGACGTGAACGCCGACGAGTGCGTCATGATCGGGGACCGAATGGTCGACGACGTCTCGGGTGCGCTCGAGGCTGGCATGCGTGCCGTTTGGCGCAAGAACGCGTCGGGCTTCCCGTCGTCGATCGCCGTGCCGACCGCCGAGATTGAGAAGCTGTCGGAGCTGCCGGACCTGTTGAAGAAATGGGGCGGTGCGTAATCGCACACGCCATGGCGCCGGGGCGCCGAGGGCCCCCGCGCGGTGGGGCACCGGCCGGAGGCCGGGGGGTCCGCCGCCGCGTAAAGAGGGTTTCGGCGTCCCGGCGCCGTTGCGGCTGGGCAACAAGAGAACCGCTCACGAGCTATCACGATGTCGAGTGGGGCACGCCGGTGCACGACGACCGACTCTTATTTGAATTCTTGATTCTCGAGGGCATGCAGGCCGGCCTCAGCTGGGAGACCGTATTGAAGAAGCGCGACGCCTTTCGCCGCGCATTCCTTAAATTCGATCCAGTCAAGGTGGCGAGGTTCACGTCAAAGGAAGTAGCTCGGCTCATGAAGGACGAGTCGATCATTCGGAATCGCTCGAAGATCGAGGCGTCCATCGGGAATGCAAAGGCGTTTCTAGATGTGCGAAAAGAGTTCGGGACGTTCGATCGCTACGTGTGGGGATTTGATGACAAGGACGTTTTCTCGAAGGACTTGAAGAAGCGCGGGTTTCGTTTCGTCGGGCCCACCATCGTCGAGTCGTTCATGCAGGCTGTCGGCATCCGCAACGACCACGAGCGCAGGTGCTACCGGTGGGCGGAGCT
>DATCPK010000077.1:0-8444 GCA_036570125.1 Candidatus Limnocylindria bacterium
CTCATCCTCCTGATCGCCACGGCGCTGTCGGCGGTGCGACCGCGCGCCGCGATCCTGATCGCGTTCATCGTGGGAGCGCCGATCCCGATCGCCGAGGCGCTGCGGAGCGGCAGCTTTCCACCCGGCATCGTGGCACTTGGACTCAGCGTCGCGGGAGCTCTCGTCGGGGCCTATCTCGGGAACATGGTGCGGAGGAGCGCGTCTTCGACGAGCGCGTAGGGCCTAGCCCAGGACCGAGTGCACCTCGTAGACCTCGCCGCCCCGTTGAATCGTCGCGTGGCCATCGACCGTCTTGAGCCACGCGTTCGGCGCACCGTTCAGGGCCTCGAACGTCTTCGCTTCGGATGCCCGCGGCCAGAGGAGCACCGTGCGCTCGTGGGGCGCGCCTTCCGAGAGGAAGCGTTCGAGGTCCGTGCGGTTTGCGAGGACGATCGCGACACCGGCCGATGCTCCGGCCGGCGCGAATCGGACTCCCCTCGACTTCCACGCTGCGAGCCAGCTCGGAGCGGCCTTGTCGACCCCGATCACCGCGATGAGCGGCTTCGGTCCGAAGTCCCAGAGCCACGCGGCCGTCTCAGCAAGACACTCCGGGTCCGCGAGGGGACGCCACGTGGCGTCGGCGGGCGGGAGCTCGAGCACGAAACGGTCGTATGCGACCTGGCTCACCTGCATGCTGGTTATGGCGTAGCAGGCGGCCGACCGAGCGGGCAGTCCCCGGACCAGGGGAGAGAGGGCTAGTACAGAAGTACCTTTCGTGCTCAGCCGGAGCGGCGCAGGCGAGGGTCGAGAGCATCCCGGAGCGCGTCTCCCAGGAAATTGAACGCGAACACGGCGGTGAAGATGGCGATGCCAGGCCCGACGCTCATCCACCACTTCAGGTTCGGCAGGTAGCGCTGCGAGTAGTTGATGTCCTGGCCCCACGACGGATACGGCGGCTGCGGGCCGAGTCCGAGGAACGAGAGTGCGGCCTCGGCGAGGATGGCGAACGCGGTCGACAGGGTCGCCTGGACGATGAGCGCGTTCATGACGTTGGGGAGGATGTGCCGCGTCACGATCCAAAGAGGCGAACACCCGATCGTGCGCGCCGCCACGATGAACTCACGCGCCCGGACCGCGAGCACCTGACCGCGCGTCAGTCGAGCGTACGCGGGGATCGCCACGATGCCGATGGCGATCATCGCGTTCTGGATCTGCGGGCCGAGCGCGGAGGTGATCGCGATCGCGAGGATCAGGGCCGGGAACGCGAGGAGCGCGTCGATGCCGCGCATGATCAGAAGGTCGAACGTCCCACCGAGGTACCCGGCCGCGAGGCCGAGCGACGTCCCGATCAGGAGTCCGATGGACACCGAGATCACGCCGACCGAGAGACTCACGCGCGAGCCCCAGAGCACGCGCGAAAACACGTCGCGGCCGAGATCGTCGGTGCCGAGCCAGTGCGTGGCGCCTGGCGGGATCAGCGCGTCGCTCACGTTGACCTTGATCGGGTCGTACGGCGCGATGAAGGGCGCGAATGCCGCGACGAACAGCCACGCCAGGACGATCGTTCCGCCGATGATCATGCGGGGGTTGCGCCGCAGGAAGTAGAGCGCCGACCCGAGACGATCGTCGCCGACACCGCGAATGGGGATGGGAACGGCGGCGCCCGCCATCAGATCGCCGCCGTGTCGTACGAGATACGCGGATCGATGCGCGCGTAGAGCACGTCGACGAGAAGCGTGCTGAGCATGAACGAGAAGGCGGAGACGAGGACCACGCCCTGCACCACGGGGTAGTCGTTCGACGGGATCGCCTGCACCGCTAGGCGGCCGATGCCGGGCCAGAAGAAGATCGTCTCGGTGATGACGGCGCCCTCGATGATCGCGCCGATCTGGATGCCGATGAGAGTGACGACGGGGATGAGCGCGTTCTTGAGCGCGTGTCGCGTGATGATCGTGCCCTCGCGCAGCCCCTTCCCTCTCGCGGTGCGCATGTAATCGAGACCGAACACTTCGAGCAGGCTGGAGCGCACCTGGCGCAGGTTGAGCGCGAGGCTGCCGGTCGCGAGAGTCACGGCCGGCAGCACGAGGTAACGCAGGTTCTGCCCGACGTCGGTGGTGAGCGCCGTGTAGCCGCCCGGCGGAAAGATGTGGCCAGGGATCACATACGCGAACAGGAGGATGAGCAGGATGCCGAGAAAGAAGCTCGGGAACGACACGCCCATGAGCGTGATCGTCGAAGACAGCAGATCAACGATGGAATTGCGCTTCACCGCGGACAGGATGCCGATGGCCAACGCCAGGCTGACCGAGATCAGCAGCGCGGCGGCGCCCAGCTCGAAGGTCGCCGGAAGGCGTTCGATGATCGCCTCGGAGACCCGCTGCTTGTTCTGGAAGGAACGGCCCAGGTCTCCCTGGACCGCACGCGAGAGCCAGGCGACGTACTGCACGGGGATCGGCTGGTCGAGCCCGAGCTCGGTGCGGATCTGCGCCATCGCGACGGGATCGCGGTCCTCGCCCGCAAAGACGAGCACGGGATCGGCCGGCGAGAGGCGCGCGAGTGCGAAGACGCCAATGGTCACGAGAAACGCCACGGGGATCATGAGTACGAGGCGACGGAGGATGTATGTGATCACTCCGTCGCCTCGGTTCTCATCGGCTAGAGATGCGTTACTTGCTCAGCTGCGCGGTCTGGAAGCGCGGGATCCGGTCGGGGTAGGACTCCATGCCGGTCACGGCCTTCACGGTGATGATCGGCGACACGCCGAAGCCGTACCAGACGCGAGACGGGTCGTCGACCGCGTAGATCTGCTGCGCGTCGATGAGCATCTGCTTGCGCTTGGCGACATCGGGCTCGATGCGCTGCGCCTTCATGAGCTCGTCGACCTTCGCGTTCGAGTACGACGAGTCGTTCTGCGCACCGTTCGTAACGACGAAGTCGTACGTGTTGCCATCCGGGTCGAGGCGTCCGCTCCATCCGACGAGGGTCATACCAAGGTGCTTGTGGGCCTGCTGGAGCGTGACGATGTCGTTGAAGAGCTGCGTCTTGATGTCGGCGGTGATGTCCGCCTTGGCGAGCTCCGACTGGATGAGCTGCGCGAGCTGCAGGATGCCGGCGTCACCGGACGAGACGAGGAGCTCGAACTGGAGCTTCTTGCCGGCGCCGAGTGCATCCGCGACGAGCTTCTTCGCGCCGTCCGGGTCGGCCTTCGGCCAGGGCTTGAAGTTCGGGTCGTAGGCGAAGTGCGCGGGCGACAGAGGACCCCAGCCGACGAGGCCGACGCCCGCGGCGGGGCCCTTCTGGAGGATCTCGTCGCGGTCGAGCGCCATCGCGACGGCCTTCACGAGACGGTGATCGTTGAAGATGAAGCCAGGCGCCTCGTTCGGCACCAGGCTGTTCCACGCGAACGAGCCGACCTCGAGGTACGTGAGGTTGGGGTCGGCCTTGACCGTAGCGACGTCCTTGCCGTTGATGAGGTTCACGACCTGCGCGTTGCCGGTGCGAAGGTTCGTGAGACGGACGTCGGCGTCGAGGATCGGCTTGACGATGATCTTGTCGAGGAACGGAAGCTTGTTACCGGCCGCGTCCGTGCCCCACCAATCGGGATTCTTTTCGAGGGTGTAGTGGTCGTTCTTCACGGCCTCGGTGAGGATGAAGGGGCCGGTGCCGGCCTTGAACGGCTTGAGCGTGAAGTCGGCGCCCATGGCGTCGACGACCTTCTGGCTCACCATCATGCCCGCGCGGTCGACGAGCGCGCCGAGGAGCGGCGCGAACGCCTGCTTCAGGTTGAACCTCACGGTGTTGGCGTCGACCACGTCGACGGTGTCGACCAGCGCGAGGTCACCGGTCCGGGACGAGCCCTTACCGGTCTTGTAGCGCTCGATGTTCCATTTGACGGACGCCGCGTCGAAGACGCTGCCGTCCTGGTACTTGACTCCCTGCCTGAGGTTGAACGTGACGGCCTTTCCGTCGGCCGACGTGGTCCACGTCTTCGCGAGCCACGGGATGATCTCGCCCTTTGGCGACACGCGAACCAGCGAGTCGTAAATCGCGTAGTGGATGTTCCGGTCGACGAAGAGACCGGAGAGCATCGGATCCAGGTTGCTGACGTCGTTCTCGAGCGCGAAGGTCAGGGTGCCGCCGTACGTCGGCTTGTTCGCCGCCGCAGTCGGCGACGTGCCCCCGCCGGTACTCGGCGACTGGCCGCACGCGGCGAGAAGGATCGCGAACGCGGAGAGAAACGCGACGAAATAGCGGGCGGAACGCATCAGATACCCCCTCCCGAACCGACCGGGTTTCACGGAGGATACGTCCGCCCGCTAGGTCTGGTTCAGAGGCTAGGTGGCGTCGACGTCAGATTCCCGTTGTTCTTCGACGACGCGCTCTTCCTGGACCCGCTCGCCGCCTTTCCTTCCGAGGGCCGGAACGAGCGGAGGACGCCGGATGACGGCTTCCCGCTTCACGCTCCGGGAACCGACAGGCCCGACACCGACGCTGCGGCCCGGGACGGGGCCAGCCTCCCGGGCGACGTAGGGAGCAGCCACCGGGACCACGTGCGACGGGGCCAGAAGGCCGCCGAGCCAGCCGCCGAAGATCGCGGCGAGGAAGCCGAGGAGCGCACCGAACGTGAGCGCGTTGCCAAGATTGTCGACGTTGAGCCCGGCCGCGCCCGGGACGAGGGTCGAGACGTCTATCCCCGCGAACGCACCTGTGGCGGCGAAGTACCCGAGGAGCACGATCACCAGGAACACGAGCAGGCTGAAGAAAGCCGTCAGCATGCCGTGCCAGCTGGTGCGGTATCCCGCCATCCGGCCCGCGACGTAACCGCCGATCAGGTACGAGACGAAGATCCCGATGACGACCGGGACCGCGGTCGCGAGGTCGTTGCTGCCGATCCCGGGATTCGCGCTGACGAGGACCGCGGCGACGGCGGGCGCGACGAGCGCCATGGCGCCGATGGTCGCGATCCACCCGCCGAGCACCGACATCCAGGAGGTTGCTGGCCGTACGAGAGCTCTATTCATGACCCCTCCATTGAAGAAAAAGTTCGCCCGTCGTGCTGCACAACGCTGGCCAGCCCGTCGCCGGGCGGTCGACTAGGCGAGCGCTGCCTTCGCGCCGGCCGCCTTCGCGAACGTCTCCGCGAGGTCGGTCTTCTCCCACGGCAGGTCGGGTCGGCCGAAGTGCCCGTACGAGGCGGTCTGCCGATAGATAGGCCTGCGGAGCCCGAAGCGCTCGATGATCGCGCCGGGCCGGAAGTCGAAATGCTCCTCGATGAGCTTGCCGATCGTTTCGTCGGCGACCTTGCTTGTCCCGAACGTTTCCACGTTGAGCGAGATCGGCTGTGCGCCACCGATGACGTACGCGAGCTGCAGCTCGAAGCGATCCGCGAGACCCGCCTTGACGACATTCTTCGCGATGTAGCGCGCCGCGTACGCGGCCGAGCGGTCGACCTTGGTCGCGTCCTTGCCGCTGAACGCCCCGCCCCCGTGTCGCGCGTAGCCGCCGTACGTGTCGACGATGATCTTGCGTCCCGTGAGCCCGGCGTCGCCCATCGGCCCGCCGATGGTGAACGCGCCGGTCCCGTTCACGAGGTACTTCGTCTTCGAGTCGAGCCAGGTGCCGCCGACCGACGGTCGGATGACCTGCTCGCGGATCTCGCTGCAGAGGCGCTGATAGTCGATACCGGGATCGTGCTGCGCGGCGACGACCACGGTGTGCACGCGCTTGGGCACGCCCTTTTCGTACTCGACCGTGACCTGGGTCTTTCCGTCGGGCCGCAGGTACGGGAGCGTCCCGTCCTTTCGGCATTTGGCGAGCTGGCGCGCGACAGCGTGCGCGAGCGTGATCGGAAGCGGCATGAGCTCCGGGGTCTCGCGGACCGCGAAGCCGAACATCATTCCCTGGTCGCCCGCGCCGAGCTCCTTCGGGTCGATGCCCTCGCGCGCCTCGATCGACTCGTTGACGCCCTGCGCGATCTCGGGCGACTGCTCCTTTATGGCGGTGAGGACGCCGCAGGTGCGGTAGTCGAAGCCGTAGTCGGCATTCGTGTAGCCGATGTCCTGCACGACACCCCGCACGAGGCGAGGGACATCGACGTAGGCGTGCGTCGTGACCTCTCCGGCGACGAGGATCACGCCCGTGGTGGTCGCGGTCTCGCACGCCACGCGCGAGTTGGGATCCTGGCGGAGACACTCATCGAGCATCGCGTCCGAGACCTGATCGCAGAGCTTGTCGGGATGCCCTTCGGTGACGGATTCGCTCGTGAACAGAACGCGATCCGCAGACTTGAACGACTCGGTCATCAGGTTCCCGCCTTCCACGACCGCGCGTATTCGGCCTGGGCCTTGGACATGGTGTCGATATTCATGCCCATCGCCTCGAGCTTCCGGCGCGCGATCTCCTCATCCAGGTCGCGCGGCACAGGGTAGACCCGCGGCTCGAGCTCCTTGCCGTGCTCCAACAGGTACTCGATCGAGAGGACCTGGTTCGCGAAGCTCATGTCCATCACGGCGGCCGGGTTCGCTTCGGCGGCGACGTGATTCAGGAGCCGTCCCTCGGCGAGGACGAAGACCTTCTTGTCCGGCAGCTGGTACTCCTCGACGAAGCGACGGATCTCGCGCCGTCCTTTGGCCATAGCGGCGAGCGCGCCGAGCTCGATCTCGTCGTTGAAGTGGCCGACGTTCGCGAGGATCGCGCCGTCTTTCAACAGAGCGAAGTGCGGCCGGCCGATGACATTGAGATTTCCCGTGGCCGTGAAGAAGACGTCGCCGCGCTTTGCCGCCTCGGCGACCGTCGCGACCTGGAAGCCGTCCATCGCGGCCTCGAGGCCGCGGAGGGGATCCACTTCGCAGATCGTCACTATCGCGCCCATACCGCGGAGGCGCTCGGCGACGCCGCGCCCCACCCATCCATAACCGCAGACCACCGCGCTCTTGCCGGCGAGGAGAAGGTTCGTCGCGCGGAGCAAGCCGTCGATCGCGGACTGCCCGGTGCCGTACTGGTTGTCGAACATGTGCTTGGTCTGCGCCTCGTTCACAGCGACGATCGGGTACTTGAGAACTCCCTCTTCGGCCATCGCGCGGAGGCGGATGACACCGGTGGTCGTCTCTTCGGTGCCGCCCCGGACGCCGGCGAGGAGCTCGCGGCGCTCGGTGTGGAGGAGCGTCACGACGTCGGCGCCGTCGTCCATCGTGATGTGCGGCTTGGTCTCGAGCGCCGCGTTGATGTGCCGGAAGTAGGTGTCGCGATCCTCGCCCTTCCGCGCGAACACCGAGATCCCCTCGCGAGCGACGAGCGCGGCCGCGGCATCGTCCTGCGTCGAGAGCGGGTTCGATGCGCACAGCGCCAGCTCGGCGCCTCCGTCGCGCAACGCGAGCGCGAGATTCGCGGTCTCGGTCGTCACGTGCAGGCACGCCGCGATGCGGATACCCGCGAACGGGCGCTCCTTCGCGACACGCGCTCGGATCTGGCCGAGGACCGGCATCTCGCGCGCGGCCCATTCAGTCCGTCGCACGCCCGCGTCGGCGAGGTCGAGGTCGGTGACGTCATGCTTGGGGGCCTTCGTCGCGATCGCCATCTATTTCTTCTCCTTCAACGAGCCGAAGAGCCGCTCCCAGCCCGGGCGCCGCACCGCTGGCCCTTCGATGAACTGACCGTGGGTCTGATAGCCGAGGCGCTCGTACACCGAGATCGCGGGCGCGTTGTCCTCGCGCACGTTGAGAACGACGTCGCGGTGCTGCTCGAGCGCGGTCTCGGTGACGGCCGAGGTGACCGATCGCGCCATCCCGCGGCCACGGTAGGCGAGGCGCGTGAGGACGTTGCCGACCGCGGCGATGCCGGACTTCGCCGAGCGGACGTGGGTGCCAGCCGCCGACACGAGGATGTCGGCCTGATAGATGCCGAAGTAGATCTCACGCCGCATGCGCTCGGGCGTGAAATACGTTCGCGAGGCGTGCCCGTAGAGGTCGATCACCGCGTCGAGGTCTTCCGCGCGAAGCCGCCTGACTTCCTGATTGATGCGCGGGCGGAACTTGTGGACGTTCACGTTCATTCGACGCATGTGGTCGACGCGCTCGAAGCGATAGGTCATCTCGATCGCGCCGCGGGAGCGCGGCGGCGTCGCGAGCAGCACGCGCGGTTCACGGATCGCGTCGCGGAAGATGGCGGCGAGTCCGTCGGACGCGCCCGTTGCGAAGCACGGACGGAACGGAAGCCCTTCGACCACCATGACGACCGCGGCGATCTCGCCCTCGCGGCGGGCGATCCACCAGCGAGCGCCCTCGATCTCGGGCTGGTCGATGTCCGCGAGCGCGTACGCGGCCATAAGGCGATCGCGTTCGAGGAAGGCGCGCGCCTCGTCGGCGGACGCGCGAGCATCGATCTTTATCTCGGGTAATGACGGCGCCGCGGTCATCGGTCCTCCCCTGTGGGATTGGGACCAAGCGGGCCTCCGCCGGTCGCAGGTG
>DATCPK010000078.1:0-7609 GCA_036570125.1 Candidatus Limnocylindria bacterium
CGCCAATGGAGTGGTGACCGTGTTCTCGGAGCGGAGATCAGGGTTCGAGATCGTGGCTTATGACTGGCATGCCCTCGCGCCGCAGGGCGGTTACATCAAGTTTCGGTTCATCGAGCGCAGCGGTGCCGATGTCACCGCCTATGCGGTCGCGAATGGGCCCTAACCGCCCGCTAGACTGCACCTAGCCGCCGCGCTTCCTCGAGCGGCACACACGTGGGGCAGGGTCATCGCCAAGAACTTCGTGCATCTGCACACCCATAGCGAGTACAGCCTGCTCGACGGGCTGTCCCGCCTCAGCGACCTCGTCGCGCGCGCGAAGGCCCTGGACATGCCTGCGCTCGGCCTCACCGATCACGGCGCGCTTTACGGCGCCATCGACTTCTACACGCTCTGCCGCGACGCCGGCATCAAGCCGATCATCGGCGTCGAGACCTACATCGCCCGCAACAACCGCTTCGACCGCGACCCGCGGTCCGAGGGGCACGGCAAGCCGTGGCACCTCGTCCTCCTCGCGAAGGACTTCACCGGTTATCAGAACCTGGTCACGATGGTCACCGCGGCGCACCTCGAGGGCTACTACTACCGTCCGCGGATGGACAAGGACCTGCTTCGCGAGCGCAGCCAGGGCCTGATCGCCCTCTCGGCCTGCCTGCAGGGCGAGCTGGCGCGCGCGATCCAGGACGAGGGCATCGACGCGGCCTGCGCGGTCGCCGAGGAGCATCGGGCGATCTTCGGGGAGGGCAACTACTACCTCGAGCTCATGTCGCACGGCATCCCCGAGCAGGAGCGCGTGAACGAAGGCGTGCGCGAGGTGTCGCGCAGGACCGGGGTTCCCCTCGTCGTCACCAACGACATCCACTATGTCCACGCCGAGGACGCCGAAGCGCAGGACGTCATGGTCTGTATCCAGAGCGGCAAGACCATCGACACGCCGGACCGCCTCAAGATGATCGACAACCCCGAGCTGTTCATGCGCACGGCCACGCAGATGAGCGAGCTCTTCCCGAACGACCACGAAGCGCTCGAGAACACCCTCCGCATCGCCGAGAAGGTCGATCTGCGCCTGCCGCTCGGCGAGCTGCGCCTCCCGCACTTCGAGGTCCCGGACGGAAAGACGCCCGAAGAGCAGCTGCGCACCCTCGCGGAGGCCGGCGCGATCGAGAAGTACGGCGCCGTCACGCCGCAGCTCCGCGAGCGGATGGACAAGGAGCTCGCGATCATCGCGAAGACCGGATACACCGGATACATCCTCATCGTGCAGGACTTCATTCGGTTCGCGCACGAGCAGGGGATCCTCACGGCGGTGCGCGGATCGGCAGGTGGCTCTGTCGTGAACTACGCGATCGGCATGACCGACATCGATCCGCTGAAGTACGGGCTCATCTTCGAGCGCTTTCTGAACCTCGAGCGGTTCACCCCGCCGGACATCGACGTTGACTTCATGGGCGACCGCCGCGACGAAGTCATCCAGTACGTCACGCAGAAGTACGGCGCCGACCGCGTCGCCCAGATCGGCACGTTCAACACGATGCTGGCGCGCGCCGCGGTGCGCGACGTCGCCCGCGTTCTCGGCATGCCGTACGGCGAAGCGGACCGCGTCGCGAAGACGATCCCGTTCGGCACCGACCTTACCGACTCGCGTCGCATGTCCGCCGAGCTGCGCGATCTCGAGCAGGAGCCCCACGTGCAGCGGCTGCTCGACCTCGCGGAGAAGGTCGAGGGGCTCGTCCGTTCGACCGGCACGCATGCCGCGGGTGTTGTGATCTCGCGCGAGCCCATCACGCAGCTCGTGCCGCTCGAGCGCTCAAAGGGAAACGTCAACGCCCTCCAGACCCAGTACGAGGACAAGCAGCTCGAAAAGCTCGGGGTCCTCAAGTTCGACTTCCTTGGACTCGGGAACCTAACTATCCTCGAGCACGCGCTTCGGCTCATCGAGCGCGAGCGCGGGGTCACGATCCGCCGCGAGGACATCCCACTCGACGACAAGAAGACGTTCGACCTGCTCGGCTCCGGCGAAACGACAGGCATGTTCCAGCTCGAATCCGCCGGCATGCGCCGGTACATCCGCGAGCTGAAGCCCGACCGCGTCGAGGACGTGATGGCCATGGTCGCGCTCTTCCGGCCCGGTCCGATGGACTACATCCCCACATACATCCGCCGCAAGCACGGCGAGGAGCCCGTCACGTACGCGCATCCCACGCTCGAACCGGTGCTGAAGGCGACGTACGGCGTGATGGTCTATCAGGAGGATGTGATGGCGGTGACGCAGGCGCTCGCCGGCTTCACGCTCGCCGAGGCCGACGTGCTCTGCTATGCGGTGCGCAAGAAGTTCCGCGACAAGCTCGACGCGCAGAAGGTGAAGTTCGTATCGGGCGCAGTGCGCAACGGCGTGCACGCCGACGTGATCGAGTCGGTGTGGAAGGACTTCGAGCCGTTCGCCCGGTACGGATTCAACCGCGCGCACGCGGCGATCTACGGGATCATCGCGTACCACACGGCCTACTTGAAGGCGAACTACACGATGGAATACATGACCGCCGTGCTGTCCGCCGAAATGGGAACGCCCGACCGCATCGCGATAGCGGTCGCCGAGTGCCGCCGCATGGAGATCCCGGTCTTGCCGCCGAACGTGAACGAGTCGGGTCTCGACTTCTCGATCACTCCCAACGGCATTCGGTTCGGGCTCGGCGCGGTGAAGAACGTCGGCGAGGGCGCGGCGGAAGCGGTCGTCGAGGCCCGCGCTGCCGGAGGTCCGTTCGGATCCCTCGATGATTTCTGCGACCGCCTCGATCTGCAACGCACGAACAAGCGCGTCGTCGAATCGCTCATCAAGTCGGGCGCGTGCGACGAATTCGGGCCGCGGCTGTGGCAGTTGGATCGGCTCGACCAGGTGCTCGAGACCGCGCAGCGCGGTCAGCGCGACCGGGCGAGCGGACAGGTCGGCCTCTTCGCGGAGTTCGGGGTCGGTGGGCAGCTGCACGCGAAGTTCATCCCGGGTCCGAACAGCCGGTTCATCGATTCGCCGAAGGAGAACCTCGCCTGGGAGAAGGAGCTGCTCGGGATCTATCTCTCCGCCCATCCTCTGAACGAGCTCGCTCCGAAGATGAAAGAGGTCGAGGACCTGGTCGCGATCGCGGAGCTCGGCGAAGCGCAGGACGATCTGGTGACGATCGCCTGCGTCGTGACGAACGCGCGCAAACACATCACCAAGAACAAGCAGCTGATGATGTTCGCGCAGGTCGAGGACCTCACCGGAAGCGTCGAGATCACGGTGTTTCCGCGTGTCTACGAGGGGACCGCTCCGCTGTGGAGCGCCGACGAGATCCTTCTCGTGCTGGCGCGCGTGGAACAGCGCGACGAGGACCCCAAGCTCCTCTGCGAGCACGCCGTGCGCTTCGACGATGCCGGCATCGAAGAGATCAGGCGGGTCACCGTCGAGCGTCGGCAATTCCTCGCCAAGAGAGCGAAATTCACTCGAGGCACCGCCGGTGCATCTTCCGCGCAGACGGGGGGCGGGGCCTCTCTTCGTCGGACCTATGGGCCCCCTGGGCGGGACGAGAGCGTCGTGGATCCGGCCCAACGGTCCTCCTCAGAGAAACCCCACCCCCCATCAATGGGTTCACCGGAGCCGTCTCCTGTCTCCTCCTTGGAGGAGCCGCCGGCGCTCGTCATTCGCTTCAGGGAGGTCCTGGACTACGAGCGCTCGATCGCGCTCTTCCAGAAGATCCAGGAGGTCCTGAAGGACCATTCCGGCGTATCGCAGGTCGTCCTCGAGCTCCCGCGGAATGGTGGTGGCATGCGTCGCGTCCAGACGTCCTTCCGCGCGAAGCCCTCGCGGGAGCTCGCGGAGGCGGTCGCGCACGAGGTCGGCGGAGACGTCGTGGAAGTGGTCCTACCTCGTTGACCGGCGTCGGTAGCCCGCTCGCTTAGCGGGAGATTGGCATAGCGCGTGCCTCCTTCCCCTGAGATGGCTAGCCGTGCCCGCCTGCGCCGATTGCACGACGCGAACGACGAGTTGATCCGGTCGCTCGATCTCGAGCACCGGCTCCGGAACGCGGTCACGTCAGCCCGCGATCTTCTCCCGGCCGACGCGGCCGCGGTGTTCCTCGCAAATAGCGCGGGAGACGCATTCGTCATTCGTGCGCACGACGGCCTCTCGCAGGAGTACGCATCCCAACAGAGCCTTCCGGACGACGAACTGCGCGCGCAGTTTCGGGCAGCCGGCGAGCACGCGATCCTCGACATGCCGGCTGGCAGCATCGGGGATCATGCGCTGGTCAAGGCCGAAGGTCTTGCGAAGCTCCTCTCGCTGCCGCTGTTCTTCGAAAACAAGCTCATCGGCGCATTCGCGATCTACAGCAAGGATCCGAAGCGGGTGTTCGAGCCCGACGACATCGAGATCGCGCATCTGCTCGTCGCGACGACGGCGATCGGGATCACGAACTCGCGTCTCTACGCCGAGGCCGTCGCGCAGCAGGATCTACATCGACATCTCCTCGACGCCCTGGGCGACGGCGTCCTCATCGGCTGGCCGAACGGTCACTACGAGACGAATCCGCGGGCGCGGGAGATCCTCGGCGTGGGCGATTTTGAGACGCTCGCCGAGCTGCGCACCGCTGTCGATGTCAAAGACCTCGCGACCGGCGAGTCGATCCGGCCGGGCGATTACCCGTTGGACCGCGCGCTGAAAGGCGAGCACCGCAACGGCGAGTTCTTCGTGGTGCGGCCGAACACCGGCGATCGGCGCGATCTCGAGGTGACTGCCGCGCCGGTGCGTGGTCCGAGTGGGGAAGTGGTCGCCGGAGTCATGACGCTCCACGACATCACCGATCTTCTGGCGAGTGAACGCGAGCGCGAACAATTTCTGTCGATCGTCTCGCACGAGCTGCGTACTCCGCTCACGCCTCTCAAGGCGCTCGCGCAGCTGGTCCGCTCGCGGATGCGCCGCTCGAAGGCGCAGGGCACGGAGCTCGACATGGAGTCGCTCGATCGGAATCTCGCGGCGATCGAACGTCAGGTGGATCGCATGAACGGGCTCGTCAACGACCTGCTCTCCGTGTCGCGAGCCGAGAAGGGTTCGTTGAGCATGGAGCGGGTGCCCTACGACCTCGCCGCGGTCGTTCGCGAGGTCGTGCAACGCTACATCGACGCGACCCTGGAGGAAGGGCGCCACACATTCACGATCGAGGCGCCGGGGAGCGTCCCAGCGCACGGCGACCAGTCGCGGATCGAGCAGCTACTCATGAACCTCGTGGGTAATGCGGTGAAGTACTCGCCGAGCGGTGGGCCGGTCCACGTTGCGCTCCTGACTCGGGACCGAGTGGTTGAGATCGCGATCTCCGACGAGGGCATCGGGATCCCGTCGGACGATATCGCCCGGCTTGGCCATCCCTTCGTTCGCGGCGCCGGCCGGGCTTCGACGTTCGCGGGGATGGGCGTCGGCCTCTACGTTGCTCGGATCGTCGCCGAGGCGCACGCCGGGTCACTCGGGCTCGAGAGCGACGGGGACGGCAAAGGAACGACGGTCCGGGTGAGGCTGCCGCTCTGAGCTAGGCGGGCTTCTTTGCGGCGATTGCCGCGAGCTCGGCGCGGGCGGCCGCAACGATGTCGGCACTGGTGTTGGCGTGGCCCCTCAGGCCCCACCCGCCCTCTGGAGACTCCGTGATCAGAACCCACGTGCGCTCAGTCAGCGTTGGATCACCGGCGGCGGCCGCGACGATCTCGGTCAGCTCCTTCACGACGCCGAGCTGCTTGTCGCGATCGAGAACGCCGATTGGAGTGAGGACCTGCACGCGGACGTAGTTGCTGTCGCCGGCAACGTTTGACAGCGAATCCGCCGGGAGCTCGTGGATGAACGCGGCGGTGTTGTTCTTGAACAGTGAGATCTCGGGGACCTTCTCCCACCGCATCACAGCGGCAGCGAGATTCTTAGCTAGCGCCTTCCGGTCGCGGAACGTTCCTTTTGTGGCGTACACGTCGATCATTGGCACGAGGCTTCTCCCTAGGATGAGTTATGACGCTTGTCATAGACGGGGAGGCTAGTCTATGTTGCTCGTCATAGTCAAGAAGAAAGAACGACCGGACAGCCGGGCCAGCATGGTCCGCGGGGCCGTCTCGCTGATCCGGACCCGCGGCGTGAACGCAACGTCGTTTTCGGACGTACTGGCCGAGAGCGGCGCTCCGCGTGGGTCGATCTACCACCACTTCCCGAACGGAAAAGAGCAGCTCGCCGGTGACGCGATCCGCTGGACCTCAGAGCGCGTCCTCGCCCACCAACGCGCGTGCAAGGCAACCACGCCGGCGGGCGTGCTGGATTGCTTCATCGACATGTGGCGACAGGTCGTCGTGGCCTCTGGCGGGGCAGCCGGTTGCGTCGTGGCGGGCGTCGCCATCGACACGCCTGCGGATGACCGAGCCATGATCGAGGTCGTGCGCGCGACCTTCCGTTCCTGGGTCGGTCTGCTCACCGAGCAGCTGGGAGCGGTCGGAGTTCCGGGCCGGCGAGCAGGACGCGTCGCGGTTGCAGTCGTGGCCGGGATGGAAGGCGCGCTGATCCTGTGCCGCGCCGAAGGTGACAGCGGGCCGCTCGAAACAGTGGCCGCTGAGCTCAAGCGTCTACTGCCAGCGGAGGTGTGACGTCCCGTCGCACAAAATGACGACAGGAATGCTCACTTTTGACGACAACACTTGCACGGCATTTTCTTGCACGATGCGTCGGTGTCGAAGGGCTGGTCAAAGGGCCTAACTAAAGAAACCGATCCTCGAGTTGCCCGTCGTTCGGAGGGACATCGCGGGCTGCGGTACGTACGTCGAGTCGTGACTGAGAGAAGTTTCAGACGCGAACCCCTGGTATGGACCCGTGAACTCGCCTACGCGCTTGGGTTGGCTGCGACCGATGGCTGCTTGATCAATACCGGCCGGCACGTCGCCTTTGTCTCTAACGACCGTCAGCTTGTCGAGACGTTTCTCGCGTGTGTCGGTCGCCCGGGGGCGCCGATTCGGCAGCAGGGCAACGCGTACCGCGTGCAACTGGGCGACGTCGAGCTGTACCGCTGGCTAGAAGATGCGGGACTGAGCCAGCGCAAGAGCCTGACCCTGGGTGGCTTGGAGTTTCCCGAGCGCTTTCTCTTCGATGTCATACGAGGACTTCTCGATGGCGACGGTTCGATCGCGCACTACGTTCATCGTCCCGTTCTCCGCGACTATCCGCGCTATCTGTACCGACGACTGTCCGCGGTGTTCCGTTCTGCGAGCTTCGACCATTTGGCTTGGCTTCAGATGCGGTTGCGTGCAGCACTCTCGATCAGCGCTCCGATCCTCTCCGAGGCCCGCACTACTCCGAACAATCTGTACTCGCTCAGATACGGCAAGTACGCATCGATAGCGCTCCTCACGAAGCTTTATGAGGACCCGACCAGCCCCCGGCTCATTCGTAAGTGGCTAATCTGGGAAGACTTCAACGCACAGCCGGTGACAACTCGGCCCTATCGGCGACAGAACGGGACTTCGTGCGCGTCCGCGGTGCCGGAGGAGGGACTCGAACCCTCATAGGCTTTCGCCCAACGGATTTTGAGTCCGTCACGTCTAGCCGATTGCGTCACTCCGGCGC
>DATCPK010000079.1:0-23172 GCA_036570125.1 Candidatus Limnocylindria bacterium
CCAGGAGTACGACGCTCTCGCGGAGATCGGACACGCCTGCGGCCACAACCTGATCGCGATGATCGGCGTGGCCGCATCCGTCGGAGTGCGCGCGGTAATGGATCAGCTGCCCGGCAACCTCGCCGCGATCGGCACGCCCGCTGAGGAGGGCGGCGGCGGCAAGGTCGCGCTCATCCGCAAGGGCGGATTCGACGACGTGGACGTCGCGATGATGATCCACCCGACCTCCGGACGGTCCCTCGCGGGCCGGCACTCGCTTGCATCGAACCGCGTGATGGTCGAGTTTCGAGGGAAGTCGGCGCACGCCGCCTCGCAGCCCGACCTCGGCATCAACGCGCTCGACGGCGTGCTGCAGCTCTTCAACAACGTCAACGCGATGCGGCAGCAGCTGCGGCCAGATGCACGCGTACACGGGATCATCACAAACGGCGGCAGCGCCGCGAACGTGATCCCCGATTACGCCGCCGCGCGCTTCTCGATCCGGGCGCTCGATCGCCGCTATCAACAGGAAGTGCTGCGCCGTTTCATCGCGTGCGCGGAGGGTGCGTCGAAGGCGACCGGAACGAAGCTCACCGTGACCGTCAACGAGAACGCGGGTTACGAGAACATGGTCTTCTCCACACCGCTCGCGGACCGGTGGACGCACCACATGCGTTCACTCGGGATCCAGGTGTTCGAGGCGCGAGACGACGAGCGTGTCGGCTCGACCGACATGGGCAACGTGATGCAGGTCCTGCCCGCGATCCACCCCTACATCGCGATCTCACAGGAATCGATACCCGGCCACTCGAACGCGTTCCGCGAAGCCGTTGTTCAGCAGGAGGCCCACGAGAACGCGCTCGTCGCGGCGAAGGCGCTCGCGCTGACGGCGATCGACGTGCTCGCCGAACCCGACGTTCTTCGCAAGGCGCAGAAGGAATTCGAGGACCGGCGATCTCGCGGGATCGTGAAGGGCCGCAGCTGAAGCTTTCGCGCGACATCTGGCTCCTCACCGGAGCGCAGGTCCTGTTCGGTTGCGGGTTCGGGCTTCTCTCCGCGGTATGGCCGCTCTACCTGCGCGATCTCGGTGCGAGCCCGCAGGAGATCGGGATCGTCTTCGGCGTGGGAAACCTCGTCGCGGTGCTGTGCTTCCTTCCGGCGGGCTACTTCGCCGACCGCATCGGCCGCAAGCCGCTCATCACGGCCGCATGGCTATGCGCGGCGCTCGGTGTTGCGACGTTCGTCCCTCTCACCGACTGGCACGGAGCGTTCGTCGGCTCGGCGCTTTATTGGTCGGGGACGGCCGGCCTGCCGCTGATCATCGCGTACGTCACGTCGACGACGCCTCGCACGGAGCTCGGGCGCGCGCTGGGGATCGTCCTCGGCGCGTACTTCGCGGGGAACATCATCGGCGCGCCGATCGCGGGAGTGCTGGCGTCGGAGATCGGGTTCCGCGGCGCGATCGCGATCGCCGCGGCGTTCCTCGCAGGCTCGGCCGCGCTCACGTTCGGATTGCGTTCGGTTCCACCTCACGTCGAGCGCGGTCCGTTCCGGCCGCCGCGCACCTTCTGGGTCCTCCTCGCGATCACACCGTTCGCGGCGGCACTCTCGATCGTTTCGCTGGCGCTCCTTCCGGTGTACCTGCGCGACGTCGCAGCGATCCCCCTCGATCGTCTCGGCATCTATATCGGGCTGGTCTCGGTCGGCGCGGCCGGTCTCGCCGTCGCCGCCGGCCGGCTCGCCGATGCGATCGGCGCGGTGCCCGCCTTGCTCGGCGCGGCGGGCGTGATGACCGCGGCGAGCGTGCTCATGACGCTCTCGGGCAGGGCCGAGCCGATCGTGGGACTCGCCGCGCTCCTGCTCGGCGCGACGCAGGCCGCGAATCCCGTCGTCGCGTCCGCGGTCGAACGCATCATCCCGCCCGCGCGCGCGGCGCAGGGTTACGCGACCTACCAGGTCGCCTTCGCGCTCGGGTTCGGAGCCGGAGGCACGATCGCCGGGTTCCTCTACGACGCGGATCCGCTCCTACCGTTCATCGCGACCGCTGCCCTCGCTCTGCCGGTCGCGGCGATCGTGGCCGCCGTGATCGCCCGCGCCATCGCCCCACTGGGGAGCGCCGCCGAGCTCAGCTGAAGTCTTTAAGGCCGAGCTCGCCGCCGATGTCGCGTGACCTCTCGTCAACCTCATCCGCCTCAGCACCGCGACCGATCGCGCGCAGCGCTTGAGCGCGATCGCGGAGCGCCCGTGCGATAGAAGGACGCGCCCCCATTGGCTCGAGGAGTAGGAGCGCCGCGTCGAGGTCGGTCAGCGCGGCGGCCCAGTCCGGCGTTGATTGCCGGGCATGCGTTCGGGCGCGCGCCCAGAGCGTCATGGCCTCGCCGTATCGGTCACCGCTTGCTCTCGCGTCCGCGAGCGACTCGTCCCACCCCGCCTCGGCCGCGGGCACGTCGCCGAGCCACGCATTGACGGAGCCGAGCTGCCCTCTCGCGACCGTCCGAAGCGGCGCCATGTAGGTGACGAGCGAGAGCTCGATACCACGCTCGAGCGGAGCCCGCGCGCCGGGCGCGTCTTCGAGCAGCAGACGAGACACTCCGAGGAAAACGTTCGATGCGACCGCGCACGACACTGCCCCGAGCGCCTCAGACGTCTCCGCGCATTGCAAGGCCAGCGCGGAGGCATCGGCGAGTTCGCCGCGCTCGAGCTGAATGGCGGTACGCGAGATCAGCGAGTCGAGCCGAGCGATCCCATCACCCAGGGCAGCAAAGCGCTTGGACCGTCCGATCGCATTCTCCGCCTCGGCGAACTCTCCCAGTCGCGCGTAGCCCATTGCGAGAAAACCTGAAAGCACGGCCGTCGAGACGGGGTCGCTCCGGCCCTCGAGCTCATCGAGCGCTTCCCTGAGCATCTTCGCTCCCGCGCGCAGGTCGCCGTTGAACAGCATGCCCACGCCCATGAACGCCTTCGGGATCGCGTGCGCGGCCGGGTCGCCGAGCGCGGCGCCGATCGCTTCGGCCTTCTCGAGCGCGTTCCTCAACTCGGGGCTCGATTCCACAGATTCCCCGCCCAGGCGCCGAAGGAACGCTACCCAGAAATACGCGTCGGCGAGGAGCTTGCGGTCGGCCTGATCGCCGGCGCTCGCGATCGCGCGCTCGAGCTGCCCCAGCGCTCCGCTCAGGCCGGTGAAGGTCCAGCCGGCTCTCGCGGTACCGATAGCCGCGCGCATTCGCAGGTCAGCTCTTTCGTCATCCGCGGGAAGGAGCTCGTTCGCGCGCGCGAAGAACGACACTGCCTCGCGTTGCGCGAACCGCTCGAGCGCGTGCTCGCCGGCCACGATGAGGTGCTCGGTAGCCGCTCCCATTTCGCCGGCCTGCTCGAAGTGCATCGCGATGACCCCTGCGAGCTCGCGGCGCCGTTCCGGATACAGGTCGAGGAGCGTCTGGGCCGCGAGCCTATGAAGCGAACGGCGGTCTTGCTTGAGCAACGAGCTGTAAGCAGCATCCTGAACGAGTGCGTGCCGGAAGAGGTACTCGAGCTCAGGCTGGACCGCGGCGACCTGGATGAGCCCGCTCGCTTCGAGCGTCCCGAGCTCGGCCTTCGTTGTCATTTCGTGGGCACCTCGAGCAGCCGTTCGAGGATCGTCAGGCCGAACTGACGGCCGATCACCGAGGCGACGCGCAACGTCCGGCGGCTCTCCTTGGGCAGGCGGTCGATCCGCTCGAGCAAGAGGCCCTGGAGCGTGTCGGGTATTTCGACGCCCGTGGCGCTCGCGGTCGCGATCCAGCGATCGCCCTCGCGTTTGATCGCTCCGCGGTCGATGAGCATTCGTATGACCTCCTCGACGAAGAACGGGTTTCCCTCGGCCTTCGCGAGGATGAGGTCGCGTGTCTTCTGAGGAAGCGATTCGATCTCGAGAAGACTCGCCACAAGAGAACGAGCCTGATCGGTCGAAAGAGGATCGAGGCGGATTTCGGTCAACGCGTCGCCGAAGAGGTCGCGGGCGCCTGAGACGAGACGCCATCCGGCCGCGTCGCGGTCCCTCCGCGAGGCCATGATCGAGAGCACCGGCAGCTCCGCGGCGAGCGGCATGAGCGCGAGCAGCGCATCGGCCGACGCGGCATCCGCCCAGTGCAGGTCCTCAAAGACCAGAACGATCGGGCCTTTCGTGCTGATCGCGCGCAGCACCTGTACAAGCGAGGCGACGTATCTCTTGATGGTTTCGGTGTTGAGACCAGCGACACGCGCCTGCACCTCAGGGTCGAGCTTTATCGAGAGAAGGTGACCGAGGTACATATACGGTTCGGACCACTCGTCGCCGAAGAGCTCACGCAGGACGCGCTCGAGCGCGCCGCGCACCTCCGGTTCGCTCGCGGATTCGCTTACGCCGATCGCCGAACGCACGACATCCAACACCAGGTGATAGGGCAGCGTTTGCCCGTACGACAGGCAACGACCTTCGATCCACCGCGTGGGTTCGTCGCCTGGCTCGACCTCCGCTCGGAACTCGGAGAGCAGCCGGCTCTTCCCCATCCCGGGCTCGCCCAGGATCGCGGCGACGCGACCCTGGCCGGCTTTCGCCACGCCGAACAGCTCGCGAAGCCGGCCGAGCTGTGCGTCCCGTCCGATCATCGGCGCGTGTATGCCAGCGAGGCCGCGCCCCGTTACGCCCTCTTTCATCCTCGTGACTTCGTACGCCTGAACGGCGGTCGCCTTGCCCTTCAGATCGAGAGCGCCAACGTCGACGGACTCGACGAGAGCCGCGATGAAGCGGTGGGTGGCGCCGCTGACGAGGACGGTGCCGGGCCGCGCCAGGGCCTGCATCCTCGCGGCGACATTCACCGCATCGCCCATGGCCGTGTACTCGCTCGCGGACTCGGTGCCGACGACGCCGACCACGACCGGACCGGTGTTGATGCCGACGCGCACCTTGAGGTCGATGGGCTCCTTCGCGTTCAGCTCCGCGCTGAGCTCGTCGACAGCGCGCGCCATGTCGAGCCCGCACCGTACGGCGCGGATGGGATCGTCCTCGTGAGCCACGGGCGCCCCGAAGAACGCCAGCACGCCATCGCCCATGAGCCGCGCGATCGTTCCGTCGTACCGCGTTACGGTCGCGTTCATGCGCGCGAACGCCTGGCTCACGATCGCGGTCCAATCCTCGGGATCCATGCGTTCGGCGATCGCGGTCGACCCGGCGATATCAGCGAACAGCACGGTCAGCGGACGACGCTCGCTCGCGCCGACGTTGGCGGGGGTTGCGATTGACCGAGACTCGCTCAATCCCTCGAGATCTCCCGATCCTCCACATACGCGATCGCCGCGGCTTCCTTCATCGTGAGTCCGCGCTCGAGTGCGGACCGGAACTCGGCGGGCACGCTACGCGGAAGCCACCGGCCCTCCTGCGACTCGAAGTTGTCCAGGAGTCCGGTCCCCGAGAGGCGCGCGAATGTGTCGGCAATGCCTGTGAGGACTGCGCGTCGTTCGTCGTCGCCCTCGGCCGCGGCGAGCTCCGCAAGGTCGCTCGCAATGAGCGCCAGTCCTGAGACATCACGGTCTTCGAGGAAGAGCGTGAGACCCTCCAGCAACGCGCGGCGCGACTCTTCGAACCGGCCGAGCTTGTACAGGATGCAGCCGTTCAGGTGCTGCGCATACGCGAGATCGAAGCGATTGCCCAGCGTTCGGTTGGTCGCGAGCGCTTCCTCCGCCGCAATCAGCGCTTCCTCCAAGGTCGCGCGTGGGATCTTGCCGCGGGGGCCAATCTGCAGGAAC
This sequence comes from Candidatus Limnocylindria bacterium, assembly GCA_036570125.1. Classification (GTDB taxonomy): domain Bacteria; phylum Chloroflexota; class Limnocylindria; order P2-11E; family P2-11E; genus 3-1-20CM-2-70-9. Next base: position 5,743 of record DATCPK010000079.1, read on the forward strand.
GATCCGAGCGCCCAGCTTGCGCGAGCCACGCCGCCGCGGTCACCGAGCGCGAGGAACTTCGCATGCGCGCCGCGAAGGAGGACGAGCGCTCGTGGAACGTCGCTCATCGGCACGCCGTACGCGAACCCGAGGTTGTACGCGGCGTTGGCTTCCTCGCTGGGGTCGCCCATGCGCTTCGCGATCTCCAGCGCTTTCGTGTAGAGGTCTGCCGACAGGTCGAACTGTCCTCGCCAGTAGGCGAGGCCGCCAGCCGCCTCGAGCGCGCGCATCCGGACGAGCGGAGAGACCTTCTCCGCGGGCAATGCGAGAGCGCGCTCGCACCATTGCGCGCCCTCGGGCAGATGCCCGCGTCGCTGCCAGAATCGCCACGGCGCGAAGACCATTCGCAGGGCCTCATCGGCGTGGCCGCGCGAGATGGTCCATTCGAGAGCAGCGCGCATGTTGTCCTGCTCGAGCTCGAGCAGGTCGAGCCAGCGCTTCTGGTCGTCGCTCCCGAAATGCGGCCGCGCCTCTTCGGCAAGCGCGAGATACGCCATCGCGTGCAGCCGCGAGATGTCCTCGGCTTCTCCGCTCTCCGCGAGGCGCACGAGTGCGTACTCGCGGATCGTGACGAGCATCCGGAAACGCGGCTCGCCCTCGACCTCGGATTGCCGAACCAGACTCTGCTCGACAAGGGCGCTCAGGACGTCGAGGACGTCGCTCTCTCCGCTCACCTCCTCGATCTGGGGAAGCATCGCGCCCGCGACGAATACGGCGAGGCGACCGAAGAGACGCTTCTCGCTCGCGTTCAGGAGGTCCCAGCTCCACGCGATCGCGCCATTCAGTGTTCGTTGCCGCTCGGGGAGGTCGCGCGCGGTCGACGCGAGCATGTCGAGTCCTTGCCGAAGCTTCGGCAGCATCGATTGCGGCGTGAGGACCTTGACGCGCGCCGCCGCGAGCTCGATCGCGAGCGGTAGGCCGTCGAGCCGGTAGACGATCTCCGCCACCGCCACGGCGTTCTCGGCCGTCACGCGAAAGTCGGGCCGCACGGCCTTCGCACGCTCGATGAAGAGCCGGACCGCATCCGACTGCGCGAGGACTTCGAGCGCCGGCAGCCGTTCGGGATCGGGAAGCTCGAGCGGAGGAACCGGGAACTCCTGCTCTCCCGAAATGCGAAGCGGCGCTCGGCTCGAGGTGATGACCTTCAACACAGGACTCGCACCGAGCAGCTCGCCGACGATCGGCGCCGCGGGAAGGATCTGCTCGAAGTTGTCGAGGACCAGGAGCATCCGTTTGCCCCGAACGTGGTCGAGCACACGTGTGAGCGGCATCTCGCTGCCACCGACCTGAACACCGAGGGTATGCGCGATCGTCGAAGGAACGAGCTCGGGGTCGGTGATCGGCGCAAGAGGAACGAAGAACGTTCCGTCGGCGAAATCGTGAGCGGCCTCCTCAGCGATGCGAAGCGACAGGCGCGTCTTCCCCGTTCCGCCCGGACCGGTCAGGGTCATGAGCCGCGTGCCCATCAAGAGACGCTGACCCTCCGCGATCTCGCGCTCGCGACCGACGAACGTCGAGGGCTGCGACGGCAGGAATGTCGACGTGTGGTCGAGGCTGCGTATCGGCGGGAAGTCCGCCACGCCCCCGCTGATCACGAGCTGATAAATCCGCTCGGGGCTCGCCAGATCCTTGAGCCGGAATTCGCCGAGCTCGCGGAGGGACAGACCGTCGCCGAGATCGGCGCGCGCGAGCGTGGCCGTCGCCTGCGTGATCAACACCTGTCCCCCGTGTCCCGCCGCGGCAACACGGGCGGCGCGATTTACATCGATGCCGACGTAATCCGCGCCCGCGTCGGCGCTGGCCGGGCGGCCCTCGCCGGTGTGCATTCCCATGCGGACGCGCACGGTGGCGCCATGTGGGAACCTGGCTGCGGCAAGCGCGCGCTGCGCGGCACCTGCGGCGCGCACCGCGTTCACGGCGACCGGGAAGACCACGAACAGCGCGTCGCCCTCGATGCGAATCTCCACGCCGCCGTCCTTGAAGGCGTCACGAAGCAAGCGCGTGTGCGTCTCGAGGACGTCCTGGTAGCGGTCGGTTCCGAGCTCGTTCTGGAGCTTGGTCGAGCGCTCGATGTCGGTGAATAAGAACGTGAGGGTCCCAGCCGGCAACCCTCTCCCCACGCTCATGTCTCTTGGATTCTGCGCCATCTGGTGGTTTGCCAAGACTCCGGGGACGCCTTAGACCAGCGGCATGCGCTCGGCACCGGACGACATCACCGAAACGCTCGCCAGTCTCGCGATCTTCGCCGACCTCACGCGTCCGGAGCTGGACAAGGTGGCGCACTCCCTCGAGGAGCGCTATTTCGCTCAGGACGAGAAGGTGCTCCGCGAAGGTCTCTCGGGATCGTCCTTCTACATCATCCTCGAGGGCGAAGCCGCGCTCGTCGCGCGCGGCAACGCTATCGGCACCCTCCGCCGCGGCGATTTCTTCGGTGAGATATCCGTTCTGCTCGGCGAGCCTCCCGTCGCAGACGTCATCGCCGTCAGGCCGCTGCGCTGCGTCGTCGTCCCGGGCGACCTCCTCCGAGAATTTCTCCAGACGCATCCCCGGGTCTGCTACCGGCTTCTCGTCGCGGAAGCACGGAAGCTCGCAAATGTGACGCGCAGGAGCACCGCCTGACCGACCGCCCCCACCCGCCCGGCGAATATCCGCTCGTCGTCGTCGGCAGTGGTCCCGGGGGGCTTCAGATCAGCTACTCGCTTCGCCGCCTCGGCGTGAAGCACGCGGTCATCTCGGCCGATGAGAGTGCGGGCGGGATGTTCCGCAAGTGGCCCTTCTTTCAGCGACTCCTGTCGTGGACCAAGCCGTACGCGCCATTCGAGCAGGGCACCCGCGAGTACGAGCGCTACGACTGGAACAGCCTCCTACCCGAAGAGAAAAGCTGCCGCGCCCTGATGTGCTCGATGATGGACGGCAGTTCGTATTACCCATCGCGCCAGGAAATGGAGCGGAACCTCGCCGCCTTCGCCGATCGCGCGGGCGTCGCGGTGCGCTACGGCTGTCGCTGGACCGGGACGCGTCGCGAGGGTGATCGCTGGGTCCTCGAGACGAGCGACGGTGAGTATCGCTGCGAGGTGCCGATCTTCGCCGTCGGCGTGGCCGAGCCGTGGCGCCCCCAGATCCCGGGCATCGACGAAGCGCTGCACTACGCCCAGACGCGTCCGGCCGAGACCTATGCCGGACGCCGCGTGTTCATCATCGGCAAGGAGAACTCCGGCTTCGAGCTCGCGACGGGCTTTTTGCAATGGGCGCGGCAGATCGTCCTCGCGTCACCGTCCCCGGCGAAGCTCTCGATCAACACCCGATCGCTCGTCGGAGTCCGCGCCCGATACGTGCAACCGTACGAGGACCACGTCCTCGCGGGTGGGGTCATCGTGCTCGACGCGTCGATCGAGCGCGTCGAGCGGACCGGCGAGACGTTCGTCGTTCACACGCGGAAGGCCGACAGCGCGACCGAGCTCGTCTTCGAGGTCGACGACGTGATCGCGGCGACGGGGTTTACGAGCCCGATCCTCGATCTGCCGAAACTCGGTGTCGCGACCGTCGGCCGAAACAAACTGCCGGCGCAGACCCCGTTTTGGGAGAGCGCGTCGGTCCCGGGCGTGTACTTCGGCGGCACGATCCACCAGGCGTCGCCGGGCCTTCGCAAGCACGGCATGCCGAGCAACTCCGGCGGCGTGAACGGGCACCGGTACAACGGCCGCGTCCTCGCGCGCGAGGTGGCTCGAAAGCATTTCGGCATCGACCCCGAGCGGCCGGTCGTACCGCGCGCCGAGGTCGTGTCATATCTCTTGAACGAAGTTACGAACGCGCCGGAGCTCTGGCATCAGAAGTCCTATCTCGCGCGCGTGTTGGTTCAGGATCCCAAGCGCGGAACCATCGACGACGGGATCCTCCCCCTGCAGAGCTTTCTCGATTCGGGGCCCGCCGACGCCGTCGCGGCCACGCTCGAGGAGAATCCCGCGGGAGACATCTACCCCGTCCTGTACACGCGGCGCGGCGGCGTTAGTGCTGAGCATGATCTGCCGCCGCACCCGCTTCACGATTTCCGCACGCGCGATCACGAGCGCGCGGTCGTGGAAGCTCTCGAGGGCCTGCTGCTCTAAAAGCTATTTACCGTCGGTGAGACCGATGACGTTCCCATCCGGGTCGCTGAAGAGCGCGATCGTCGTTGTCGGGCCGACCTTCGTCGCCGGGAACACGACCTTGCCGCCGTTGTCGGTGGCTTTCTTGAGCGTCGCGTTCAGGTCGCGGACGACCACGTAAAAGGTGACGAAGGGCTTTGGCCCGCGGAGCGGACCGATCCCGCCGCCGATGCCCTTCCCGCCCGCGTCTGTGTCGACGAACGTGTAGTTGTTCGGGACGTCGTTCATCTTCCAGCCGAGGACCGCCGTGTAGAAACTCTTTGCCTTCGCGGGATCTGCGCTGTTGATCTCGAAGTTCGCGACCGGATCGCCCATGTAAGACCTCCAATGTGCGCGGTAGCGCCGGGACCATACGTTAGTCTGCACTTACCAATGAAGTCAAGCGCCCGCGTTCGCGGAGCACGGAGAGGCCGACCCTAGACGGTCGTCATGGGTGTGCGCTTTTTCGTGGCTTGCAGCGCCGCCTCGTTCGAGATCCCGGTGGCGTTCACCAAAGCGCCCGCGGCGAGAAGTGCCGCGCCGACGTACATCGCGAGGTGGAACGCCTCGGTCGACTGATCGCGCGCAGCCACGGCGCGCGGGTCCGAGGTTCGCGGAACGGTCATCGGCGGATAGTCGTGGCGGAACGCCGGATCGGACGTGTCCGTCCCGGGAATGCGCGCGGCCATCCCCGAGTAGAAGCTCGCCGTGATGGCGACAAAGATGACCGCCCCGGCGAGCTGCGGACCGACACGCGAGATCGCATTGTTCACCGCCGAAGCGACACCTGAATTGCGAACCGGCACGCTCGTCATGAGCGCGGTCGTGAGCGGCGCCACCATCATCGCGAGCCCGAGCCCGAAGATGATCTGTCCCGGAAGGAAGTCGATGAACCAGTCGCTCGGCGGGACCCAGCTCGACGGATCGCCCGGTGTGAATACCCACGCCGGGCTCGTGGCCGGCACGCGCGCGAACCAGAGCACGCCGATCGCCATCAGCGCCGGGCCGACGGTCATGAATATCTTCGGACCGTAGCGGGCCGAGAGCGCGCCGAAGCGAGTCGAGAGCACCACGAGGAGCACGCCGCCGGGAATCCCCGCGAGGCCCGCCGCCGAAGCCGAGTAGCCGAGCACGCCCTGAAGGAACAGCGCGAGGTAATAGAAGGTGACGTAGAGCGCTCCGTAGATCAGGAGCGTCGAAATGTTCGTCACCGTGAAGTTCCGCGAACGGAAGAGCTCGAGCGGCACGAGCGGGTCGCGGCTGCGCCGCATCAGGAACGGGAACGCGATCGTCGCGACGACGCCGGCGGCAAGTGCGATGTATGCCAACGGATCGCGCCAATCGCGCTGCTGGCCGTACGTGGCGCCGAAGCTGAGGCCGCCGACCGCGATGGCCACCACCGCGGCGCCGAGCCAGTCGAAGTGTCCGGTCGCTTTGTCGTTGCGGCTTTCAGGGACATACCGCGCTGTCGCCCAGACCGCGACGACCACGAGGGGCACGTTGATCAGGAACGCGACGCGCCACGAGATCGTGTCGACGAGGATGCCTCCGATGAACGGTCCGAGGATGGTCGTCGCGGCCGTCGCTGCCGCCCAGACGCCGTAGGCGCGTCCCTGAGCCTCGCCGCTGAACGCTGCCGTGAGCAGCGCGAGCGACCCGGGCACGAGGATCGCTCCGGCGGCGCCCTGGAGGATTCGCGACAGAACGAGGAACTCCATGTTCGGAGCGAGTCCGCAGAGAACGCTCGTGAGCCCGAACCCGATGAGGCCGATCAGGAAGACGCGACGCCGGCCGTAGAAGTCGGAGAGCGCACCGGCCAGGATGAGGAGCGCCGAGAGCGTGAGGAGGTAGCCGGCGTAGACGTACAGCTGTCCCTCGAGCACGCCGAGGACCGTCGTCGGGAGCTCGCGGCCGATCTTCGGAAGCGCGACGGTCACGACGGACGAGTCGACGAAGACGATCGACGATCCGAGGACCGCCGCGATGAGTGTCCAGCGTTGGTTCACATCCGCTCCCCCGCTTCGATGGCGACCTGCAGCCTATTGCCAAGCGGCGCGAGCGGACAAACCCACTTCGGGTCGTACCGGCAGGACGGGTGGTACGCGAAGTTGAAGTCGAGTACGAGCTCGTCGCCGATCGCGCCGAGATCCGCGCTCTTGGCGGTGTCCAGGAGATAGCGCCCGCCGCCGTATGTCGTCTTGTTCGCGGTCGCGTCGCGGAAAGGCAGGAAGACGCCGCCCGAATACGCGTCGAGCCAGAAGACCTCGAGCGATCCGATGTCCAGATCGACCGCGCCGAACCGGACGAACGGGATCACGCCGCCGTCGCTCGTCCCCACGTCGTAGCGCTCCTCGGGAAGCGCACGGATCTTCCCGCGTTTCGCGAAGCGCGGGTCGAAGTCGTAGTACGGCAGACCGCGGAATGTGCCGCGCTCGGATGGGAGCAGCGGTGACTGGGGGTGTGTTCGAAAGAGCTCATCGCGTTTCGAACGCCAGAGCGCATGCGCGGCCGGTGCGTCGGCTGCGAGCGTGCGGCGCACGCCCGAGTACAGGTCGGCCACCTGTCTGCGCCAGTCGAGGAGCGTGACGTAGTCCGCCGCGGTCATCGGAGCGCGAGTTCGGCCTTCGCGAAAAGCCCGCCCATCACACGTGAGACGGTCGGGAACGCATGGATCGTGTCGGCCAGGACGGAGACGGGTGTCTTGAGCTTGATCGCGAGCACCGCCTCGTGGATTGCTTCGGACGCCGCGGGTCCACCGATGAACGCTCCGACGACGACCTTGTTCTTGCGGTCGATCACGATCGAGACGTGGCCTTCGGACTCGCTCACGTAGCCCTTCGCGCTCGTCGCGAGGTTCGCAGTCTCCTCGTAAGCGTCGATGCCGCGCGCCTTCGCCTGATCCAGAAGGAGACCGACCGCTGCCGTCTCGGGATCGGTATAGACGGCGCGCGGCGTCGCACTGAAGTCGGCACGGACGTTGTCGCCCAGCGCGATCTTCACCGCGGTCTCGCCCTCGTAGTGACCAAGATGCGTCGAGAGCTCGCGACCAGCGCAGTCGCCGATCGCATACACGTGATCGGCGACGCGAAGGGTTTCGTCGACTTTCAGGATGTCCCCGCCGTCGTACGCGACTCCGACCGCATCGAGACCGAGGGTCGCGAGCGCGGGCGCGGCGGTCCGTCCCACGTTGAGCTCGACGATCGCGGCCTCGACCGTCGATCCGTCGGCGAGCTCGATGATGTGGTCGCCGCCTTTCCCGGCGCGCGGCCGGACTCGTTCCGCTCGCGCGTTCTCGCGCACGTCGACACCCGAGGAACGAAGCGCTTTCGCGAGGAGCGCCGAGCTTCGCGGATGATCGCTCGGGTTCACCTGTCGCGGGCTCACCAACGTCGTGCGCACGCCGAAACGCGCGTAGACCTGCGCGAGCTCAGTGCCCGAGGGACCGGCGCCGAGTATCGCGATGCTCTTCGGAAGCTCGCGCAGGCTCGTCCCTTCCTTGTTGGTCCAGAAGCCGGCCTCGGCGAGACCCTCGATCTTGGGCACCTTCGCGACCGAGCCGACCGCGATGACGATGTCGCGCGCGTCGAGCTCGCGCGCGCCGTCATCGGTGCGCACGACGACCTTGCCAGGCCCGGCGATCTTCGCCGAACCGCGTACCGGGACGGTGCCCGCGGCCTTGTATCCCTTGATGTGCCCCGAGTCGTCCGGATAGTCGCGGCCTTCGCGGACGATCATGTAGTCGCGGCGCGCGGAGGCCTTCTCCCAGGAGTAGTCGCCGCCGCACGCGCGGATCTCGGCGGCGTGCAGCAGCGTCTTCGAGGGCATGCAGCCCCAGAACGCACAGGTGCCGCCGAACAGATCGCGCTCGACGAGCGCGACCGTCGCCCCGCGGCCGCGTGCGTAGCTGGCCGCGGCCTCGCCCGCTGCGCCTGCGCCAATGACGACGAAGTCGAACCGTTCGCTCACGCGAGGTCAGCGTAGTGAAGTTCGCCGTCGGCTCCCCACACGAAGACGTCGAGGCGCGACCCACTCCAGACGCACGCGACGGCGCGCCCCCCGCGCGGTGCGCCAGCGACATCCTCCCAATCGACCCAACGCTTTGCGTCCCACCAGCGGTGCCGGAGCACGCCGTCCGTGCCGATGGCGAAGACGTCGATGCGCTCGGCGTCGCGTGCCGCAGCGGCAGGCTGTCCGGTGAATGCGCCGCCGAGGGATTCCCACTCGTGCCAGCGCTTGCCGTCCCAGTAGCGATCCCAGACCTGTCCGTCTTCGTGGAGGGCGAAGACTTCGGTCTCGCCGGAGTCGCCCCACGCCGCGGCGGCGGCTCCAGTGCGGAGCGCGCCGCCGAGCGTGGTCCAGTGCGTGGTTACTTGATGAGGCCCTGCTTCTTGAGCCACGCGGCCGCGACGGCCTTGCTGTCTGCCTTGTCGACCGCGACCTGCTTGTTCATGTCATTCAGCTCGCCCTGCGTGAGCTTCGCGCTGATCGAGTTCAGGAGGCGCTTGATCGTGCCATCGTCCTTCTGAAGGAGCGCGTTGCGCACGACGGGCGCGATGTTGTCCGCGAGCTGCAGGTGTTTGTCGTCGTCCAGGAGCACGAAGTTCTTCGCGACGATGCTCGGATCGCTCGTGAAGAGGAGTCCGACGTCGATCTGCTTGCCGTCGAGCGCCGTGATCGTTAACGGGCCGCCCGTATCGAGCGGCTTGAAGTCCTTGAACGTGATCCCGTAAGTGTTCTTGAGACCGAGCGCGCAGAAGGGTCGCGTCGGGCACTCGGCGGGTCCGCCGAGGACCATGTCCTTCGCCACCGGCACGAGGTCGCTGATCTTCTTCAGATTCTTCGAAGTCGCGGTCGCTTGCGTCACGACGAACCCGTTCTGGTCGGTCGCGGCCGCGTAATCGAGTACGGTGAGAGCCTTCGGATCGAGCGCTTTCTGAAGGCCGGTCTGCGTCTCTTTCGGATCGGTGGTTGGCTTGGCCACCGTGCCGTTCTTGTCGACGAACGCGAGCAGCGTCGCGAGATATTCGGCGTCGATGTCAATCTGGCCCGACTCGATGGCCGGCTCTACGATCTCACGGTTCCCGAGGTTGAACTTCCGGGTGACCGTGTAACCGTTCGCCTCGAGGATCTGGCTGTACAGCTCGCCGAGAGTGAGCTGCTCGTAGAAGTTCGTCGAGCCGACGATGACCGGCGGCCTCGCGACCGGCGACCCGGTGGCTCCGCCTGTCCCGGCACCGCCGCACGCCGTGACCACAACTGACGCCGCGATGAACGCGGCAAAGAGAGCTCGTCGCAGGTTCATATGGGATCCTCCCCGGCCGTAGCGCTTAGTCTTCCGGCCTACGCGAGTATGTGCTTCCTATACCCCGATACGAATGCAAACGCTCAACGGATCGCGGCCATTCCCGGCGGCACGGTCGCTCGCTCGAGTGCACCAAAAGAGACTTCCGTAACGATGGCCAGGAGCGCTACTAGGAGCGCGCCGGCCATGAGCTGGTCGTATTCCTGAAGTGCGAGCCCGTCGACGATAAACCGGCCCAGCGCACCTCCGGCCACGAGGGCACCGAGGGTCGCGGTCGCGACGACGTTCACGGCGGCGGTCCGGATCCCGGCGAGCATGAGCGGCAGACCGAGCGGCACCTCGATCGAGCGGAGGATCTGGCCCTCGCTGAGGCCCATACCCCGGGCCGCATCGACGATGTCGCGGTCGACCTCGCGGATGGCGACGTATGAGTTCGTGAGGATCGGCGGGATCGCGAGCGGAACGAGCGCGAAGACCGTGGGCCAGAAGCCGAGGCCGAGTCCCAGCGCGATTGCGACGACGAGACCGAGTGCCAACAGCGCGAGCGATGGCAGGGCACGCCCGATGTTCGCGACGTTGATCGCGATAAAGCCCGCCCGTCCGGTGTGACCCAGGTACAGGGCGATCGGCATCGCGATGACGAGCGCGGCTAGCACGGAGAGGCCTGAGAGCTCGATGTGTTCCAGGACCCGGATCGGGATGCCGTGAGAGCCCTGCCAGTTCACAGGATCGGTGAGCCAGCGAAGGAGAGCGACGAGGGCGCTCATCTTGCGTGAGTCCATGGCGTCAGCGCTCGCTGCGCGAGGACGAGCGCGCCGTCAGCCAGCACGGCCAGCACGACCGAACCGAGCGCGCCGACGATGAGCGCTGTGCTGAAGAAAAGCTGGATGCCGAGAAGGATGAAGTAGCCCATTCCGCCCTGACCGATGAGTGCGGTCACTGTGACCAGACCGATCGTCGTGATCGTTGCCACCCGGATCCCCGCGAAGATCACAGCGAGTGCGAGCGGGATCTCGACACGCCACAGGATCTGTCGATCCGTGTATCCCATCCCGCGCGCCGCGTCGCGCACCTCGGCTGGCACGCCGCGAACTCCTGCCACGATGTTGCGAATGAGAATGAGAAGCGTGTAGCTCACCAGACCGATCTCCGCGGTGAGAAGTGAGAGGCCGGTGTATGGGATGAGGAGAGCGAACAGGGCGAGGCTCGGGATCGTGTAGAGGATCCCCGTCGTCCAAGTGATCGGCGCGTAGAGCCTGGGAATTCGCAGCGCGGCGAGCGAGAGGACGAACGCGATCAGGAAACCCACGACGACCGCGATCACGGTGAGTTCGAGATGCTCGCCCACCCGCAACAGGATCTCGCCGACGTGGCTGACGAGCCAGTCCCCGCGGATCAGTGGCTCGCCGGGGGTCATTGCCGGTCCTCGGTACGGAGGAGCCTGCCGATGTGCGCGAGCGTGAGGACGCCCAGGTACCGATCGCCGTCGCGCACCATGCCGACCTGCGTTTCCGACGCGAGCATCTCGGCGAGCGCGTCCCGCAGGCTCATCGCAGGCGAAAGGACCGGCGCGCCGTCCAGGCGCGATGGATCCACTGGCGGATCGAGCTCCGCGCCACCGACGGTGAGGAGCGCGAGGCGCTTCAGCCCGCGGTCGCTGCCGACGAACTGCGCGACGAAGTCGTCGGCGGGATGCGCGAGGAGCTCGCCCGGCGGCGCGTACTGCACGAGCTTCCCCGCGCGCATGATCGCGACGCGGTCGCCGAGCTTGATCGCCTCGTCGATGTCGTGCGTGACGAAGATCACCGTGATGCCCTGGGCGCGCTGCAGCTGCAGGAATTCGTTCTGAAGACGCTCGCGGACGATCGGATCGACCGCGCCGAACGGCTCGTCCATCAGCATGACCGGCGGTTCGGCGGCCATCGCGCGCGCGACGCCCACTCGCTGGCGCTCGCCACCTGAAAGCTGCGCGGGGTAGCGGTCACGCATGCGTGCTGGATCGAAGCCGATGAGCGCGAGGAGCTCGTCGACGCGGGTTCGGATGCGCGCGGCGGGCCATCCGAGAAGCTCCGGGACTGTCGCGACGTTTTCGCCGATGGTTCGGTGCGGGAAAAGGCCGACCTGCTGGATGACGTAGCCGATCCGCCGGCGAAGCTGCGTCGGGTCTTCGCGGAGGACGTTCTGCCCATCGATGAGGATCTGTCCCGACGTCGGCTCGATGAGCCTATTCACCATGCGAAGCGACGTGGTCTTGCCGCAGCCCGATGGGCCAATGAGCACGCAGATTCGTCCAGCAGGAGCGGTGAAGCTGAGATGGTCGACCGCGACGGTGTCGCCGTAGAGCTTGGTGACCTCGCGCAGCTCGACCGTCGCGCCGCGACGTTCGGCCATCGCAACAGCATGACAGCGCGGCACGAAACTCGCTCCTAGAATCCCAAGCGATTCATCTGGGGAGTTTGACCAGTGGCGATCGCCGAGAAAAAAGAGCTCTACACGTTTCCGTCCGCGCCCGACGCGACCTCGCCGGAGTGGCCGGGCACGCCGATCGGCGCGGCTAACACGATCACGCGCACGAAGGGCCGCACGCTCGTCCACGACAAGACCGTCGATCTGAAACCGGGCCTCTTCAAGCGGCTGCTCGCGAATGCCTTCGAGCACATCGCGACAGCGAAGGAGACGACGTACTCGCACGACGTGGTGATCCACGGACTGCGCGTGCGTGCCATCACCAACAGCGAGCACCTCCACGGCTATTGGAAGGACAACTGGTACGGCGTCGACGAGTGGCAGCGGATCACCGGACAGAAGCCCGCGGATAGTCCCGACGTCCTGGTCGTCGCGCTCGGCCGCGTCCCGAGCGAGTCCGAGGCCGCCTACTACTCCCGCCAGAACGACACGGTCATCTTCTTCAACACGAGCTACTACGGCCAGCTCAAGTCGTGGGTGCTCGGAGCGGTCGGGCGAAAGCTCGCGGTCGAGTACGGCATCCACTCCATCCACGGCGCCGTCGTGACCAAGGACGGCAAGGGCATCCTCTACATCGCGCCGACAGGTACGGGGAAATCGACCTCGACGTACGGCGTGATGGAGTTCCCGGGCACGCGCTTTCACTCCGACGATTGGGTCTACGTGCGCTACGCGTACCGGACCAAGGACGGAAAGGTCTTCTCGCCGGCGCGGATCCTCGACGGCGGCGAGGAGGTCGCGAAGGGCTACCAGACCTACAGCTGGCTCGAGGCGCATCGCTCGAGCGACGCGACCGTCATCGGACGCGGCCTCGACGATCGCGAGGTCACGGCGAGCGCGCGCGACCTGGACGTCGAACATCCCGAGGCATACGCGTACACGAGCGAGAAGGTCTTCTACCTGCGCTCGAACCTGGTCGAGAACTTCCCGCAGGCCGCATTCGACATGGTCCGGTCGCGCCTCGAGAACGCGCCGGATGTGACGCCGGAGTTCATGACCGAGAACAAGGCGACCATCGACGCAGTCGCCGCGAAGCTCAGGGGCATGAGCAAGCCGCCGTTCGACACGATGGACGAGAAGACCCTCCGCGACATGGTCGGGCGCTTCTTCGCGTTCGAGAACACGCGCGCGATGCTCGACATCACGACCGTATTTCCGAAGGAGCGCGTGTTCACGAATCCGATGGAACCCGCGCGGATCCACGCGGTCATGCTCATCAAGCGCAACTTCGACGAGGACGTGGTCGTCGAGCGCCTGGCGATCGACAAGTTCATGGCGCGCCTGTTGGTCGGCCGCACGCCCGCCGGTACCAAGGAGATCGTCTACAACTCCTACCGCGCCGTCGACGACAAGAGCGAGCGCGCCTGGATCGACACGATCGAGGCGAAAGGCGTGGACAAGATGTGGGCCGAGTACCAGAAGGCAAAGGACAAGCCGGAGACGCTCAACGAAGAGATGGAGATGTTCCGGATGCTGTTCAAGTCCGCAGCGGCCTACGACCTGAACACGATCCTTCAGAAGGACAAAGCCGTGACCTCAAAGATGGACGCGGTCCACAACACCATGCGCGTGATCGTGAAGGCCCTCGACAACACCAAGGACACGTTCCGTTACGGCATCGAGGATTATCGAAAACTCCTCGACTGACACACCGGCCTGGACTAGCCTCTGCCGATGAATATCTTCGATAGCGCGATCATCCTCGCCGCGATCGCCGGCGGCATCACCGGCGCGCTCGTCGCGCTGGTCGTTTCGCTCGGCGTGATTCGCGGGCAGCGCCACCTCGGCGGGACAACGGTCGGCGCGCCTCACGCGAGCACCGAGTGGCGCACTCCCTCGGGTCCTCTCGCTCGACACCTCGCGCACGCGGAGCCTGCCACGACGCCCGTTCAGACCGACGAGGCAGCCCGCCCTCCGCAGTAGCGTCGCGTGGACCTCGGTTCTGTCGCGGTAATCGCGTTGATCGCGGGTCTCGCCGGAGGAGCCGTCGGCGCCGCGCTCGTCGGAACGGTCGAGGGCATGATGCGGCAACGCCAGGTCGTTAGGGGATCTACCGCCTATGGCGGCGGCTGGCGTGGCGGCGGCTGGCGCTCCAGCCTCACGAGCACCTACACAGCGGTCAACTTCGAGCGCCTCGACACCGATTCCCGAAAGATCATGACCCTGGCGCGCCAGGAGGCGATTCAAAGTGGCCACTCGTACATCGGTACCGAGCATCTTGCGGTCGCGCTCCGTCTTCACCGAACGCCCGCCCTCGACAAGATCTGGGGCCAGCTCCCTGTCGATCTAGAGACCCTGCGGCGGCGGATCGAGGTTGCGGTCCCGCCAACGCTCGGAGCGACAATGCCGACGCAACTGAGAACCACTCCGCGTGTGGGAACGATCGTCACGATGGCGAACGCCCTTGCGACGAAGCGGAAGGAAGAGCTGATTTCGCCTGAGCTTTTCCTCATGGCGCTGGTCGACGAGGGCGGCGGCGTGGGGGCGCAGGTACTCGCCTCGCTCGGCGCGACGGTGCAGCGAATTCGCGAGATCGTCGACGGAGCGACGTCGTGACTGCCGAAGTCATCGCGATTGCGCTCATCGCCGGACTTGCGGGCGGCGTGATCGCCGCGGTCGTCATGGGTGGGGTCCAAGCGTGGATGGCTCGGGCCAAAGGATCCGGACCGCGCCCAACATCAAGGCTTAGCCGCGGAAGCTCCACTACGACAGGGCCGTTCGATCGCTTCAACGAACGCGGCAAGCGTGTGCTCGCGTTAGCGCAGGATGAGGCGATCCGCCACAACCACAACTACATCGGCACGGAACATCTGCTCTCGGCGCTCCTCCGCGACGGCGACACCGTCGCCGCCCGCGCGCTCACGTCACTCGGCATCGATCTGGCGAAAGTACGCACGGCGCTCGAGTTCATCGTCGGCCGCGGCGATCACACGATATCGCCGAGCGAGATCACTCTGTCGCCGCGGACCAAGAAAGTCATCGAGCTCGCGATCGATGAAAGCCGCCGGATGGGCCAGACCTACGTCGGCGCCGAGCACATCCTTCTCGGGATCGTCCGGGAAGGTGAGGGCATCGCGTCGGGGATCATCGAATCGCTTGGACCGACCCTGCCGATGGTCCGCGCTAAGGTGCTCGAGCTGCTCGCGGGCGCGGGCACTCCCCCGCCCCCGAGCTACGCTGCGCCTCCACCCACGCGCACGCACGGGTATGAACCGTTCAGTCGATTCGGCGATCGGGCCAAGCGCGTGCTCGCGCTCGCTCAGGATGAGGCGTTCGGGATGGGTCACAGCTATATCGGGCCGGAACATCTTCTCCTGGGTGTCGCGCGCCTAGCCGGCCTCCCTCAGGCGGACGACTCGATCAAGCGGATCTTGGACGAACTCGGCCTCAGACTCGAGCAGCTGCGTACCGAGCTTGGAAAGATCATTCCGCCGACCGACCGGAAAAGCCTGGAGATCACGCTCAGCCCGGAGACCAAAGAAGTCCTCCAGCTCGTCCACGAATCGGCCGGGGAGAAAGCCGTCGAGGCCGAGGATCTCCTGCTCGCGATCGTTCACGACGAGCAGAGCTTCGGATCGCAACTTCTCTTGCGGCTCGGCGTTACGGCCGAACGCGTGCGCGCGGCCGTCGGCCATTGATACGTCGCTGTCTTCTCGCCGCGCCACCGAGTTTCCACACTTAGCTCGTGTTTCCAACATCGACCCGCGATGGCTCCCACGTCGGCGCGATGGTCTTCGCCGGAGCGATCGGCCTGGTCCTCATCGTCGTGTTCGGCCTGTGCGGGGGTGGCAGCTCGACGCCGAAGGCTCAGGCGACGCCGATCCCCACCGCGACCGCGCCGCTTCCGAAGCTCTCCGATCTGGATAGCGCCTGGGTCGACCAGACCCCGCCGGCGCAGCTCGCGGTCGGCGCCGAGGCAACGATCACGTTCAAGTTCCGGAACACGGGAAAGGTCGAATGGGCGCGCGGTACCGGCTCCGAGGCGAGCCTCGCGTTCGTCGGCAGCAACGCGAACTTCGATCCGAAGATGGCGGTCAACTGGCCGCAGCCTGGCAAACCCGCGGTGCAGACGGAGCCGACCGTCGCGCCGAATGAGATCGCGACCTTCACGTTCAAGGTCAAGGGCGTGACCGCGGGGACGTATCGCATCGACGTGCGTCCCGTCGTCGTAGCTGTCGGCCCGATGCGCGATCAAGGCGTGTACACCGAGGTGACCGTCCGCTAAAGATCGCGCTTAGCGGATGGCGATGTCCGGCTGTCCTTCGAGAGCGGTCGCGAGCCTCGCGCGAGCCGCGGTCGCATCCGGCGCGCGCACGAGCACGGTGAGCGAGTGCTGCGCGACCGTCGGTAGCTGCGCGCTGCGATCAGCGCGCACCGCCGCGAGATGGAAGAGGAACGCCGCCGCGCTGACCGTGCCGTCGACGGTGAAGTGCCAGATGTCGTGCCACGCCGCAATGCTGAAGTCTCCGGCGAGCGCCGCGTTCAGGAGCCGGTAGAGCGCGGCCGATCCGAATACGAGCATGCCGAGGACACCACCGAGGATCGCGAGATACAGGTAAGCGCGGCGCGGGAGCGAGCGGCGCTCGTCGTCGGTGAGCCTGCGCTGCGCCGGCCACCACGCGAGGGCCCACGCGGGCGCGCCGACGATCACGAGGGCGATGTACACGGCCGTCTCGCCATTGCCGTGGGTGTTCAGGCCCATGAGCTCGCTGCCGAACACGCCAATCGCGCCGGCGGTCCCGATCGCGAGCATCGCGAGCCCGATCGCCGCGATGAGGTAGGTGTAGAGGCGGCGAATAGTCGCAGCGCGCTCGACCGCGGTCTCGCGCGCTGCCTCGGACTGGACCACCCGGCGATGGAAGAGCCAGACCGTCGCGAAGACGATGAGGTTGGTCACCGGGCCGCCGAGATCGTGCTCGAGGTTGCGGAACTCCTCGCGCTCCGGCGTGCCGAGGATCCGCTCGACGATGTTCGAGACCGCCACCGTCGCGCTGAGCAACACCGCGAGCGCCGAGACCAGGACGATGAGATAGATCGCGAGCTTGCGCACGATCGAGCCACGCTCGATCTCAGCGTCGGGCGTCGCACCTTTTAGCCCGCGCTGCAGCGGGAGCCACGTGCCCAGCCAAAGAGCGAGACCGGCGAGGATGGCCGGGACCGCGCCGATGAGCTGGAAACGAAGCTGTTCGTCTTGACTCGGGCGAGGCGGCGCCTGCACGCCGGGCGGTGGAACGAACTGGTTGCTGAACCCGGGGATCGGGGCGAATCCATCAGCGACGCGCGACCAAATGCCCGCCAGCGTGCTCACGGTGCTCGACGCGGCCCAGAAGAGGCCAATCGTGGCAAGGCCGTAGAGAGCTATGTGCCGAAGGGTCGCAGCGCGGCCGGCGATCGTGACCGCGCGCCGGTCCTGATTCGAGAGCCAGACGTGATACGCGAGTGCGCCAGCGGCCGTGAGCGCCATCGCCGCGGCGCCTGCGGCACGGGCGGGCCAGTCCG
>DATCPK010000080.1:0-9985 GCA_036570125.1 Candidatus Limnocylindria bacterium
GTCGACATCGAAGTTGCTCACGCCCGCGTAGCGGATCTTTTTCGCCGCGAGGAGATCCTCGAATCCGGCGAGCGTCTCTTTGAGCGGCACGTCGCCCCGCCAGTGGAGGAGGTACAGATCGATCTGGTCGATGTCGAGACGTCGAAGACTCCGATCGCACGCCGCGGCCATCCGCTCGCGAGTCGCGTTCTGTGGATAGAACTTGGTGACCACGAACACCTGCTCGCGGTGACCGGCGATCGCCTCGCCGACCACCTTTTCGGCGCCGCCGTTCGCGTACATCTCGGCCGTGTCGATCAGCGTCATCCCGAGCTCGATACCGAGGCGCAGCGCGGCGACTTCGCTGTCTCGCTTGCTCTTGTCGTCGCCCATGCGCCACGTCCCCTGGCCGAGCACGGGCAGAGTCTCGCTACCGGGGAGCTTGGCGGAACGAATGCGCGTCACGGCTACGACCTGCGCCGCGTCCCCATCAGGTAGTAGAAGAATCCGCCGATGAGCAGGACGGGCAGCAGGCTCAGAACGATGGGCACGATCACACCATCACCGGGTGCGCCCGACACGAACCTCAACTCGATCGGCTGCGAAGGATTGGCGGCGTTGTATTGCGAAACCGCCGGCGCAAGGACGGTGTCGGGCTGAGGCAGCATGGTCTGCTCCCTGTGCGAGGGACTGTCTCTGAATTCGATGGTGGCCTTGTTTCCACTAAGGGTCACAGCCCGGACGCGTCCCGCATTGATGTTCTGGATCGCCTGCGAGAGGTCGACCTGCGGGACCGACGGCGTCTGCGAGCGATACGCGTAAAGCAACGCGAGGCCCAACACGACGAGCAGGAGTGCGAGGATCCCAACGCGCGCGATCGGAAGATCGGGCGCCGAGGTTCGCATAAGTGCGATTCCCGGCCGCATCGCGAACATGCCCGACTCGCGGAATCCTCCACAAGGGCACGCGGCCCCACCGACCTCGCGGTAACAGGGTCGCTCGACGGGCGGGTCGGATCCAAGACGCGCGCGTTCGGCATCGCGGTCGTGCCAATCGCGGGTGTGACCGCACGTCTCGCAGATCGCTCGCGGGTCGAGCATCCGCGAACTCTACTGAGGCGCGAGGCTCAGTGGATCCAGAGGAGGGTGCACATGTCGGGACAGCCGAGCGCGAGCTTTGTGGCGTACGTCAGGTCGAACTCGCGCGTCAGGATCATGGGTCCGCGATCGACGACCGGGACGGTCACCTCGTTCGCGCCGTATTTCAAATGCACGAGCGTGCCGCAGGGCAGCGTGCGGTGCGCGACTCCCTGCAGCGTCGCCGTCATCGTCAGCCCGCACGCCGTCCGGTTCCCGTAGAGACCGGGTCCGTAATACGACGCGAGCACCGTCGTCGTGACCACGGGCACCGGTGCGGGCTGCGGGGGCGGAGGCGTCCCATCGGATTGGAGAACGGTGACGACCCAGAAGACGCCGTAGTCCTCCATCCACTGCGCGCCCTCGATGAGCGGGCGCAACGCGACGCGGAATGTCCCAGGCACCGGCGGCGCGATCACATCGAACTGGAACCACGCCACCTGATTTGGTCCGACGTACGAAGCCGGCTGCGCTGCCAGACGGTTGTAGCGCGGCCATCCGGTCGCGGGCGAACCGAGCGTGCCGTCTCCACCGAGGATGCTCGGCGAGTCCTGTCCCGGCTCCGGACTCCACGTACCGAGATACGCAACCTCGCCCATGTGCCCGGCGACCCAGCCGCGGGATCCGCTGTTGTAGAAGGCGACGGTCGCCGTGGCCTTCGCTCCCATGCAGAGCGACATGTATCCGCTCTGTCCGTACCACGCTGCGTGAAAGCCCGGCAATCCGCTCGACACACGAGTCGGCGCTGCGATGCCCGGTCCCACGCTGCTCGTGCAGGTGGCCGCACGCGATTCCTGCGGCGGCATGAGCACAACGACAAGCGCAAAGACGACCAGAAGGTTCCGTACCCTACCCACGACCCGTCTAACGCGCGAACGTCACCAGCGATATGAAGAAGTTGCGAAGGGGTGTCTGCTGTTACTTCCAGCGATGCCCGACGAGCCCCGCCTCGAACGAACGTTTGTCCAGCCGAGTCAGGCGCTTGGCCATCGACGGCGACATGAGCGGCGTGTGCGAGATCGTGAGCAGGTATTCGGGGATGAACCAGACTTCTTTTGGAGTCGTCATCCAATCGAGATCATCGAATCGCGCGAGATTCACCGGCCGCGAGAACGTGCGCAGCGTTCGCTCGCGCCGGAGGTTGAAGTACGCGTAGAAGTAGCTCATGACGAGCTCGCGCAACGTGCGATGGATCGGTTCCCGGTACGCGAGGCCGTTGTAGTTCGATTTGGCGATCGCTCCCCAGTGGCCGCGAGCTTTGAAGACCGCGATGACGTGATCGGTGTCGTGCTCGGCTTCGAGGTCGAGAAGCAGTGGGGGGAAACCCAGCACGCGGAGCGCCGCTGCCGCGAAGATCGCCGCCTCGAGGCAATGCGCGGTGCGCTCTCGCAGGACTCGCCTCGGCGACCACGCGGTCGTGCCAATGTGGTACGGCATGCCGTCGAGGAGCTGTTGAATACCGAACGGCGTCTTGGCGGAGCGGAGCGTTCGCAGCTCCGCGGGGGTGAAGCCATCATTCACACGGAACATTCTTGTGGATAAGCCGTGAGCGCGAGACCTGGCGTCGGACTACCGGGCACCGTCACGATGGGCGAGGCCGAACAACTCGCCCGCGAAGCGGAGAACGCTGGCGCGTCAGGGGTCTGGGTCACCGACGTGCGCCGCGAGCCGTACCTGACATCGGCCGCCGCGTTGCGCGCGACGACCCGCATCACGGTCGGGACCGACGTGGCGGTCGCGTTTTCGCGTTCGCCGGCGGCCACCGCGCAGGCCGCCTGGGACCTCGCCGGATACGGGAACGGCCGTTTCGTGCTCGGCCTCGGGAGCCAGGTCGGGCCGACGCTGCTCTCGCGTTTCGGCGTCGAGGCGGATCACCCGGCCGCGCGGCTGCGGGACTACGTGCTTGCGGTGCGCGCCTGCTGGGACGCCTACCGAAAAGGACACGGCCGCTACGAGGGCGAGTTCTACGCGATCCGGCAACCGGTCTTCTCGCCCGGCGCCGATGATCCGTGGCCACAGGTCCCGATCTACGTCGCGGGCGTGAACCCGGTCATGACCGCTGTGGCCGGCGAGATCGCCGATGGCTTTGCCGCCCACATGTTCTGCACGCCGATATATCTCGATCGGATCGTTCGCCCTGCCCTGACGCGCGGCGCCGCGCGAGCGAACCGCGAGCCGCCACCCGTGCTCATGCCGCTCGTCGTTGGGCGCGATCGTATGTCCCTCGCCCTTCAGATGACGACCTACACGGTGCCGGCGTATCGCCGCGTGCTCGACGAGTCGGGTCTCCGCGAAGAAGCCGACGCGATCCTCGCGGCGCTCGCGGATCGCCGCCGGACCGAGGCCGCGCGGATCATCGAAGAGCATTGTCTCGATCAGCTCGGCGTCGCCGTGCTCGACGATCTCGGCTCGCGCGTGCGCATGTGGAGCGCGAACACGGATGCGATCGGACTCACGGTGCCGTGGTACGGCCTCGATAGCGTCGAGCAGATCGCGCTGTTTCGCGACGTGCTGCGCGCGCTCGAACGGATGTAATCTCCGCGCGTGCCGTTCAAGAGTCAGGCCCAACGCCGCAAGTTCGCCGAGCTCCTCGTCAAAGGCGAGATCTCGAAGGAGACCTACGAGGAGTGGAACCGCGAGACCGGGAGCGAGAAGCTCCCCGAGCGCGTGAAGCCCAAGAAGTCCACGACAAAGACGAAATCCAGGGCCAAGACCGCCAAGAAGAAAACGACCAGCCGCGCAAAAGGCAAAGCCCGCAAACGTTAAGAGACCCACGCAGGCGCCGAGTTTCCCCGGCGCCTGCGAGTTGATGCGCTACGCCGCGACGACTGTTTTGATAGGACCGCGTGTCTTGAGCGTGAGGGTCTCCTCGACATCGAAGAGCTTCGCGGAAATGTCCTTGATCGTGGGCTGCTTCTTCATCGCCGAGACGATCTCGCTATTCAGATACGCGTTGGCCGAGGATTCGTCTCTGAACTGGTAGATGCCGCCTGCCTCGTGATCCTTTTCGTTCATGAGCCACACTTTCCAGTTGAGGCCCGGGACCGCGGCGATGGGGTCGGTGAGCGGCGTGACCATCTTGACGTAGTCCGCAGCCGACGATGTGAACTTGAAGTTGATCTGCAGGATTTTCTGGGTCATTTTCATTTCCTTGTGGCTAGGCCATCCGAGGCCTGCCGGTGATCGTGCGCGAGTGTCGTGTCGTTCGCTAGGTCGTTGCGGCGACGGGCATGAGGATCTCGGTGAAGTACACCTCGAACACTTCGACCTTGGCGCCCTTACCACCAAACTTCTTGATCGTCTCTTCGCGAAGGCCGGCGATGGCCGATTCGCTCTTCTGAAGGTCCTGCTCGGTGTCCCAGGCGGTCGCAGCGAAACCCCGCCCGGTCTTTCGATTCACGAACAGCAGCGCGGTGCGTGCGCCGGGCTGCTTGCGGATCACTGGAACGATCATCTCTTCGTAGAAGGCCGTGCCATCAGCGATCTTGGCCGGATCGGCCTCGACGGTCGTCACACGGACGAACACGCCTGCCTTCGCTGGCTGGATCCGCTCCTGCACCGCGACCTCGCACTCGTCCTCGTCGACGATCTTGCTGCCGGTGTTGCTCATGATCGTTTCCGCCTGCGGTCGGACCTTCGGACGTGCGTTCTTCATGGCCTCTTCGCTTGCCCAGTAGGTCACTGACAAGCCGTCGCCGGTTTTGCGATTACCGACGAGCGTCGCGCCACGGAAACCATCTTGCTTCTTGAGCAAAGGGAGGACCTCGCTGGTCCATTGTTTGATTGCCGTGTCGCTGTTGCTCGGCTCGGTCTTGAGTCGTATCACGCGGGCGTGCGTAGCTCTCTGTTCGTTGGACATGATTTGCCCTCCTTGGGCGAGGCATCGTCGCGACTGGGATCTGCGATGGGGCGCGCGGCAAAGCCGCACGGATCATCCATTGAGAATGGAGCGCGTCCTGTTGAGCGCCCCACGCACCCGTGTCTAACCATACTCACGCCACCTAAACGCACATCACGCTCTGGTAACAGGGCGCGCGTGAAGCGCGGTGTCGCTACGCGGCGCGCTGGGGAGCGGGGATCGCCTGGCGCAGGAACGCGACGCTCGCTTCCGCGACATCGTGACGGCGCGCGTCCACCGTGATCGCGTGACCGGTGCCATCCAGGTACAAGGTCGTGACCGGTCCGCCGAGATGCCCCGCGAGCTCGTGTGCGTACCGGACCGGGACGAGCTTGTCGGAGACGGCGTGTGCGACGAGCGCCGGACAGCGGATCTCGCCCAGCCTCCGGCGGACGAGGCCGATCCCGTGGAGGAGCTCGGCGACGGCGCGAACTGGCGCGGGGTCGTAGCACTTCGCGCCCGCGTTCAGGTCGACGAGGTCGCTGGCCGGCGACGGGACCTGCTTGAGCACGCGATAGACGTAGGGCGCGAGGTACGCGATGCGGTTGCCCATCCCGAGCGCCGTCGCGCAGAGGACCACCGCGGACGGCTTTCGACGGAGCGCGATGTCGAGAGTCATCGTCGCGCCCGCCGAAAGGCCTCCGACGACGACGTTCTCGTGGTCGCGCGCGAGGTCGTCGTAAGCGTCGAGCGCGGACTTCATCCAGTCCTCCCAGCAAAGGTCGAACATGTCGGAGGGCCGTGTGCCGCGACCGGGGAGGAGCGGGGCGCTTACCGTGTAGCCCTCTGCGACAAAGGCATCCTTCATGTAGAGCATGTCGACGGGTGTGCCGGTGAGCCCATGCAGCAGCAGGACCGCGGTGTCCTCGCGGCCTTGCGAAACCGAGTGACTGGGCTCGCGCATGCCTCGAATGCAGGCATACCGCGTGCCTGCCCGACGTCTGTCCCCCGAACGGGGAGCAGACAAGGGGCACGATGGTTGCAATTCTCTTAGGGATGCGGGTGCAGGTGGCCCCGTGTGATCGATACCGCCTCCGCGTGACGAGTTGGGGCAGCGGCGCACCTCCGCACGCGATCGTCCTTCCTGGGATCTCCGCCGACTGGCGCGCGCTCGCGCCCCAGATCCGCACCCTTCGCCATCTTGGCTGGACGGTGCATGTGGTCGATCTGCCCGGCTTCGCGCTTCGCCCGGCGCTGAAGGCGTCCGACGCGAACGTCTCGCAGCTCGCCGACTACGTCGCGCGCGCCGTGACCGGCCTTGGGATCCCGCCGGCCCTGGTTCTCGGCCACTCGCTCGGCGGGGGCGTCGCCATGAACCTCGCGATAGGGCATCCCGAGCTCGTGAGCGGGCTCGTGCTCATCGCGCCGGTCGGGCTCGGCGTTTCGCTCCACTGGATCTACAAGCTGTACTGCGTTCCGCTCCTCGGCCGTGCGCTGCTGCGACCGAGCGTGCTGCGCCCCGCGGCGATCCGACGCTTTCTCGTCGGCAGCCGTCGGCGCGACGACGCGCGCTTCATCGCGCGGCTCGTTCGTCACGGCATCGCTTCGCGCCCGCGCGCGCTCTCCGCTCGGTCGATCATCTGGGCCAATCAGCCCCGCCGCTGGAGCAGAGCGCGCGCGCTTCTCCCGGGCGGTGAGCAGCGCGGCATTCGGATCGACGCACGCTTCAAGGAGCTCAGCAAGATCCCGGCGCTGGTGCTGTGGGGCGACGAGGATCGGGTCATCTCCGCGTCGGATGCGCGGCGGTGCAAGGATCTGCCGCTCGCGCAGGTCCACATCGTTCACGGCGTCGGTCACTCGCTGCCACTCGAGGCGGCGGCCTGGGCCAACGATCACATCGCGAAGTTCGTCACGGCGCTGACCAAACCTGAAAAGCGCGCGGCCTAGCTCCGCTCCGACCGCCACGTGGCGATCCGCTCGAACACGCTGCCGTCATCAAGCGAGATCGCGCGCCTGTTGCGTTCCGCCACGAGCCGCGCGGTGCGCGCGGCGCGCTCGGCGACCTGCTGCCGTTCCGGAATGCCGCGCGCGCGTTCGGCGAGGACGCGTGCGACGTGCGTGTGAGCGAGCGCCTCGGTGATGCGCTCCGCGTGGAGCAGGATCGGTCCGAGGTCCTCGTCGGCGAGCGGTGCGCCCCGCAGTATCCCGGGTCCTTTGCGCCGCACGAGGCGGCCCATCAGCGAACGAAGCACGCCGACGATGTGTCCGCGCGCGGCAGCGAAGTCCGATCCGACGCGGCCGTCGAATGACGCGTCCGCAAGCAGCCGGCTCGGGCCGCGGCCGAGAAGCGAACGCGGGCGCTGCATGGTCGCCTTCATGAGGTCCTTCACGGCCATGAGCGATTGGATCTGCGACGTTCCCTCGTAGATCGGGGTGATGAGGGCGTCACGCATGAAGCGGCCGACGTCGTATTCATCGACGACGCCGACGCCACCGTGGACCTGCAGCGCGAGGCGGCAGACACGTACCGCGCCTTCGGTGCCGTACCACTTCACGAGCGGCGTGAGCTCGCGCAGATCGCGTGCGGCTTGCTCGTCGTGTCCGAACAGCACGAGGTCCTGAAGCACGGCGGCCGTGTATGCGAGGGCGCGCGCCCCCGTCACCGTCGTCTCCATGTCCAGAAGCATCTCGGCGACCATCGGGTGCTCGCGGATCGGCTTACCCATCTGGACCCGCTGCTTCGCGTACTCGGACGCTTTGTCGAGTGCCGCGGTCGCGACGCCGATGCCCTGGATGCCGACGCCGAGCCGCGACTCGTTCATGAACGTGAGGATCTGCTTCCAGCCCTCGCCCGGCTTCCCGAGAGGCGTCGCGCGCGTTCCCTCGAAGAGCAGCGCGCACGTCGGCGAGGCGCGGATGACGAACTTGTGCTCCGCGCGCTCGACGATGTAGTTGTCGCCCTCGCGATCGGCGATGAACATGCCGAGCCCGTCCAGGCCGCTCGAGCCGGGGGCGCGCGCGAGCACGATCACCATGTCGCCCTGCCCGGCGGAGATGAATTGCTTGCGGCCCTGAAGGATCCAGCAGCCGTCCTGCCGCGGGGTCGCGGTGGTCGTGAGGCGGCCGACGTCCGATCCCGCCTGCGGCTCGGTCATCGCGACGGCGCCCATGATCTCGCCCTTCGCGAGCGGCGGAAGGTAGCGCGCCTTCTGCTCCTCGGTGCCGAAGCGGTAGATGAGCGCCGCGGGCGAGTTCCATCCGATGCCGTGCTGCACCTGCGTCGCGAGGTCGGCGCGAGCGAGCATCTCGCCGATCATCATCACGACGGTGAACGGCAGGCCGGCGCCTCCGAAGTCAACGGGCACGGATGGCGACGCGAGCCCGAGCTCCGCGAGACCGCGGAGGTTCTCGGTCATCGGCTCGTTCATCCGCACCTGGCCGTTCTCGCGGATGACGCCGATCTCGTCGACCTTCGCGGCACGAGGCGCGATCTCCGTCGCGATGTATCTGCCGGCGAGGTCGAGCACCTCGCGCCACGTCGACACGGTCCCCGCGACATCCGCCCCCGGTCCCTCGACCGCTGCGACGACGCGATCCCACGGGATCACCTTGTCGAAGACCTCGACGAGGTCGGGGTTGCCGGTGAAGAAGTTCGAGGTGCTCACAGGCTGAAGTACGGCCGCTTTGAATTGAGTGACTCCACCGGCGCGTGCTGGTCACCGCGTGCGGCGGCGAGGCGCTCGAGGAACGTGACGATGCGCTGTCGGTATGTGTCCGCGTAGCGGAACGGCCCTCCCAGGAACGGCGGGAACCCGAGGCCGAGGACGGCGCCGAGGTCGCCTTCGCCGGGTGATCGGAGCACGTTCTCGTCCAGGCAGCGCGCGGCCTCGTTCACGAACGTGAGCGTCAGACGGTCAGCGATATCCCAGCCGCCCGGATGCGTAGGGAGGCCAAGAATCTCGCGCACCCGCGGGTTGGGCCTGCGGCGCCTTCCGTCGTACAGGTAGAAGCCGCCGCCCTTGTGCTTTCCCTTGAAGCCTTCGGCGACGAGCGCGTTCACGATCGTGGGCGCGGTGATGCCTCGCGCTTTCGCGACTGTCTCGCCGGCATGCCCCGCGACCTCGAGCCCGACCTCGTCGACGAGCTGCAGCGGACCGACCGGCCAGCCGAACTCAGTCATCGCGCGATCGATCGCATCGATCGATTCGCCTTCGGCGAGCATCGTGAACGCCTCCCCGATCATCGTCGACAGCACCCGGGTCGTGTAGAAGCCGGGACCGTCGCTCACGACGATCGGCGTCTTTCCGAGGGCGATCGCGGCGGCCACCGCCGTTGCGACCGCGTCCGCATCGGCCGCGGCTGGACGGACGACCTCGATGAGCGGCATCTTGTGCACCGGTGAGAAGAAGTGCATGCCGACGATGCGTTCGGGCGAGCGCGCCTCGCGCGCGATCTCGGCGATCGGTAGCGCGGAGGTGTTCGTCGCGATGACCGCCTCCGGGCGGAGGACCTGCTCGAGCTCGGCGATCACGCGTCGCTTCGTCGCGATCTCCTCGAACACAGCCTCGATCACGAGATCGGCGCTGCGGAATCCGGCGAGATCCGGGCCGCCGGTCACGCGCCCAACGATGCGCGCGGCTTCGCGGCGGTCGAACACGCCCTTTTTCGCTGCATCCGTCGTGAGTGAGCGGATCGACGAAAGCCCTTTGGCGACCGCCGCCGCGTCGCGGTCGCGCGCACGCACGCGGAATCCCGACGAGGCCGCCGCCTGCGCGATGCCTGAACCCATGAAGCCGAGGCCGACGACGCCGACGTTCGTGATGGCGCGCGGCTTCCCGAGCCCTTCGAATGCAGCCTTGCGCTGGCGCAGCGTGAGCATCACGAGCGCGGTCAGACTGCGACCGGCCTCACCTATCGCGAGCTCGCCGAACGCGCGCGCCTCCGCGTCGAGTCCCGCCTCGATGCCTTTCGCGAGACCGATGGCGACCGCGTCGATCGCCGCGAGCTGCGCGGGGTAGCGGCCCTTCGTCTC
>DATCPK010000081.1:0-14139 GCA_036570125.1 Candidatus Limnocylindria bacterium
GGCCAACCTCGTCCGTTTCCTCACCGCCTCGCCGACGCGCGCGCGGTTCTATCCTGCCGGCCGTGGGGGAGACCGCCGAGGCAGCGTGGCGCCGCGACATCGAGGACGCGTACCGGCTCTTCGCGACGAAACACGTCGACAAACTGACGAGTCGCCAGATCCTCGAGGCGGCGTTCGAGGCGATGCGATCGCGAGCTCGATCCACCGTAGCGACGCCGCAGTTCTCGGAGGTCGCCGAGGTCGTCGCCGATGACCTGGCGCGCTTCAATGCGGCGACCGACGAGCTTCTCCGCGAGCGGCCCGACGTGGTGACGGACGAGCTCCGCAACGCGGCGATCGAGGCGATGGTGCAGATTCATCCCGACGGCCACACGCGGTACTGGCCGATCTGGGCAGACTCACCGATACGCGACCTGGCCGAAGGCCGGTGCGAGATGCGCTCGGAGCTCCTGCCGGGCGGTATCGGATACGTGTGGTGGAGCGGCTGGGTCAAGACCGACGAGTTCGACATTTTGGCCGAACTTCGCGCGCGACTGGACGCGCTTCTCCGCGAGGGCGCGCAGGTGTGGCTATTCGACATCCGGGGTAATCACGGAGGAGCAGGTGCGCGACAGGTCGCCTCGATGTTCCTCGATGGCGAGCCGATATTCCGCGCGACCTATCGGGATGGGCGCGCCGAAGTCATGTCCGCGGAACGATCACTCCGCCTGCCCGGTGAATATCAGCTGCCCATCGCGATCGCCGTCGACTCGGGGTCGTGGTCCGCGTCGGAAATCTTCGCGTTCGGATTGCAACAGAAGGGGCGCGCGACCATCGTCGGTGAGCGGACGGCCGGATTCGTCGGGAGCGTCGAGGGCGCGACGCTTTCCGGAGATGCGCGCATGGGAGTGAACGTGACGCGGATCACCGGACCGAATGGAGAGATGTACAACGGCGTCGGCGTGAAACCCGACATCGAGACGAAATCCGCCGACGCCTTAGACGCTGCGTCGCGTTATCTGCGCGGGCTGGTGTTGGTTTGAGGAGCCCCGCGCCATGGGCGTGGGCGGGGCTCCTCGTGCGGTGGGGGGACGGGTTGCCGGGTCGCCACTCCGGGAGGCGGAAGGCATCCACCCAGCGATCGGACATTACGCGCGGTAATTGGCTTTCGCCGACTCCGAATTCATCTTCGGACTCGGCCTGCCGACGGTTACGAGACCGCGGGCTGTAGGAGCTCCAAAGAACGCTGCGCGGCTTGGTTCGCCTCCTTGAGACGACCACGCCGGGTCATCGCTGCGAACAACGACTGGTAGCCGCGCGAGAGGAGACGGCGGCCGTGCGGCTCGAGCGCGCGCAGGGCATCGTCGTACGCACGAATCGCGATTAGGTCCGTCGCTTTCGTTGTCGCGATGGCCTCGGCGCGTATCAGTTTGCTCAGGGCGACGGAGCGGCTCGACGCGTTCGGGCTTTCGATGCTGCGGTCAGCGAGCGCCCGCGCCTGCTCCGCATTGCCACGCGAAAGCTCCAGCTCGGCCCGATTCTGGAGCACGTACGCGCGCAGATGATCGTCCTTGACGCGCTCGGCGATCTCTTCGGCGCGGTCGAGCGCCTCGCGCGCGCGCGTCACCTGACCGCGCTTGACGTAGACCCAGCCCAGCGTGTTCCAGGCTGAGCCGATCGCGCGCTGATCGGCGAGCCGTTCGTACGCCTCGAGACTCTTGCGCGCGTAGAGCAGAGCGCCCTCGAGATCGCCCTGCCGCTCGCGCGTCACGGTCATGTCCTCGTACAGGCTCGCCACTGTTCGGGCATCAGAAACGTCTTCGGCTAACGCCTGCGCGCGTTCGCTGCGGAGATCCGCAGCGCCGAAGTCGCCGAGATTCACAGCGATCGCGGCGATGAACTCCATGACGCGAAGCTCGAATGTCCGGTCGACGACGGCTCCCTGATTGATCGCAGCCTCGCATTGCAAACCGAGGTTGAGCGCCTCGGTCTGCTGGTCAAGCCGCGCGTGGACCCGTGCAAGCTCGAACAGCACGCGCGTCGCCTGCGCGTGATCGCCCCGCGCGCGGAATGCACGCAACGCCTCGTCGAGTCCCCGCAATGCTTCGCGGGGACGATCGCTCGCGAGGAGCGCGCGCGCGCGAAGAAGCGTTGCCTGAGCCGTCGTCACACGTTTGCCGGAGGCGTCCTTGATTCCCGCGAGCGTTTCCAGCGCCGCGCCGGGACGTCCGGCGGCGAGATGCACTTGCGCGCGGGTCAGTGCGAGCTCGCCGCTCGCGCCCGCCCCCGGCTCCGGGCGGCGCAGCAAATCGGCCGCGCTCACACCAAGTTTTCCCGCGAGGATCTCGGCGGCGCGGAGCGATATGCGCGTGCGCCCCGTCTCGGCGAGGCTGATCAGAGCTTTTGAGAAATGAGGCTCCGCGAGTTCCGCCTGCGACATGCCGCGCGCGAGGCGCAGCTCTCTTAGGCGGTCTCCCACGTATGGGTCGATCGGACCTTTCGATTTTTGATTGACGCGCCGCGCGGCTGGCATCGAGTGGAGGATAAAGGCGGACGGCGGTTTACCGCCGCCCGCCTATGTTTAGCAGCCGCCCCCCGATGCCGACGGACATGGATCGAGCGCGAGAGCGATTAGGGCCAGCGCGACGAGAGTCTTAATGCCGGGCGTGCCGAGGAAACGCGCGATCGCAAGTACAGACATGTTCCCCACCGGAGCCGGCGGCAAATTTGACTGGGCGCACCGCCGATGCTCCGGGACAAAGGCTACTCAGGCTTGTCAGTAACTAAGCGGCGACTTGACAAGGCGCGCAGACTGCTACCCGACATCTCGGCGCGACGGGGGAGAGGCCGGGTTGCAAAAGCAGCGGCGCGGTAGCACAAGCGCGACTAGGCCGCGTTCGGCCACCACAAAACGAGCACCCGTGAATGGCAACGGCACGGGCCCACACCGCGCGCCCGCGGTTCCGCTCTCGTTACGCCTTCCTGGCGACATCGTCCTGCCCCTGGACTGGCCGGACATCGCGCGCGAAGCCATGGTCCAGGGTTACAAGGTCCGGAATCGTCGACGATGGACTGCGGAGGACGAGGCGGACACGCTCCACGACTCGTCCATTACGAAAGTCCTGAGCGAGCAGCAGCTCGAACAGGTCGGAAAGGCAGGCATCGTCGAGGTGTCGGTGCCTTGGTCCGACGCCGAGGGAGATGCGTGGGGTTGGCCCGCGAGGATCATGCCGTGGGAATTCGTCCTCAGCCGGGCAACGCGACCGTATCGCGATCGGCCACTGACCGTGATTCGGCGGCTCGAGCTCGGCGCTCCGCCCCGACCCGCGCGCGCACTGTTCGACTCCCTACTGCTCGTTGAAAGCGCACCCGGCGCTTTGAGCGAGATGTATGACTTGAAGGAAGAGACCCGTCTCGTGCGCGGGAGCCTCGGCCTTCCCCAGGACGACGCCCGCGTCCACGTCCTCAGCCAACCGGATGACCGGCGGCTCCGCGAGGCGATGACAGACCTCGCGCCGGGCCTGATCCACTGGGCAGGCTTCGACACCCATCAGGCGGCGACGCTCCTCCATGTATCCGATCGGGTTGATCCAAGCACAAGCGATCGACGTCGAGATCCGAGCACGCTCGACGGAGTCGCCATTTGCGGTTCGGGCGGTCGCGCGCCGATGTTCCTGACCGCCGATTGGTTGGCGCAGTTCCTGGCGTCGGGGGCTCGGCCACCGACGCTCGTCTCACTGAACATCTACAACTCCGCCGCGCGCATCGCGCCCCGTCTCGTGGTGGCGGGCGCTGCGCACGTGGTGGGATTCCAGGACACCATCGACGACCGCCTCGCCGAGCACTTCTTCGCCACCTTCTATCGGGCTCTGAGCGACAACGCGGCCAATGTTCTCGGCGCCTTCCGGACGGCCCTGGAAGTGGTGCGCGACACTCCGAAGAGCATCAGCGGCGCCTGCGTCGTGCTTTGGAGCGCGGAGTCGCTGTTGACCGCGGCCACGCCGGCGACGATCGATCGCCACGCGCCGACGAGCACGCGATTCAAGGTCGCGAAGGGGAGACCGGCTCGCGATCTGGTCGAGGTGATCTGCGAGCCGCGCGACGAGATGAACTACTCGCTCCTCCACAACGGGCGCAGTCCCTTCGGCCGCTTCCAGATACTCCGGCGGGAGGTCTCGGGTCCGATCGCCGACATCACCGCTTCCGTCACGATGTACGTGGGCGAGGAGTCGTTCCCCTTCGTCAAGACCCTGACGATCGCCGAAGGCGACACGATGGCGGACATCACCGATCAGGTGGTGGTGCCTTTGACATCGGCACTGATGAGAACGCAGAGCGAGAAGATCCGGAGCGTCCTCGCTGTCCAGGTGGCTCTGGGCGACGAAGTCGTCCATCGCGAGACCTACCGAATGGCGCTCG
Source organism: Candidatus Limnocylindria bacterium (assembly GCA_036570125.1). Taxonomy (GTDB): domain Bacteria; phylum Chloroflexota; class Limnocylindria; order P2-11E; family P2-11E; genus 3-1-20CM-2-70-9. The sequence continues at coordinate 4,399 of DATCPK010000081.1, forward strand.
CGCCGGTCGACCAATGGTCGGACACGGACGAAAACCGGCTGTGGCTGCCCTCCTTCGTCCTACCGCGTGACCCGAGCGTCGCCTCACTTGTGCAATCAGCGCGCAACTATCTCATCGCCATCGAGGACGATCCGTCCGCCGGGTTCGACGGCTACCAGAGCGTGGGGGAGGTCGGCCTGCCCTTTGAGGAGCGGTATCGGTCGGTCGACGATCAGGTTCGCGCGATCTGGTATGCGCTTCAGCTCGATCGCCGACTGCTCTACATCAACCCGCCGCCGTCCTACGCGAGCCCGAACGGCGACGACGCGCCGCAGCGGCTGCGGACGCCATCCGAAATTCTCCAAGGTGGCCATGGCACGTGCATCGACCTCGCGCTGCTGCTTTGCGCGTGCCTCGAGTACATCGACATCTGGCCGGTCGTGTTCCTCCTGGAGGGTCACGCGTTTCCCGGCTACTGGCGCAGCGACGCGCTCCACGACAGCTTCCAGCACTTCGCGAATCTCGATGAGATCCAGGGGGCTCAGCTGCGCACCGGCGCGGTGTCGGACCGGCTCGAAGCGAGCTACACGCTGCCGAAGTCCGCGTACCTCGAGGTCAAGTCGATCGTCGAGAGGGGCAACCTCGTTCCGCTCGAGGCCGTCTGGCTGACGAACGGCTCCTCATTCACGGATGCGAAGAGCGAGGGGGCCGGGAACTTGCGCAGTCCGCGCGAATTTCAATCGGTCGTCGACATCCGGCGCGCGCGAGACGAAGGCATCGCGCCGCTGCCGATCATGTGGAGAGGGAAGTGATCGCGACGGCTCCCGCGACGACCACAAATGCCGAGCCCCGGCTGCCCCAGCAGCTCTACGACGCGTTCCGGGTGGCTGGCGTGCTTCCGGCCGGGGAGACGCTCCCCGGAGAGGTGAGTGTGGCTATGCGCCGCCAGCGGTGGCTGCGGCGCGGCTGGGCCAGCGACGAGATCGAAGCGACCTACCTCCAGCTCGTACGTGAGGACAACGTGTTGCGATGGGAGCTCGAGGACGAGGCGGATCCGGGGCGCGTCGCGCGACGAGCGGCGCGGCGCGGCGGGATCGATCTGGCGCGTAAGGTCATCGACCAATTCAAGATCCTCCCCGCCGATGGGTCGGCGATCTCCCAGATGCTGGGCGATCTCGATCAACACCTCAACGGCAGCCGCGGGCTACGCCAAGTGCAGAACGGCGTTCTCGGGCCGGTCGGTGCACAACCCGTGCGCGAAGGACGGGTGCTGCTACTCGTGCATGGGACATTCAGCAGCGCGAGCTCAACGCTCGCAGCCTGGACCGCAACCGAAGATGGGCGGCGGGTCCTGGCGCGGGCGGAGCGCGACCACACGCAGGTCCTCGCCTATGAACACGCGACCCTGTCGGTCAGTCCGATCCTCAACGCGCTCGAGCTGAAGCGCGCCTTCGCGGGCTCACGCGCGAAGGTCGACGTCGTCTGTCACAGCCGAGGCGGCCTGGTCGTTCGCTGGTGGCTCGAGGTGCTCGACTCGGACCGCCTGCGCGACGCTCGGGTCGTGTTCGTCGGCTCGCCGCTGCAGGGCACCAGCCTTGCCGCGCCGAATCGCCTCCGTCATGCGCTCGACATGCTGACGAACGCGGCGTTCGCACTCGGGAACGGTGGGCAGGTTCTTTTCGCAGCCATCCCCTGGGTCGCCGCCGTGGGCGGGATCCTGCGCGTTTTTGCCGCCGGCACGGGGGCCGTGTCGAAGACGCCACTCGTCGACGCGACCCTCGCGATGATCCCCGGCCTCGCGGCGCAGGCGCGGACAAACAACAACTTCGAGCTTCAAGGCCTCGCCGCGGGCTCGACGCGGGTGCCCGCCGGGTACCGCTTCGTAGTCAGCAACTTCCAGCCCGTCGATCCCGGGGACCGGTGGAAGTTCTGGACCTACTACACGAACCTCGGGGCGGCCGCCGCGGACACCGGGGCTGACTTCGTCTTCAACTGCGAGAACGATCTGGCCGTGGACACCTCTTCCATGACGCAGCTCGCGGGAGCCCTCTCCGCGACCAGCAAGGAGAACATCCTCGACTTCGGCCTCTCGCGCACGGTCCACCATCTCAACTACTTCGATCAGCCGCAGATGTACGCGTTCATCGAGCAGTCTCTTCGGCGGGAGACGCCTGACCGCGCCCGGCCCAAGGCCCGACGCCGCGCGACTCGAGCGAAGACACATTAGTCACCTAGTCCGTCTGCCTAGTAATGCTGATCGTCGCTTGACTCCGGACTAACAGCGGGACTAGCCTCCGCTCCGCAACCCGAGCGCTCACGGATCGGCTACCAGCGGGCGCGCGGCGAGGGGGAGGATCAGAACGTCGCGAGCACGCTTCCGCTCGCGCACCGGCGACACCCTTTAACGCACGCGGCTAGTCGGCCGCGGATTTCAACTGCGCTTGTGACAAACGAATAGGGGGAGGAACCATGCCGCCAGCTACCGCTCGCAGACCAAGAACGCGTTCTACGAGTTTCGCCGCCCCGACCAACGGCCATTCGGCGTTGACCAGCGCTCGAGTTGTGGAGCGGCTCGATCTTCGAAGGGGCGCCGCCGCGCCGGTCCCGTCACGCTCCCGTCGCTCATCGGCGATGCCGCTCAGCGCGATGCCGGCCGCCGCACCCGCGGGACTGGGCGCGGACGTTACGGACAAGCTCAAGAGCGCCGCGCCGACATTTGCCGAGGTCCTGAGCTCGGTCGGTCTTGGGGTCGCTTCGTCCCAGGCCGCTCTCGACAAGGGCGTCGTGGACGCGGTGGCCGCCTTGTCCGACAAGAAGGTGAAGTTCGTCAATACGATCACGACCAAGCTCGACGATCAGGGCCTACCGATCCCGCCGACGATGGTGAACGGACAGCCCGACAACCTCACGATCACAGAGGTCTCCGCGATCAACTTCTTCTCGCCGACCGTGCACGAGTGGAAGCACGTCGCCCTCGCGATGGATCTTGAGGTCGGTGCGCTCGACAACAAGTCCGGCGTGAGCTTCAGTCAGACCCAGGCCTCGCTGAAGACCGGCGGCGGCATCAGCTATATGTGGGGGTTCTCGGGCTGGTTCAGCCTGGACAGCAGCCTGCGCACGACGAACATCAACGTGACCCGGCAGCAGGAATCGAACTGGTCACGCGGCTCGGTTCGCATCGATGCCCAGCTCGGGCCGCGCCGCACGGAGCGGCTGCCCATTCCCGGCAGCCTCAAGCGAGCGCCGCTGTTCTACCTCTCACCCGGTGCGATAGCCGAGGCCGCCGGAGTGCGAAAGCTCACCGCGAAGATCCAAGCCCGAAAGCTCGACGGAAGCGCCAATTCCGGTCAGATCCTGACCGTCACCGCCCCCGGTCTGGGCGTCTCCTTCCAGCCGACCGCGACAACCGACGCGAACGGTGCGATCACAGCCGTCTTTGAACGTCGTCAGCTCGGCGACGCGAAGGTGTTCCGAGTCGAGGTCGGCCTTGGAGATCTCGTCCAAGCGTTCGACCTCTCGATATAAGGGGAGGGGACCAAGATGCCTACTGCAACACGATCTTCACGGCGAAGGCAGGTAGCGCGCAGAAGCCGGCCAGTGCCGATGCGCGCCAACGGCGGCGGGTCGATGCCCGCGATGGCGCCGAAGGCCGAAGTCACCGATGTGAACGACGAGCTCAAGGCAAGCGGCGTCGCGTTCGCGGACCTGATCCGACTCACCGGAGAGGCAGTCGCCAAGACTCAGCTCGAGCTCGAGAAGACCGCGGCGGACACCATCAGCACGCTTTCCACGACACAGGTTCCGCTCATCGCGGCCGAGCTCGTGAGCTACAACGACAACGGCGCGATCACCGGCGTGCAGACGGTCCAGCAAGACTTCCCGGTCATCACGATCGTGGATCCGCCGGTCTATCAGTGGGAGGACGTCCGCGCGCAGGGTCAGTTCTTCGCGAGCGAGTTCGCCTCGGCTTCGAGTGCGACGAATAGCGTCACCACGACGAGCAGCGGCCTATCTGCAGGCGGCAGTGGCTTCCTCGGTCTGTTCTTCGGGCAGGCCAAGGCGAGCTTCCAGATCGACCACACGACCACCACCCTCGAGACGGAGAACGAAAGCGACGTGTCGTTCGGACGGATGCGCCTCAACGCTCTGCTCACGCCCCGCGGCGACACAGGCGTACCCAAGCCGCGGCGCGTGGTCCAGGGCCCGAGCATCCGCATCGCGCTTCTCGCCCTCGATCCGTTGACCGCGCCGAATGCGAACGGCGAGCGCGACCGTACCCAGCATCTCGAGTTCGAGTACCTGAAGTTCGACGGCACCCCGATCAACAACGCGCAGCTCTCGATCGAGACACAGGGTGTGCCGTGGGAGTTCGAGACCGCGACGACCACTACCGACGCGCAGGGGAAGGTGCAGGCCAAGCTGGTGCGCACGATCCCGCAAGACGGCGACATCGCGGCTATCGACGTCGTCATCACAGCGCGTATCGGGCTTGTGCGCGAGTCCATCGCCGCGCGTGTCTGAGTAAGTGCCAACACAGAGCTCGGCCGAGCTCGGGGAGCTGCTGCGGAGCACCGTAGCCGCGATCGTCGGCGTCCAGGACAGCCTGGACGCCGACGCCATCGCGCGCACGAAGTCATGGCTGGAGGAGCCTGAGGGCACGCTCGTCCCACCGCCTATCTGGTTCACCTGCCGCTCCGTGTCCGTGGAGCTCGAGCTTGCGAGCCGGGTCATCAGGGAGGTCGTCGGCAACGTCGCGACCCCGCGTCTTCTGTGCAGGACGGTCGAGCCCCTCAGCGCGAGCCTCTTCGGCCTCGACGCATCGACGAGCACAAAGGTGCGGGTGCTCGTCGATCTCCACGGACCGGTCGCGCCAAAAGAGTCGACGTGACCGAGCTCGTTCGACCCGGTCTTCCCGCGGTCGCGAACGGCCACACCGAGGTCATCTTCGACCGGATCGAGTCGGATCGGATCATCACCGTCAACGGTCAGATAGGAGTGTTCACCCCGGTCTCGAAGACGAAGGTGGACGTCAACGAGAAGAACCTGACCCAGATCGTCAACGTGCTGCGAGACCGCGTCACCGTCCTCGAGGGCGAGAACGCAAAGCTCCAGGACCAGCTCAAACAAACGCAGCTCGTCGGACGCTCGGCCGATGAGGTGAGCACGGCCCTGGGCGCGGCGCTGGACCTGATGCAGACGCGATTCGGTGAGGCGAAGACCGGCCAGACCGCATTCGCTGTACGCGAGTTCCATCTCGATGCGGCGGTGAGCGTCGACGTGAACGCGCTCGGCGCGGTCATCTTCCGCTTCCCGCTGCCCGGCCAGGAGGTCGACCCCTCACACATCAGCAGGATGCAGCTCACGATCGTCCCGGTCCCGCGGTCCGACGATTCGCCCGCGCCGCCGCCCGCGACGACCGACAGGCTGGACACGACCCTCGACCGCCTTCCGGGCATCACCGCTTCCGACCGCGCGCGCCTCAATGAGGTCGGCATCTTCAACGTCCGAGACCTGGTCGGCGTGGTGAACCGGTCGCGCGTCGCGCTTCATCTGCAGTCGGCGCTGGGGGTCGAGCGACAGCAGCTCGCGCGATGGTCGGCTGAGGCCGAGCTCGTGACCCTCGACGGGATCACCGGTCGCGACGCGCACGTGCTCGTCGCGGCGGGGATCACCGGACTGGCATCGCTCGCCGGCGCGGACCCGGCGCGTCTGACCAAGGCGTACAACGCCGCCGCCCGGAAGCTCCGCGGGCTCGGCGCGAAGAAGATCGAGCTCGGCAGGGTCACTGAATGGATCGAACGCGCCAATCTCGTGAAAGGGCCACCGCGCTTATGAAAAAGCCGATCCGGAAAACGGCTCGCACGAAACGGAAGGCCGCTCCCACGAAACGGAAGACCGCTGACAAGGACCTGAAGATCTGCATCGAGCGATCCGTCGAGCTCGAGCTCGGACTCGAGGCGCCCGCGGCTCCCCCCGATACACGGCTGGACAACATCCGCGTCATCCCGACCCGAGGCAGCAAGAGAGCCGTAATCGTCAAGCGGTTTCTCTGGGACACGGGAGACACGCTCCGTGTTCGCTTCCTCGACGGCGACCCGGTCGTGCAGCAGAAGGTCAAGGCGGTTGCGAAGGAGTGGCTGCCGTTCGTGAACCTCGGTTTCGAGTTCGGTAACGACCCGAGTGCAGAGATTCGAATCAGCTTCGCTCAAAAGGGCTCGAGCTGGTCTTGGATCGGCAAGGATGCTCTCCGCATCGACAAGGCGACGCCCACGATGAACTACGGATGGCTCACGCCGGCGACGAGCGACCGCGAATACCACCGGGTGGTGTTGCATGAGTTCGGACATGCCATCGGGATGGGCCACGAGCACGAGAGCCCAACCGCTACCTCGATCCCGTGGGATAAGGAGGCGGTCTACGCCTACTACCTCCGGACGAACGGATGGGACCGCCACCAGGTCGATGTACAGGTCCTAAACTTGTACTCGACGAGCGAGACGAACTTCACGGCGTTCGACCCCCAGTCGATCATGCTGTATCCAATCCCGGACGAGCTGACCATCGGGTCGTACGCGGTGGGATGGAACACACAGCTCTCGGCGATGGACAAGTCGTACATGAGGGCGACATACCCGAAGCAAGATCCGGGCGTGGTCGCCCTGAACGTCGGCGCTGCCGCCGTCGCCAGTGACATCGAGGCCGACTCGGAGGTCGATCTCTTCAGCTTCACCGTCAGCGCTCAAGGTCGCTACCGCGTCTCGACGACCGGCAAGACCGATCTGAGCATGACCCTCCTCGGTCCAGTCGATCCCTCGGCGGTGCTGGCATGGGATGACGACAGCGGCATCGGCCGCAATCCAAAGATCGTTCGAATCTTGGTACCGGGTCAGTACTGGCTTCAGCTACGCCATCACGACCCAACGGGAAGAGGCGAATACAAGATTGCTGTGAAGAAGGTCTGATCGTCATGGCATATCCGATCATCGTCTGTATTCCGAAGAGGCTCCCGAAACGCGAGAGGATCCGCGCGGCGAAGACCGCCTATGAGATAAATCCGGTCAACCACGCTCCGCTCAGCGCGTTGATGAGCGTGGCCCCCGGCTTCAAGCCGACGCCGGCTGCTCTGGCCATCGTGCGGACGTCCTATTGGGGCGCTGCGGGCGTCACATTAACGGTCGGCTTCCTGGACAATCCGCCGCAGAACTTGCGCACGCGCATCTTGTCGCACATGAACGCCTGGGCCAAGAGCGCCAACGTCAAGTTTGTTGCGAGCAACACCGATCCGCAGGTCCGGATCGCGCGTGGCGGAGGACGAGATGGCGGATATTGGTCATACGTGGGCACCGACATCCTGCACATCGCACGTCGCAAGCCGACTATGAACCTCGAAGACTTCAGCATGTCTACACCCGAGTCCGAGTTTCACCGCGTCGTCCGCCACGAGACTGGACACACGCTCGGCTTCCCGCACGAACACATGCGCCGTCAGCTGGTGAAGCTGATCGATCGACAGAAGGCGTTCGCGTACTTCAAGCGGGAGGACGGTTGGGATCAGCAGGAGGTCATCGATCAAGTTCTGACGCCGATCGAGGACTCACAGCTCCTGGCCACGCCGCGAGCCGATCCGCGATCGATCATGTGCTACCAGATACCGGGCTCGATAACGAAGAACGGCAAGCCGATCATCGGCGGACGCGATATCGATCGCACCGACTACGCGTTCGCGGCACAGGTCTATCCGAAGTCGGGTAAGGCGCCGCCGAAGCCACGGCGCAAGGGACGGAAGACCACGCGGGAGGGAAGCAAGTGACCGGGCACGAGGACGACCACGAAGAGCCCATCGGCATCGGCGGGGTGCTACAGAACTGGTCAGATCTGTCCGGCGAAAAGCAAGCCGCAGACATCGGTTCCATCGGTGAGATCGAGCCACTCGACGTCCACGGGCACGAGCCCGCAGAGGAGTCGAGCACGAAAGACGATGACGACAAGGAGATCGAGACCGGTGGCCAGTTGGAGCAGGCGCCTCAGTTTGACGCTCCGATTGACACGGAGCCCATGCCCGAAACGAGAGGACCGTGGAACCGCGGTGACGAAGGCTAACCAATGACAGCGGCAGCCGAGTTCGCCGGAAACGTCTACGGCGCGCTCATTTCGGAGCAACTGACGCAGGAACGCGCTCGGAAAGCCTCGATCGAGCAACGGGGCATCACGATCGTGACCTCATCGGGCGCGTTAGTCACGTTGCTTTTTGCCCTGCCGGCGCTCGCGACCAAAGCGCAGGCCACGTACGTCTTGCCGGAACCGGCGCGATGGCTTCTCGTCGCATGCGTCGCGCTATTCATCCTCGCCTCACTTGCGGGTCTGGCGACCAACTTCCCGATGGCCTATCGCGAAGTGACCGGGAGTGCGTTCGACAAGCTGGTAACACCCGAGGCATGGACGAAGGACAAGACTGCCGCGGACCGGCGCGCGGCCGCGGCGCGCGTGGCGATGATCAAGAGCGGCCGCACGATCAATAGCGCCAAGGCCTGGTTCCTTATCGTCGGGCTGTTTTTCGAAGTTCTTGCGGTGATCGTCCTTGCCTTGGCAGCGGCGAACATTTTGCTTACAACGAGTTAGCCACCCGACTCCGTAAGCACCTGCCGAAGGACCTGTTGAAGGATTCCACCCTGGCGGACGTACTCGAGATCCGTTTGGTCGTCCACGCGTGCGATCACGGTGAACGACTTCTTCTTCCCGTCCGGTGACGTCGCTTCGACGGTGAGCTTCGCCTTCGGCGCAAGGGCAGCGAGCCCGCGGATGGTGAACGTTTCCTGGCCGGTGAGCCCAAGGGTCGCCATCGTCTCGCCCGGCATGAATTCGAGCGGGATGATCCCCATCATCACGAGGTTCGAGCGGTGGATCCGCTCGAAGGACTCCGCGATCGCTGCACGCACGCCCATCAGGTTCGGGCCCTTCGCCGCCCAGTCGCGCGAGCTGCCCGAGCCGTACTCCTTACCCGCGAACACGACGAGCGGCACGCCTTCCTTCTGATAGCGCACCGACGCGTCGTAGATCGTCATCTCCTCGCCCGACGGGAAGTGCCGCGTCCACCAGCCTTCCTTCTCGGCGAGCTTGTTGCGTAGGCGGATGTTCGCGAACGTCCCGCGGATGAGCACCTCGTGGTTCCCGCGGCGCGTGCCGTACTGGTTGAAGTCGACCGGCTTGACGCCCTTCGAGACCAGGTACTGGCCCGCCGGACTCGCTGCGGGAATCGCACCCGCCGGCGAGATGTGATCGGTGGTCACCGAGTCGCCGACCGAGACGAGCACGCGCGCGTTCACGATGTCGGCGATCGCCGCGGGCCGCTCGGCCGAGAAGTTCTGGAAGAACGGCGGCTCCTGCACGTATGTCGAGTTCGGGTCCCATTGATAGGAGAGACCGGTCGGTGACGGCATGGTCTTCCAGAAGCGGTCGCCGTCGAAGATCTTCCCGTACTCGGTCGCGTACATCTCTTTCGTGATTGCCTTGCCGACGACCTCGTTCACTTCCTCGGGCGACGGCCACAGGTCCTTGAGGAAGACGGGCTTGCGATCCTTGCCGTTGCCGATCGGCTGGTCCTGCAGATCGATGTGCACGGTGCCGGCGAGCGCATAAGCCACGACCAGTGGGGGAGACGCGAGGTAGCTCGACTTGATGAGGGGATGGATCCGCCCCTCGAAGTTGCGATTGCCCGAGAGGACCGAGACGACGTTCAGGTCGTGGTCCTTCACTTCCTGCTCG